>NZ_JBFOHL010000002.1:0-416293 GCF_040812275.1 Rhodanobacter geophilus | reverse complement strand
TCGATCGGCTATATCCCACCGGCAGAGGCCGAGGCAAACTACTACCGGCAACTCGCCAGTCAGGCAGCCACCGTGGAGGCCTGACTTAAACCAAACAGCCTCCACGAAAACCGGGGCGGTTCACTTCTGTTGGCGGCAAGGATGTCTTCAAGTCCCGCTGGATCCGGACAGACTAGGCGAATCACCTTGGCGCTATCAGGCAAGTGCAGGAGGCGGTTTCGTGTAGTCAGGTCGAGTAACTTGCGTTGCCACAGCTCCAACTTGTCGGCTGCAGTGGCCGGCACCTCTTCGACCTCGATGTCGAAGGCCGGCAGCTCAGGGGCTGATTCCAGAGCTTCGCTGACTTTCGGAGCTTGCTCGTCATGTGTCTCTCCTGCGGCCTTTGCGGACACGCTCAGTGGCCGCACCTTCTGCATGCGGGCGCGGCGCAAATCGACAGCCATGACGAAGTCGTCGTCGGTCAGCTGGCGCTTGGCGACATCGACCGCATGGCTGAATCCCGGAGCGGGCGACTGTGTGGCCAACGTGGTCTCGAAGACCAGCAGCTCCTGAAGCTCGATCCGTTTACGGACCGCTGAAGCGTCTTCGTTGAGAACTTGTGCAAACTCTTGGGGCTGTAGCCAGACCCCCGCGAATGCATGCCCCTTGGTCATCAGGAGAACGGGATTGAGGCCAGCCTGTTCCAGGACCGCTGCAAACAAGAGCGCGGTATCCAGGCAGGTGCCGACGCCACCGTCGAGCACTTGCGACGGAGACCGGATCTTTTGGCCCTCCTGCTCAAAGCTTGCTGGAGGTAGCACATAGCTGACCTGGTACCCGCACATTGCGGACCAGACAGCAGAGGTCAGCTCCCAAACCCGCTTGCGGGAGCCAGCCCCATAACCATCGATCCCATCAGTCCGCCCGGCCCGGCGCAGCACATCGGACGTGCTCTTGAGCACCCTGTCGACTGCCGGGTCGTTGGGCATACAGAACGCAGCCAATAGTTCCGGCATGCTTCCTGCGCCACCCCACTGGTTGCGAGCCAACAGTTCGACAGGGAAACGCTGTTCCACGAGGATGCCGGTGCTTGATCGCAAGCGAAGGTGTACCGACGCCGGCATACTCTCGGTCAGGTCCGCCAGGTAACCTTCCCTGAGCTCAACATCGCGGTCAGGGATCGCCATCGACGAGTTAGGTCCCAGACGGTCGATACGCCAGCTCTTCGGGCTCGCGAACGGCAAGCTCGCCTCAAGCTCCAGGACGAGGTCGTCAAGACCTTCCGTACCGTCATTTGAGACGTTCAGCTGCCGCAGCAGCGGCACGGCATTCTGATGTGAAGCCAGCCCCAGCTTGCTGCTGACAACCCCCTCGATAGAGATCCCCATAGCCCCTGTCCTTCCGACCAAGCTCCAACGCTCTGATCATAGGCCGGAGTGGCGGAGGTTTCGAACTCGAGGAGTGAGGTCGCAAGATCTCGCGTAACGACCTCTCGCGCAACGTGGGGCCCCGTATCGACGTCTACCCTCGATAACACCGACTAATCACCCTCGTTCGCGGGCATAGCGTGCGGGTGGCATGCCGACGTGGCGGCTGAAGGCGACGCTGAATGTACTCGCTGAGCTGTAGCCAACACGCTCGGCGACGTCCGCGATGGCGACGTCCCGGTTGCGAAGCAGCTTTTTGGCCAGCGCCATCCGCCAGGCCAGCAGGTACTCCATGGGCGTTACTCCTACGGCGCGGTTGAAGCGCTCGAAGAACGCCGAGCGCGACAGCGCGGCTTCCTTCGCCAGGTGCGCCACCGTCCATGGGCGCGTCGGCATCTCATGCATGCGCCTTATCGCGACGGCCAGGCGCGCGTCGGCCAGGCCACGCAGCAATCCGGGCGATGCAGCGGTGCCCGCGGAGGATCGCAGCGCTTCGATCAGCAGCACCTCCAGCAGGCGCGTGAGGATCAGTTCGCGGGCAGGCCGCTGTCCGCGCGATTCCTCGTTCACCAGCTGCACCAGCGTGGCGAGCCGCTGCTCGCCGCGCACGTGCACCAACTGTGGCAACAGCGAAACCAGTATGGCGGCATCCGGCGAGCCGAAGACGCAGTAGCCGACCATCATGCGCACCTGCGGTGGCCCCTCCAGCGCGCCGAGGCGGAATTCACCACCGGGCAGGATGGTGGGGGGCGCATCCGGGCCGTCATCCGGTGGATCAATGCTCGAGGTTGCGAAGTTATGCGCGGCGGGGATCAGCACGAAATCTCCGGCCAGCAGCACCAACGGCTCGCGCCCTTCCACGGCAAGCCGGCAGGATCCCTCAAGGACCACGCAATAGAACGGACGCCCAAGCTCGGTGCGGCGCACCCGCCACCGCCCAGCACCGTTGACCACCTTGGAAAAGGCAGCTCCGGGCTGAAGCAGCGTGACGACTTCGGAGAGCGGATCGGCCATGACCGGACGATGGCAAATTAAATAAGGACTTTCGATAGTAGTTGATCCGGCTACCAGCGCCTATCGTGGTGCGTCTTCCGCACTACTCCACTCAGGAGCTTCTATGAAAACCGTACTGATCACTGGTTGTTCGTCCGGGTTTGGCCTCGGGATCGCCAAGGACTTCCTCGGCCGCGGCTGGCAGGTCATCGCCACCATGCGCACGCCACGGGAAGACCTGTTGCCGCGCTCCGAGCGCCTGCGCGTGCTGCCGCTCGACGTGACCGACCCGCGAAGCATCCGCGCGCTCATCGATGCGGCCGGTTCCATCGACGCACTGGTGAACAACGCCGGCATCGGTTTGCTCAACGCACTGGAAGGCACATCGATGGACGTGGCACGCGACGTGTTCGAAACCAACACTCTGGGCACCATCGCGATGACTCAGGCGGTGTTGCCCCAATTCCGCGAGCGCAAGAGCGGCGTGATCGTCAACGTCACCTCTTCGGTTACGCTGAAGCCGCTCCAACTCCTGTCCGTCTACACCGCGAGCAAGGCGGCCGTGAATGCGTTCACTGAATCGCTGGCGCTTGAGCTGGAATCGTTCAACGTTCGGGTTCGGCTCGTGCTGCCGGGCCGGGCACCAGAAACCCGCTTCGGCGAGAACGCGCGATCCCGCATGCAGGGGGGCGTCCCGGAGGCGTACGCCGGACTGGTCCAGAAGGTGTTCGAACGCTGGGCGCAATCAGCCGACCCGGTAACGAAGACATCCGACGTGACCGAGGCGGTGTGGCGGGCAGTCAACGATCCGACAAGCCCCTTATGCCTGCCGGCAGGCGCTGATGCTGTGGCCTTGTCCGCGGTGTGAGGTCTGGGCAAGAGCGCAATCCACCTGGCGCGGGTGTACGGGGAGCACAAGCGGAACTTCGTGGGATGCGGATTCCGGTCTGGCTGAACATCCGTTCCGGTTCGGTCTGAGCATTACGCTGGTACTGACCGAGCTGCTTGTGGTGGGTGTCATCGTGATGCGATCGACCGCATCGCCCCCTGACAGGACGTAGAGCGCGTTTCCATCTGGAGACCAGGCAGGATCACTTTCTCCCAGGCCAGCGTCCGATGACGACGTGAGCTGACGGGACGTATGTCCATCGCGCTTCAGGAGCCAGATATGTGTTTGTCCGCCCTCGGCTATGGAGGAAACCACAGTGGCTGCTACGGACCGACCATCTGGTGACAGGCTCACTTCACCGAGGTCGCGCACATCGCGGATGCTTGCCAGTGGGATCGGACCCGGATTCAGGGCGCGACCAGATGCCAAACAAGGCATGGTCCACGCGAGGGCACCCAAGATCCCGATGATGTACCGTCCCGTATTCATCGCGCGTCGAGCAGTTTCGAGAGCCGGTCGGGCATACCGGCGATGCGTTCGAGGTGAGGGTAACGCAAGCCGCCCTGGTAGCTGATCACGGCCATGCGCCGGTTGCCATTGGCGTCGACGCGAACGTTCAATGGCTTTGTTGCGGAAACCCGGACGGCATCGAGCAATGCCTGCGTCGAAAAGGCCTGCCCATCCACCCCGGTCACGCGCGCGCCAGGCGACAGGCCGGCACGGAACGCCGGCCCATCCCATTGCACGGACTGGACGCGGCCGTCTGCGTCGATCTCGAGGCCGATCGAGTCGTCGAGGTCGGTGACGCCGGCTTCCGCTTCGTTCTGACGAAAGGTTTCGGTGGGCACATCGGTGTACACAAGTTTCCAGCCGGCACGGGCAAGGCCCACGAGCGCTTCATCCGTGCTGTGGGTATGCAGGTGCCGCCCGAGGAATGTCGCCCAATCATCCGGTGCGATCATGTTCAACGCAGCGCAGACATCGTGGAAGTTGTAGGTACGCGTAGCCTGGGGGGCGTCCTTGGCGAAAAAGAGGCGCGCGAAGTCGTCGAGGCTACGCCGGCCGTGGCTCAACTCGCGCAATCGCGCATCAACGTCCAGCCATAACAGCACCCCTTCGGAGTAATAGTCCTCCCGCCCCTGCCAGCTGCGCCACGCGACATGGTGCTTGGCCATGTAGATCGCATCGTTGGTGCTGTCCTGCAAATCCTTCCAGCGGCGACGCGTGCGATTGGCAACGAAATCAGCATCCAGCGCCAGTTTGTCGAGGGTTTCCTGGCGAGTGCGCAAACCGGCGCGGGCGGCCAGCACGCGTCCCCAGAATTCGGTCTGCCCTTCATATACCCAAAGCAACGATCCCCTGGCTGGCCAGTTGAGGGTAGGCGACCATAGGTCGGTCGGCGTTCGCCACAATCCGTTCCATGCATGGACGTATTCGTGCGCGATCAGGTCGAGGTTGTTCAGTTGTGCAGGGGCATCGGTGAAGTAGGCAGCAGGGAGGTTGTCCTCACCCTCCTCCAGGTGCTCGATGCCGCCACCGCCACCGTCAGGTGAAATCACATTGCTCAAGGTGACGATCGCGTCGTAGTGACGGTACGGTTCTGTGCCGAAGGTTTTGAGGCCCTGCGCGATCAATACCTGGAGGTGCCTGATCTGTATGTCGGTGACGGCGAGGTCTTCTTTCTTGTCGGCCAGCAGATCCAGGAACACTGGCTTGGCCGCAACTTCGTTGAGCGCAATCCGGCGCGTGTATCTGCCGGCATAGACAGGCGCGTCGACCAACTGGTCCAGCATGACCGGCTGGAAATCCAGCGCGTCATCGCTTCCGGTATGGAATGCGAGTGACGTGTACGGCGTGAGCCCGCTCGGGATGACTACCCTCGCAGCCACGAGGATGTCGCGGGCATACCAACCCGCCGGATAGAGCAGTACATGCTGCCAAGGCACAATGACCATGTCTGGTCGCAACAAGTGGGAAGAGGACGGTGCGAGGAACTGGAAATCAAGCGTGATCGAACGCCCGCCCTTCGGCACCTCGACGTGGAAGGCGTGCATATGCACCGGATCACGGGTCCAGTCCGCTGGTTTGCCGTCAACCTGCACTGTCAAACCAGCCAACTCCGTTACGGTGGCGGTCGGGGCATGGCTGCCAGCTTCCCATTTCGGATAGAGCAGGACCGTATCGCCCGGTGCCTCCACGGGAATCGTCTCGTGCACGACAAAAACCTGGTGGTCGATGTCGGTGGCGCGAACAGCCAGTTTCACCGTGCCCTTGAACGGCCGGTCCAACGGGGTGCGCAGCGCTGGCGGCAGGGGAACCGCCAGCGGCCCCGTGCCGACCTGTGCCGCGGCACGGCCTGTCATCGAGGCGATCATCACCAGCGCCATCAGACCGATGCACAGCGAGGGAAATCTTCTCGTCATGGAGAGGCGTCGGAGATACTGGCGGGCCACGGTCGGGACGTTCATTGGCTAGGCATGGACAAATAGTGTAGACTGGACAATATATCCAATTTCGCATCGACACAAGGGACCACCATCCCTACGTATGGACACCATGGCCAATACCCGAAAGACATCCCATTCTGTGTTGAACCGCTATTTCCCCATCGCCGATGCGGTGGCCGCTCTCTTCAAGCCACACGTCGAGGTGGTGATCCACGATCTGACTCGTCACCAGATCGCTTACATCGTCAACGCCTTCTCAAAGAGGCGCGTGGGCGATTCCTCAGCCGGAGAGCGGTTCGACGAGGCAGTCCTGGAACAGGATGTCATTGGCCCCTACCGCAAGGTCAATCGCGATGGGCACAATCTGCGCTCGATCACCGCCACGCTGCGCGATGACCAAGCGCGGCCGATCGCAATGATGTGTATCAATTTCGACGTCTCGGTGCTGGAGAGCATAGGAGAACAGCTGGCCTCCCTGGCCTTCCTGCCGAGCTCGCTGGAGCCCCATGCACCGTTCTTCCATGACAACTGGCGCCAGGCGCTGGAACGTGCCGTTGGCGAATTCGAGACGAGGCATGGCATGGCTGCCTCCCTTATGGATCCACGGACGCGACGGCAACTCATCGGCGAATTGGATGCGGCCGGCCTACTGAGCGTTCGTAATTCACCGCCAGTCGTCGCCAAGCGCCTGGGGATTTCCCGCGCCAGCTTGTACAGCTACCTGAAGAATATTCGAGGAAGCTAGATCGATCGACAGCGCCCTGCCCGGACCCAATCACGATGTCCAGGACACGCCCGAAGGTTGCGTGCGTCCACTCTGGTCACCCAACCCATTCCTTGCGTCTGGCCAGGTCATCTAAGCGGCAACACGGCACCCACGATTGAGCCATGGATAAAAAATAGTCGCTACCATGTCTTGCCCGATGACATGGATGAATCGCCCATTGTCCCGTAGAAAATACGAGTCTTCGACACCTGTGCTCTTACTAGCGCGTCCTTCATCGGGTTGAGCTTATATACCGGTACATCGTTCAAGTACACAGTGATCGTATAAGGCTGGTGGAACCGTTGTGACAGCGCCGAATATGCCGTGAGTTCGGCAATGTATTCGTGCTCACTGGCCGTGGCGTAAAGCGAAGGAAAGGGCGTGCCAGCCAGTGCCTGGTAAACGACGGGCGCCGCTGAAATGTCAGCATCCTTTCCGCCATGGTGGTAGCAGCCAACCTGTAATGCGGCGCTGGCATACGCGGGAACGGGGTTTTTCCAGTCGACCCAGACGCCTTGCCCGAACTCACCAATGGGCTTGTCGAGTCCGCGCCTCTTGGCCGTATCAAGGGTAAGTCCAATCGACGCATCGACGACATGGGTGGATTCATGCAGCAGGATATAGGTCAAGGCGGGCATCCGGCCGGCGTCGATAACCACGCGCGAACCTGGATTTTCGTGCGCGAAGCATGCGTTTTCCTTGTGGTTCAGGAGTTGCGAGACTGTCTCGTGCAACACGCCGGCGCGAATGGTGATGTTGAAGAACCCCGGCCGCCCTTTCGCAGGGTAAGTCAGGGCGCTGTTGGGCATGCCGTCGGCGAAACTGATGGATGCCAGATGCTGCAGCATCACGCGTTGCTGAAGCGGCGCAAGTGCCGTAAGCGATTGGCGGACCATTTCCCGCTCTTCCGGCGTCAGTATGTGAGACGTAATGCGCTCATGGTTACCCTCGGAACCCATAATGTCGAGAAATGCGGTGGGCAGGCGTGTGACACGCGAAAGCAGTGCTTGCGCATCCGTGACGGATTGGCTTGCACCCGAGATGCGGTATTCCGAGCTAAAAGCGGCGCCCTCGCATGAAACGAGGGCGAGGCCGACGAGGAGCATGTTCACGTTACGCTTGTTCCGCATGATTTTCCTCGCGATATAGGTATCGCTTCGTGAAGTTCAGTAATCAACAAGTCGTTGAATTACCAGGCGGCTGGCCAATGCAAGCGCTTCAGCATCTTCAACATTACGAATTCGTGAGTTCGATAATGCGTCGTGCAACCGTACGTGGCGCTTCTTCCGGCAAATAGCGCCTGCAGGCATTCAATACCCCGCCACGCACATCGTCGGCGACCAGCTTCATCGTCTCGAGCGGCATCGCGCCAACACTTTTCCGTTCGCCAAAGGCCAGCATCCTTCAAAGAAATGTCGCCCACCATCGGTGGTGTGAGTGTGACACCGGGTAGCCGAATTCACTGAAAGAAGCGATCGCCTGACCACGGTGCATTCCAATTCTGATGCCGACCATGTGCTCGTCTGAGCCTCGCGTCAGTGCAATAGGCTTGCGAATGGGGCTTCTGACAAGGCGCATTTAAACGAACAGCTTTCGCAGCCGACCGGGTTGGGCGCGAAGATATTGATCAGGCGCTCGGACTTGAGTTCCGAAGTGGGCTGCAGCGTGCCAAGGCCAACGAGGATCGAAGAGCATGGCCCGCGCGAGCGCGACCAGATCGGCATCCCCCGTGCTGAGTATGGATTCGGCCTGCTCGAACTCCGTGATCATGCCGACCGCGACAACTGGGAGCATCGTCGCTTCCTTCACTGCCCTGGCAAAAGGAACCTGATAGCTGGGGCCGATTGGAATTTGCTGCGTTGGGCTGGAACCGCCGCTTGAGACATTGATGGCGGCACAGCCTCTGGCCTCCAATGCCTTCACAAATGTGATGGTATCCTGGATGGACCACCCACCGTCCACCCAGTCCGTCGCGGACACCCGCATGGTGACGGGGCGATCGTGTGCAAACGCTTCTCGCACGACATCAAAAACCTCGAGCGGGAAGCGCATTCGGTTCTCAACTGAGCCGCCATATTCGTCGTTCCTATGGTTTGAGAGGGGCGAGAGAAATTGATGGAGTAAATAGCCATGTCCGCCGAGAATCTGTATGAAATCCAGCCCAAGCGCTGAGGCACGTCGTGCTGCGTCCGCAAAGGCGTCGCGAATAGTGGCCAGGCCATCACGGTCCAAGGCGATGGGTGGTATTTCATCGCTCGTCACGGCGATCGGGGATGGGCCGTACGTGCTCCAACCATTTGCGTGGTCAGGTTGAATCTGGGCGCCACCTTCCCATAGCTTCTGCCGAGATCCCTTTCGGCCAGCATGGTTGAGCTGGATTCCAATCGGTGTATCTGACCATCGCCGAATGCCGCGCAGCACTCGCGCCATGGCGACCTCGCACTCATCCGAATAGAGTCCTACGTCGGCATAAGTGGTGCGTCCCTCGGGTGTAACGGCCGTCCCCTCAATGGTTAGTGCAGCCGCACCCGAAATCGCCAGCTGGCCGAGATGCATCAGGTGCCAATCACTCATCTTTCCGTCCTGGGCCGAGTACTGGGCCATGGGCGCGATCACGATGCGATTGCCTAATGCCAGATTGCCTACGTGTATCGGCGTGAAAAGCATTGGGTGACTCATGACAAATCCTCCTGACGCGGTTTAGCGTCGTGGTCTTTCAGTTCAAGCGGCATGGTGCCGATTTCTTTGAAGGTTGTTGGGTCAATACGGTGTTGGGCACGCCCTGCATGGCACCTGCCACACGTTGCGCCCCAAATACCTGTGGCGCTGACTCGCCGACTCGCAACCTTGGATGGGTGATATGGTGAATCAGGAGCACCGATGCGTACCCATTGCTTGGGCGGATGCGTTGGTGAAATGGGTGCTCCCTACTAGAAGGGCGATGGCGGCAGTGAGAAAGCGCTTTGTTGCGGCATTTGATATTTTCATCGATGTATTACTCAGCCTGATACGCAATTGAAACCGCTGGCGCGGCGTGGCTATCTCGAGGAGACGATTCCTTGTCCCGGCGACGGGATGCCCCAACTCCTTCGAACTGCGCCGTAGCCGCGCGTGAGACCATATGCTTCACAAATGAAGCCTCAGTCGCCGATATTGAGTCCGCTGGGGCCATCTATATGGAAACGGAAGCCATAGCCGTAGTGATCGGCCATATCCGGCGAGTTGCTGCGTAAAGCCACCACGATTTGATTGTCACCTTTTTTCAGGGGGAGCTCGAAATTTCCATTTTCCAGACCTAAGCGTCCATCCGGCTGCTTGCGCTCGCTGGGCGTGTTGTAGAGGTTTTTCCCGCTGAAGACGGGCTGCCCATTTACGAATACCGTGACTATGCGAAGGTAACCCAGCGAAACCTGCTTCACCTGGCTGCGCTCCGAATGCAGGGTGGTTTTCAACCATGTGTAGCGCGGCACTTTGCGGTCGCTGGCAGGGTCCATGCGACGCGCCAAGTTCACCACCCCCAAGCGTTCGGCCTGAATAGGCAACCAGGCCGAGCGCACGTTCGGCAGATCACCAAAGGTTACTGGCTCGGCATGTGCCATCAGCGGATAAGGTCCCGATATTCGCCAGTGGCGCAGGTAGCCACGATCGCTTGCGGTGGGATCGGGTAGTGGCTTGGGCGACAAACCGTCGATATCGCCCGGCGCGACCACCACATCGGTAAAGATGGCCGGCCCTTGCAGCTCGACGCAGCCGGCGCCACCCGCTCCCTCCAGGTCTCCAACCACAAGCGCCGGTCGTGCCAGCCGATTGATGTAGACGTTCATGCGACGGCCTGAGATCACCAGCTTGACGTGGTTCCACTCGTTGTCGCGGAAAGGCGCCGAGTGCTGGTATTCGTAATTGCTGTCCCACAGCATGCGGCCACGGATTATCGGTGCGTATTGCACACAGTCTATGGCTACCGAGCAGTCTGGCTCGGGGCGGATGTAGAATTCTTCGGCGGTGCTTGCGTCGTGCACTCGGAAGCGTACTGTCGGCCATTCGTCATCAATAGGCTTCACGTCGAATTCAATAGTGCCGTTTTCGAACCCCACCCCCTTGAGTCGGGCCTGGGGTTCGTCATGCCCCTTGCTTGCGCTCATGACCATCAGGCCACTCGGGAACCCTTCTTTCTGCTTGAAGCTGACATCACCCGTCACTTGCCACCGTGCCGCCATCGGCAAGGATGCGGACGAGCTGGAACTAATTGAACCAGCGTTCATGGTGACAGCGCGTATCGAGCCCGAATCTCTCGAGGTCGCTGAGGCTACGGTGCCGGCCGTCAGGCCCAAGTACAGTGCTGCACCGCGGCCCCATGTCCATGCCTTACTTCTGTTCATCGTCACCTGCCTCATACCCAAGCCATGAATCCGACTGATTCACGACAAACTGCAGGACGCTCAACGTCGGGTCCCGTAGAGAGAGATCAGCTATGTTGCGAACGGGACAGTTCGGTACCAGGCGTCTGGAATACCCCGCGGGCATGGAGCCCGTTTACGCGGAATTCTGCACACGCGATGAAACCCGCACACTTTGTCCCGAGGCGCGGCCGTCAAACGTCCAGGTGTCAGAGGCCTACTGGGTTCGACGAGTAGATGATCGTGGCAATACGCCACCCATCATCCCCCTTCACTAGTGTCCAGGTTTCACTACCGCGGTTTTCCGGCTTTCCGTCGATCATGAAGGCGTAATCAAAATAGACCGAGGCAATTGTGCCGTCGCTTTGGATACGAACATGCTGGTGCTCAGGATCCATGTGCTTGGTCGATTGCGACACAATCTTGGCGAAGTCCTGGTAGTTACCCACCTTGATCTTCGGGATGCCAGGTTTGGTTGTGCGCAAACGCGTAAACGCCTTGTCCGAAAGAACATTCAGCCAGGTGCTTCCCTGAGGAATGAACAGACTCGCCAGCCGGGCACCGTCATGCGTCACAATTGCTTCATGGTATGCAGACATGACGTGCTTCACGTCCACCGTGTCCTTGGTGAGTTGATCGGGTGATGGTGTGCGTGACTGCGCCATCGCCCCCAAAGGCAAAATCATCAATGCGGTGAAAAAGCATATCGAGGCACGTTTCATTGAGGTAAGTCTCGTCGTGAGGAGCAACCATTGGATCGCCCGCATCGCATAGCGGGGTAGTGGAACTTCAGATATTCGTTGAAGCGTGGTCCTTGTGCGACGAACCGTCGATAGATGATTAGCGATCGACGGTTGGCGCCGGATGGTCGCCGCCACTGGTGTGGCTCTCGAAAAGTGCATGCCGTAACGACGCGACTCATCACCTCGACAGCGTGTCCGGCCTTGGTGGCAAGGCCGTCGATCGTTGCGGCCATGTTGCCTGATCCGATGATGCCGATGATGCTCATGCACGATTCATCGGTCGAACCTGAGCAAGTCCTTGAAGATCAGGTGCCCCCAGCTTTTTCCGCGCGCGTGCACAAGCAATCCACCTTCCGCAAGCCTGCCAAGCTGGATCGGTGCGAAGCCGAGTTTTTCCGCAAGCGCACCAACCTCCGCTGCGGCGCCGTCGTCGTCGCTCGCCAGGAACACGACCCTCCTGCCACCGTGTACGGCCGGATCCTGGCCAAGAACCGCAGCAACCAGTTGGTTGAAGCCTTTCACCAGCCTCGCTCCGGCGAACACCTTCGCGATGAAAGCAGAGGACGGAAGACCGTCCAGTTCCTGAAGCGGCACCTGCGTGTTCATCACATCGATGACGGTCTTCCCCTTCCAGTCGGGCAGCGCTTTGGCGACCTCCGGGTGCGATTCGAAACGGACAGCCAGAAATATAGTGTCCGCCTTGACGGCTTCCGCCAGGGTCTTGGGAATAATCGTGGGCCCGATCGCGGCCGCATCGGCTGCAAAGCTTTTCGGGTCGCGCGTGGTTGCAACGGCCACTTCGATGCCCTTGCGGGCGAACGCCTTGGCAAGTGCGTGACCTATCTCGCCGAAGCCAATGATTGCGTAACTCATATGTTTCCTCCTCTTTCTCGGCGAGGTCAGAGTTTGTAACCGCCGCTCGCTTCAATCGTCTGGCCGGTCACCCAATGGCCTTCATCGGAGGCCAGGAACGCCACGACGGCGGCGATCTCCGAAGGCTCGCCAAAGCGGCCCAGCGCGATTTGGGACTCGACCGCCTGGACGAGTTCGGGGTTCTCCCGGAGGTCGGCGTTCGCATCCGTTCGCGTGAAGCCCGGTGCTACGGCGTTCGCGGTGATGCCGCGCGGCCCCAGCTCGATGGCGAGCGCATGGGTCAGGGTGTTGATGGCCGCCTTCGCCATCGAATAGACGGGCGCAGCTGTCACGGGCTTCGTGGCGGCAGCGGAAGAAATGTTGATGATGCGTCCACCATCGGCGAGACGATCGAGCGCGGCCTGGATGATGAAGAAGGGTGCGCGGGCGTAGACCGCCATCAGGGTGTCCCAACTCTCCGGCGTCGCGTCCTTGAAGCCCACCCAACCGGAATTGCCCGCGTTGTTGACGAGAATGTCGAGGGCTTTGCTTCCATTCCGCCGGGTGAACTCGTCGTCGAGTTGCTCGAACAAGGCCGGGACGGCCGCCGGGTCAACGAGGTCTGCGTGGATCGCGAACGCGCTGCCGCCCGCTTTCTCGATGGCCGTGACCGTTTCGTCCGCGCCGGACTTGCCGGCGTTGTAGGTCAGCGCAACCGTCGCACCGTCCCTTGCGAGACGCTCGGCGATGGCGCGGCCAATGCCCCGCGATGCCCCGGTGACGAGAGCTGTTTTGCCCTTTAGTGATTGTGTCATTTGAATTTTCTCCTCAGAGCTGTGCCAAGCCACCGTCAACAGCGACCTCGCTGGCGGTCATGAAGCTGCTGTCCGACGACGCAAGAAAGGCGGCGACCGCCCCGATCTCCGCCGGATCGGCCATGCGCAGGAGCGGCGTCATCGCACCGTAGGCCTTCTGGCCCTCCTCGCCCAGCGCTTCCTTCGCGAGTTCGGTTGCCGTGGCCCCCGGCGACAGCACGTTGACCCGGATGCCGCTGCCCTTCAGGTCCTCCGCCCAGGTCCGGGCGAGGTTGCGCACTGCCGCCTTGCTTGCGCTGTAGGCCGTGAATCCTGGGGCGCCCGTGGTGCCGGCGCTCGATCCGGTCAGGATGATCGAACCGCCGGGGCCCATCAGCGGCAGCGCCTTCTGGACCGTAAAGATCGTCCCCTTCACATTGGTGTCGAAGATGCCGTCGATGTGCTCGGCGGTGATCTGGCCGAGAGGAAGCGGACTTCCCGCCCCGGCGTTGGCGAAGACGATGTCGAGGGTTCCGCGCTCGGCCTTTACTGCCGCGTACAGTCGGTCGAGGTCGGCCGGCTCGGAGACCGAGCCCTTCACAGCACGGGCATGGGGCCCGAGGGCGGCCACGGCGGCATCGAGCGCCTTCTGCCGGCGGCCGAAGATGAAGACGAAAGCGCCTTCCTCGATGAAGCGCTTTGCCGCAGCGAGGCCGATGCCCGTGGCGCCGCCCGTGATGACTGCGGTCTTTCCATTCAGTCTGCTCATGTCATGTGCTCGTTCGGTGGAGTTGCCCGGAAGCTGGTGGAATGCCGTATCGCACGGTATCATGTGGACCACTGATCCGGATTCGACTATATGGATCACTGCTCCACTTGTCAAGGCGATCATGCGAGCCGACGCCCAAAAAAATCGCAGCCAGATCCTCACGGTCTCGCGTGACGTCGTCGCCGAGCACGGTGCCGGGGCGTCGATGCGCGATATCGCCCGCCGCGCCGGTGTGGGCCTGGCCACGCTGCTTCGTCATTTCCCGACACGAGAAGCCTTGTTCGAGGCGTTGCTGTGTACCCATCTGGACACACTGACTCAGAGGGCAGACGAACTCGAAGCCTCGGCTTCGGCTGACCAAGCACTTCTCACCTGGTTCCGGGAATTGGTGGTATTCACCCGAAGCTACCGGGGCGTCGTCGCCATGATGGCGGCCGCCCATACCAACCCGGACTCTGCGCTTTACGCTTCATGCGCCGCAGTGCACTCGGCAGGCGCGCGACTGCTGCTGCGTGCCCAAGACGAAGGTACGGCACGCGCTGACATGAGCGGGGACGACCTGTTCGCCCTGATAACCGCGCTCGGCTGGGCTGTTGACCAGCCCTCATTTGCTCCACGGGCCGATCATCTCTTTCAGATTATCGCGAGTGCCATCCTGGCAAATCGATCGAGCGACGATGTCGAGGAGCCTCGCGCGCCTTGATGAGCGAGAGCAGATTTTGCGCTGCCGGGCTTATGCTTTCAGAATTCACTCGAAGCGTCTGCATTCGCGGCAGCACCGCCAACTTGACGAATGCCATCAGTGTTTGCCAATCGCATCTCCAGGCCCCATCCCCAATGTTGCTGGCCGCCGGCGAAGTTGTCGTCGATGGCCACGACAACCTGGTTTGCACCCTTTTGCAGCGACAAATCGAACGATCCATTGGCAAGTGACAGGCGCCCGTCGGGCTCTTTGCTCGCGCCCTTGATGCCATAGAGGTTCCTGCTTTGGAACGCCAGCTTACCGTTCACAAAGACCCAGACTTCTCTGGTCCATCCAATATCCACATGCTTTATCTGGCCATGATCAGCACTGATAATGGTCTTCAACCAAATGCCAGCGATAGCCTGACCGGTCTGCGCATCGCCATACCATCGCGTTAAATTGACCAAGCCACCCAGGTCGAGCGCTATGGGTTTCCACGACGCCGACTGTTTTGGCATAGAAGAATAAGGGGGATCCATGCCGGTTTTTTCCTGAAGCGTGGCATCCATGCGACTGGGCATGACGAACGGCTTCGAAGCGAGCCAGTGGCGTACATATCGTGGATCACCCTTCGCTGGGTTGCTGGACGCCACTACAGGCAAACCATCAACGAAATTGGTGGCGATGCTTAGATGTGCATAGGATGCAGGCCCATGCAACCTGATCGGGCCATCAGGAAAGCCACCGACCAGGTACCGACAGCCAGCGTTGGCGAGCGCGCACCGTTGATGAAAACATTCATGTGCGTGCCGGAGAGCACCACCTTTACATGGTTCCAGCCATCGGGATGGATGGGAGCGTGTGTTTGATACTGTCCGTATAAATCCCACTCGAACACATGGTGTGCCGTGGGCATGTACTGGATGCATTCTTCCGAAACGGCGCAGTCCATGCTTGGTCGAAAATACAAGGCATCTGCTGCGTCATCGTGTTGACGGAAGGTGATGCCGGCAATTCGTTTCCCCGCAAATTTCGTGTCAAATTCAATCGTGCCATTGCTGAAGTCGGTGTTCTTGAGTTCTGCATAACCCTTGTTGACGACGATGATATTCTGCTTGGTCGGGTCGTGTTGAAACGATACATCCCCCTTCGCTTGCCATAGCGCCGGCGTCATGGGGATTTCGGTTTGTTCCAATGCGAGGGTGGGCTGTGAGATCCCGGCGATGGCGGCAAAAAGCAACGAGTTCCGTGGCCAATAGAGCACGATTGCCCAACTCGCGTACCTGGATGGTGTAGACACGTGTTCTTCCTTTTGCCTGGCGAAGCATCCGAGGATGCCGGATCGGCCATGCCTGGTTCGATTTGGTGAAATGATCCGAAGTGGAGTAACGATGTTTCAACGCGACGACCGGCGACCACACGCCGCGTTACGCGACCGCCGTCCCATCAGATTTGGATAGAAGACGTGGCGTCTCGGGCAGCCCAGCCGAGGAGTGCCGTGACCTATATGCCTGTGTACCGCTTGTACTGATCGATGGCTGGTAATGCCACCCGTTTGCGCCAACTTATCCAACCGACCACAAGTGAGAAAGTCGCCACGACAAGTGGCGGTACAGCATGCCCGTATTGGCCGTGGATGATGACGGTCGCGATGGCGGCCAACATGACAGCGCAGCCGAGCGCGGAACCCAACAGGCGACTCGGTGCCCGAATAATCAGAATGGCAGCGGTCAGTTCCAGCGATCCCGTCACGAGATGGAACCAGCCCGGGTACCCCCATTTCAGGTATTCCTCGTAGATCGATCCCGGCGCGAAGATGTTGCTGACGGAGCCGACGACGAAGAAAACGGCAAGGGCTAAGGGTAAGACTTGGCGCCAGGAGGTTTTGGGCATTGGTCCGACTCTGGGTGAGGAGTTTGCTGCCTGGAGCTGTGTGACCGCCCGGTCGGCAAACTGGCTGGTTACCGTCGAATGCGACGGCTGGAAAAGGTGATCTACGAGACCCGTCCTCACCACAGGAGGACGGGCGTCTGCCGCAACCACGTGTTAGTCGCCAGTTGCTCGACCACGAACCGGGCGACATCGGCGCGTGCTATTTTCCCGCCGTTGATGCTGGCGAGGTCCACAATGGCCCTGAGACTTCCGCGGGCCGGACCGTTGATGAGCATGCCTGGCCGAACGATGACCCAATCAAGTGAGCTGGCGCGGATCGCGGCCTCTTGACGCCCCTTGTCCTTATAGGCATGGCGAAGCAACAAGGGCATGAAGAGCCGATCGAATACGAATCCGCCGTGGCCGTGGCTGTCTCCGACCCCCAGGGCTGAGATGCAGACCAGACGGGAGACACCACTGCGCCTCATCGCCGGGATCAGCGCGTGTGTCGCTTCGGTCAGCAGGCTGACCTCGCTGACGGGGCTAAGGCCGGTTCCCAGCGAGCTGATGACAGCATCGCAGCCGCCCAAGGCGCGCATGAGAGCACCTTCGTCGCGAGCATCGCCCTCGATGATGTCCGCTCCCGGGAGATCGGGCGCGCGCGCCTTTGAGCGAACCAGCGCCACCACGGAATGACCCTTCTCCAGGGCGTCGTGGACGATCAGCCGCCCGGTTCCGCCAGTGGCACCCAAAACAAGAACCTTCATATTCGATCTCGATATTTGTTGGCATAAATGCCGCAGTTCACGAGGAAACAGGCTGCTTTGGCCTCTCTGCCAGAACCGCGACGGGGATGCGAATTTCCGGAATGAACTCCGAAGCTCATACCCCATCGCCGGTCCGCAGACCTACGCCGTAGCGGCCCCCTGGGCCGCCGCGAAAACGTCGCGTGCCGACGTCGCACCCGGGACGTGCTCCGTACTCTCCACCCCGAGGTCCATCCCTCCGGCGTTGACAGCCTCATACATGGTTTCGGCAGGGCCAGACTGGCCCTTCGGAATGCCGAACTGTTCGAATGCAGCCGGCCAGCCGGCCCGCGGGATGGCAACGGCTTTGACGTCGAGCTTCATCACCTCGCCCAATTGGGTCGCGACTTCATCTGCGCTCACCATTGAACCGAGTTCGATGCACCGATGCCCCGGCCAAGCCGGTCCGCTCAGGAGCGCTGCGATCTCGGCGCCGATGTCGTCGGTCGCGACCATGGTCGATTTCCGATTTGTCGGGTCGTAGAAGACGGGCAGCGTGCCGCCCTGGGCGATGTGCAGGCCGTACAGGAAATTTTCGAAAAACCCACCGGCGCGCACATAGGCGGTCGGCATAGTCAGGTCGCGCAGACCCTGCTCCAGAAGCGACAGGGCCGTGATCAGCCCCGTCCCGCCGGTTCTGTTCGCGCCCATCGACGAGAGCGCCACGACCCGGGACACCGGTGCCTTTGTGAGGGCCTCGACATAGTTCGCCACGACGCCCCTGGCTTCCCTGAAATCCGGCGAGGGAGCCCAGATCGGAGGCAACATGACAAATGCGCCGTCGACGTCCTTGAGTGCCCGCTCGATGGAGAGCGCATCGTTCCAGTCGCCGTCAACCAGTTCGACGCCTTGGCCAGCCCAGCTTGCCGCCTTCGCGCGGTCACGGACTAGGGCACGTACCTTCTTGCCTTGCGTCAGCAGATGAGTTGCTGTCGCGCCGCCGACTTTCCCGGTAATTCCCATAACCAAAAACATGAGCGTTCGCCTTCATTAGAGTTCGACCGCCCCACGGTAGCTCCCGCGCTATCATTCGAATATTAGGTACATTCGAAACGGGCCGTGCAGATGAGCTTAACAACCGATCGCAGCCATCTGGACGGGCTTGTCATGTTCCTGACCGTGGCGGAGTACCGGGGCTTCCGTGCAGCCGCGAGGCACCTCGGAATCACCCCGTCCGCAGTCAGCCAGGCAATACGCAACCTGGAGGAACGCGTTGGCGCCCCCCTCTTCTCCCGTACAACACGAAGCGTCAGGCTGACTGAAGCGGGCGAACGCTTGCATGCCCACGCGCGCCCGGCAGTCGACATGCTTACGGCAGGGTTGGACGCTGCGAGTGGCCTGGGTGGCGAGATCACTGGCCGACTACGCATGAATGTGCCCAGGCCAACCTTGCCGCTGCTGGTGAATCGCCTGCTGCCCGACTTTCTCGACGCTCACCCAAACGTCGAACTTGAACTGGTGGGCGAGGATCGCCCGATCGACATCGTCGAAGAAGGGTTCGATGCGGGGATACGCCTGGGAAACTTCGTCCAGATTGACATGGTTGCAGTATGGCTGACGCCACCCGAGCGCTTCGTTGTCGTTGGCGCCCCGGCCTTGTTTCAGAAGCATGGCCGACCGTCGTCTCCGTATGATCTGCAGGACTTCCGTTGCATCCTTCTCCGTCAGTCCGTGCGAGCCCTCGATCATTGGCGATTTGTCGTCGATGGCGAGCGCATCACGGTGGGGGTCGCGGGGCCTCTTGTGATCAACGACGTCGAGGCCTGCATTCGCTCCGCACTGAGAGGCGTTGGGCTCTTCCAATTGCCGCATTCGCTCGTGATGTCGCATCTTGAAAGTGGAGATCTGCAGACTGTGCTCGAACCCTATTGTGAAGAGGTTCCCGGTCTTTCCCTTTACTACCCAAGCCGAAGCCAGTCATTGCCGAAACTTCGCGCCTTTGTCGATTTCGCTACCCAGCGAATGCGAAGGGAGTTCCGGCCGGACGACTACCTGCCGAACCCCGTGTCCTGCAAATAACCGATGATTCCGACAGGGTTGGTCGACCGCACAAACTATGCCGCTCCGTCGGGCACCATCCGCGGCTTCATCCGATAGATAGCTGGGCAGCATGCTTGATTGAAGGACTGCAGGAATGGCCGCCCCCGTAGCGGACATGGCTGTCCGTCGCCTCCGCCACGTCCTCGCGGCCTGGCCGAAGGACGCGTCCTTCGGCCAGCGCGAAGACGACAGCCATAGCCGCTTCCGTGACGGCGTCGTGTAGCCATGGCTTGACGCAGGAGCATCGTGTGGCTGACGCGAAGAAACCACCGTGTCGCCGGCCCGCTTAGGGAAGGTCTGATCAATCGGCTTCTTGCTCGTCATTCCTGCGGAAGCAGGAATCCAGTGCCTTTGCGTTCAATGGTCTACAGACGCTGGATCCCAGCGTGCGCTGGGATGACGAGCAAAATCAGAGTTTCCTTAGTCGACAGTGCGATTCGGTACTTTTGCCGTCGCCACTGTGGCTATGAAGCCATGAGGTCGAAACGCCGCTTGAGCGATTGGCGTGACGCTTCAAGCACTTTTTTGCGCTCACCGGCGCTCACCAGGCGCGCGCTCAGCAATGCGCCCAGCAGTTCCGAACGCAGCGAGTGCGCGGAGTCATCGGGATCCGCGACATCGAGGGATTTGAAGAAAGCCCGCAGGCGCCGGTGCTGGATCGCCATGCCATCGGCGAAGGCCTTCCGCGCCGCATCGTCCAGCCTCGGGAGATCCGAACCCAGTGCGGCGACGGGGCAGCCTTGTCCGCGCGCCTGGACATGGCGCTCTGAAAGGTAGAAGTCGATGTAGTTGCGAAGCGCTTCCCGCGCGCCCCTGCCCTCGGTCAACTCATCGATGCGCGCGCGCATCTGCTCGAACATGTGCTCGATGCTGGCGGCGACCAGCGCCTCCTTGGACGCGAAGTGCGCGTAGAAGCCGCCATGCGTCAAGCCGGCCTCGCCCATCACGGCGGCCACGCTGATGCGCTCCGGCCCCTGTTCGCGAATGGTGCGTGCTGCAGCCGTCAGCACCTTCTCGCGGGTCTGCTGCTTGTGCTCGCTGCTGTAACGCATGGCGCGTCCCTCCATTTAAATATGACATGCATCATATACCAGACCCGGAACGGACTCCCGACTGCAATCATGGCGCATCCCGTGCAGCCAACGATGGTTCGTGGCCGGGCGACCAGCCGCCACCCAGTGCGCGAAACACCTCGACGGTGGCGCGGGCACGGTCGGAACGCAGGGTGGCGCGCATGCGCTTGGCAATCAGCAGCGTGCGCTCGCGCTGCAACACATCGATCATGCTCGAGGCGCCCGCGTCGAAGCTGTGCCCGATCGATGCCCTCGATCGCGCATCGGCGTCGACCACCTGCTGCCAACGGCGTTCCTGCGCATCCAGTTTGGCCAGGCCGGACAGCGCGTCCTCGACGTCCTCCGCAGCGCGCAACACGGTCTGCCGGTAGTCCGACAAGGCTTCGGCCCGACCGCCGCGCGCGGCGGCCACTTCGGCGTCGACCTTTCCGAAATCGAACAGGCGCCAGTGGATGCCGGCCAGCAGTGCCGGCTGGAACGCGGCGCTTTCGAAGAGGCCACCCGTACCCAGCCGCTCGAAACCGAGCAGGCCGCCGAGCGACAGCGATGGGTAGTACTGGGACATGGCGGCACCGATGCCTTCGGTTTTCGCGGCCAGCCACCGTTCGGCTGCGATCACGTCGGGACGTCGCCGCATCAGCTCCGCTGGACGCATGTCGGGGGGAATGCCGGGAACGGTCCATGCCGTGTCGATGGATGCACGCAGTTGGAAACGATCCGTGCCGGGGGCATCGCCCACCAGCACGTCCAGCCGATAACCCTGCCGTTGCAGCTGGTCCCGCAGGCCGGCGAGCTCCGCCTGGTCCGTCCCGAGCACCGCCTGTGCATCGCCTTCGTCGCGATCGGTCGCCACGCCGGCGGCGACTTGCGTGACGGTCAACTGCGCGAGCCGGCGATCGGCGTCGACTTGCGCCTCCAGCAGGGCCTGGCTGGCCTGTACCTCGCGTATCCGGAAGTAGGCGTCCGCGGCCTCGGCGACCACGGAAATGCGCACGCCCAGGCGTGCGGCCTCGGCGGCCTGGGCCTCGTCGCGGTAGGCGCGTGCGCGCCGATGCAGGCCCCCGGCGAGGTCGGTTTCCCAACTCGCACCGGCGTCGATCTGCCGCAGCGTCTGGTCACGGGTATAGCCGGGAAGACGATTGGCCAGCCGCCCTTCGGGGCTCAGCAAGGACTGGCGCTGCCGGACCACACTGCCGTCAAGGCTGCCCTGCGGGTACAGGTCTGCCCTGCTCTCTTGCGCCATCGCGCGCGCCTGGGCGATGCGGGCGTCCGCGGCCGAGATGTCCAGGTTTTGCCACGTGGTCTGGTCGACGATCCTGTCGAGCACGGGGTCGTGAAAGCCCTTCCACCAGTGGTCCAGGCCGGCCTGCGACGGGCTGCCCGTCAGCGCCTCTGCATCCGCGTAATGCCCGGGCAGGGCGACTTCCGGCCGTGAATAGTCCGGTCCGGCCATGCAGCCGGACAGGGCCGCCGCCATCAGCACGATCCACGTGCGATGGAGACGGCTGGCCCGACGGAGGGTGCGGTTGATCGTTTTGGTTTGCATGGTTCAATGCCCGGCTGCGCTGCCGGCGCCCTGCTGCACCACCTTGCGCAGCAGCGGCACCAGCACGATGGCGATGGCGAAGGCCACCAGCATCACGAGGAAAGCGTCCGCATAGGCCATGGTCGAGGCCTCGCGGTAGACGAGTTGACGCAGCTCCGCCAGGCTGGCTGCCGTGGCGCGCGCGTCGTCGCCCAGCATCTGCTGCAGGCGTGCGTGCATCGTTGCGATGGCCACGCCCAGGGGAGCATGCCCGGCATCGAGCGACGCGGCGATGCGCTCGAAATGCAGGTTGGTCCGGTCGTTGAGAATGGCCCCGCAGATCGCGATGCCGACTGCGCCACCCAGGTTGCGCATCATGTTGAACAGCCCGCTGGCGTACTTGAGCCGCGCCATCGGCAGGCTGCCCAGTCCCAGCGTGACCGCGGGCGCCACGGCAAACACCTGCGGGAAGCCACGGATGATCTGCGGCCAGAACAGCTGGCCCGCGCCCCAGTCGTGGGTGATGCGGCTGAAGCTCAGCATGGACAGGCCGAACATCGCCAGGCCGAACGCCATCAACCAGCGTGGGTCCACGCCGCGCCGCGCCAGGGTGATGTAGCACGGAACGCCCAGCAACGAACCCAGCCCGGTGGCGCTGAGGATCACGCCGGTCTGCCAGGCCGACAACCCGCGCACGTAGCCCAGGAACAACGGGATCAGGTAGATAGTGCCGAAGATCCCCATGCCGGTGATGAAGGAAAGAATGCAGCCGATCAGGAAGTTCCGGTTGCTCAGCGCGCGCAATTCCACGATCGGATGTTCATAGGCCAGGCTGCGCCAGACGAACAGTACGCCGGCCACGCCAGCCGCCCACGCCGAATGGCGAATGCCTGCGTCGTCGAACCAGTTCCAGCGCGCGCCCTCTTCCAGCACGTATTCCAGGTTGCCGAGGAAGATGGCCATCAGCCCGATGCCGAGATAGTCGGCGTCCTTCAGCAAGCCGTGTTCGGGACGGTCGACATCGACCCAGGCCGCCACGCCAATCGCCACCAGCAGCCCCGGCACGAGATTGATGTAGAACAGCCAGTGCCATGACAAGGAGTCGGTGATCCAGCCGCCGATCATCGGGCCCAGCGCCGGCGCCACCGATGCGATGGTTCCGACCACCGCCGCCGCCAGCGGCTGCCGCTTGCCCGGGAAGAAATGGAAGGTGGAGGTGAAGACCGTCGGGATCATCGACGCGCCCAGCATGCCCTGCAGGGCGCGGAACGCGATCATGCTCTCGATGTTCCAGGCCATGCCGCACAACGCGCTGGCCGCGGTGAACCCCAGCGCGGATGCCACGAACAGCCGGCGCGTGGAAAACACGCGAGTCAGCCAGCCGGACATCGGGATGACGATGATCTCGGCGATCAGGTAGGCCGTCTGCAGCCAGCCGATCTGGTCCTGCCCCGCCGACAGGCCGCCGCCGATGTCCTGCAGCGACGCGGCGACGATCTGGATATCGAGCAGCGCGATGAACATGCCCACGCACATCACGGCGAACGGCAAGACCGAAGGATGATCGGAACCTGCAGGCGACGAGGCGGTGTTCACGGCTGGGGCGCCTGCCTCTGCGTGTCGACGGTCGCGGTGACCGACAGCCCCGGCCGCAACAGGCCGACGAGGGAAAACTTGCCGTCCAGCGCAATGCGGACCGGCACGCGCTGCACGATCTTGGTGAAGTTGCCGGTGGCGTTCTGCGCCGGGATCAGACTGAATACCGAGCCCGATGCCGGCGACAGGCTGACGACATGGCCGGTGATCTTCCTGCCCGGCTCGACGTCGGCAACGATGTCCACGGCCTGCCCGCGGCGCATGCGCGCGAGCTGATCCTCCTTGAAGTTCGCGTCGACCCACAGCCCCTGGGCCGGGACCAGCGACATCAGCTGGGTACCCGCACTCACGAAAGTGCCCACGTGGGCCGACCGGTCCCCGACATAGCCGTCTGCCGGAGCGCGGATCACGGTGTAGCCTGCGTCGAGTTCGGCCTCGTTTTCTTCGGCCTGCGCCTGCGACAGAGCCGCTCCCGCCTCCACGATCTGTGCCTTGACCACGGCAAGCTGACGTTGGCGCGCCTGCAACAGGCTGGCGGCTGCTGCGTACTCCGCCTCGGCCTGGGCATGATGCGAACGCGCCTGCTGCGCCGCCTGCACGGTGCCGGCGGTGCTGCTGGCCAATCGTGCGTAACGGGCGGCATCCTGCCCGGCAAAGATCAGCGCCGCCCGGCGGGCTTGCTGTTCGGCCGTCGCCTCGGCGATGTCCGACCGGGCGAGCTGGACCTGCGCGTTCAGGCGCACCAACGTCGCCTTCGCCGCCTCGACCCGGGCACCTGCCGCACGGCGCCGCGCGTCGTAGCCTGCCGGATCGAGCTCCACCAGCGGATCGCCGGCGTGCACGTAGGCATTGTCCTTGACGCGGATTTTCGACACGTAGCCGGAAACCCGGGGCGAGATCACGGTGACGTTGCCGCCCACGTACGCATCATCGGTGCTCTGGAAATAGCGCCCGTGAAGCCACCAGCAACCGACCCAGGCCAACGCCAGCATGGCGGCCAGGACCAGTCCGGCAACGACGAATCGCTTGTGCTTCACCGGATTCCCGGAGGGCACGGATGCATGCTCTGGCATGACGACTCCTGCGCCCGGCGCGGGGCACCGGGCGTGTCTTCGAAGTGAGATGATCAGACGCCGGCGAGATAACGGGCCGCGGGCCTGTCGGTGGAAAGGTGCGGCAACATGGCGGTTCGCGCTGCCTGCAGTGCCTGCCATTGGCCTTCGTCGTGCAGCGGCGGCACGGTGACCAGTTCGCCGCGATCAAGGCCGACCAGGGCCGCATCCACCATCGCTCCGACCGGCATCACGATGTGCGCGGGAAGCTCCTCGACGTTCTTTCCTGCCCGCGCCCAGATCTCGGTCAGCGTCGCTCCGGGCAGCACCACCTGCACGTGTACGCCGCTGCCGGCCAGTTCCTTCTGCAGCGACTGGCTGAAGTTGAGCACGAAGGCCTTGGTGCCGCTGTAGACGCCGCTGAACAGCTCGGGCGCCAGCGCCAGCACCGACGCGATATTGATGATGGTGCCCCGGCCACGCGATTTGAATGCCGGAAGCGCGGCCGCAGCCAGTCGCATGACGGCCGTGACGTTCAACTGCACCACCTTGTCGAGTGCCTCGGCAGGCGCGCCCACGAACCGCTCGGGCGCACCCATGCCGGCATTGTTGACCAAGGCGCCGATGCGGCTGTCTGTCCGCAGGCGTTGTTCCACCCTGGCCAATTGCTCCCGGTCGGTGAGATCGGCCGGAAGGATGTCGACCAGTACGCCGTACGTCCCGGCCAGCCGGGCGGCGGTCGCTTCCATCCGCTGCATGTCCCTGGCCACCAGCACCAGGTCATGGCCGCGTGCGGCGAAGCGCTGCGCATACGTGGCGCCGATGCCGGAAGAAGCACCCGTGATGAGAACCGAACCTTCAATTGCGTCGTGGGCCATGACGGCATTCCGTTTATTGAATGACGCATATCATATTACGATCATCATCCCATGTAAAGCCCGGCGCGGGGCGCGTGCGAAACTTCCAGATACTTCCGAATACTCGCCAGGCGAACCGGATGATTTCGACGTACATCCACCGGATCACTTGCAACCCGCAGAGCCGAGGGGCGCGGCGACCCACTGCCGAAGGGAACGACGTCCGGCTGAACTGGAAGGCAGGCCGGCCCGGACCGCCTGCATCGAGCGCCCCAACCGCAGCTTCCGCACAGGGGTCGCGGACCGCCACGCCTTCATCAACCGGCACGAGGTGCGCCGGCACAGCCGGGGACTGGCGCCATCACGGCAACCGTCAGCGCCCCCATCACGCACTTGGCGGGGTCTGACCCTTCGCCTGCGCCAAGGCATCACCCACCGCCTGATCCTCCGGACGACTCGGAAAACAAGGATGTTTCAGACGTTTCGCGGTCCCTAACGCTCTGCCTTCAATGCCGCCCCGAGGAAGCGTTCGACAATCTCCGGCAGCATCGGATCGACGGGGATCGTGTAGTGGGTGGTGTCCGGCAGGATGGCGAACTGGTTTGCGGGCCGCAGCGAGCCATCGATCCCGGCATCGCGTCGGCCGCCGCCCAGCGCCTTCCAGAACTCGACCATGTGCTCGGGCCGGATGGCGTCGGCGTCGGCATAGACCAGCAGGGTCCGTGCCTGGAGCCTGGCGACCCCGGCGCTCCAGTCGAAGGGGCGCTTGGTCATGTCGCCGACCTTCCTGAAGAGGTTGGTCCAGTCGACATCGGGATAGGTCTTCCCCAACGGCGATGCCTTGACGCCAGGGCCCAGCGTGGCGGCGTTGGCCTCCAGCTGCCTGAAGGCCGCCACCCCCTCCGGATAAAAGCCGTCCTGCCGCATCGCCGCGGACACGAGCACGAGCCGGTCGACCACGTCCGGATGGCGGATGGCGGTCTGCAGCGCGACGTTGGCGCCCAGCGAGTAGCCCACGACGTCGGCCTTGCCGAGGTCCAGGTGGCCGATCAGGGCGGCGATGTCGTCGCCCATCGTTTCACTGCGCAGCGGCCTGTCCGTGTCTGGCGTGCGCCCGTGTGCCTGGAGATGGGGAGCGATCACCCGCCGGCCCTTGGCCAGTTCGGCCAGGTTGCTCCCGAAGCTGTCCGGGTTGATGCCGCCGTGGAGAAGAACGAGCGGCTTGCCGACGCCATGCACGCTGTAAAAGATGTGCTGGCCATTGACGTCGGCAAAATTCGCGTTCGACATGGCGGGGGGCTTCCTGGCCTGGACGGGAAGGGCCGCCGTCAGCACGGCGGTCGCCATGGCAGTCTTCAGGAAATCGCGCCTGAGCATGGGAACCTCGCGTGGCGCCGGACTGGCCGGCGCGGCAGTGATCGTGTGCTTCCCCGTCGTCCCTTCCAGGCACCGTTTGCCACGGTGCGGTCACGACCTTCCGGCGAGCAACTCGTCCAGTTGGGCGAACTGTTCGGGCAGGCCTTCCGCGGAACCGGCGAGGGCTTCGTCGAGGGCTGCTTCCGTGGGGTAGAGTTCGTGAAAGGTGACCCGCGTCTTGCCGGCATTTTCCTCGAACGTCACCGTGGTCACGGCGCCCTCGTCGCTTTCTTCGTTCGTCCACACTATGCGCTCGTTCGGAATCACCTCCCGGTACGTGCCGAAGAACGCCATCGGCCGATCGGACATCGGGTGGCGGAACACGAGGCGGTAAGTGCCCCCGGTGCGCACATCCATGTCGCACGAGAGCAGCGACAACTCCGCCGACTTCGGCACCCACCAGCGCTGGAACAATTCGGCCTTGCTCCACGCCTCGAAGACGATGTGCGCCGGGGCATCGAACGTTCGCGTCACCACGAGTTCGCGGTCGGACTTGCGTTCCACGGCGGTGCGGTTCATGGCGACGGGGCTACTTTCTTTTGCTTTGGGCATCTGCCTTCTCCTTGCGGTTCAAGTGTTCGACGAGTTCGTCCAGCGCATCGAAGCGTGCACTCCAGAGCTGGCGGTGGCGCTCGATCCAGGCGGCCTCTTCTTCCAGCCGGCGCCGTCCGAGCCTGCACGTCCGTACACGCCCGACCTTCTCCGTGGTCACGAGCCCCGCCTGCTCCAGCACGCTGACGTGCTTCTTCATGCCCGTGAGGGTCATGTGGAATCGCTGGGCAAGGTCGCTGATCGAGGCGTCCGAGCCTCCGAGCTGCTCCAGCACGCCGCGCCGGGTGACATCGGCGAGCGCGGCGAAGGTTGAGTCGAGGCGGGCTTGATAGTGAACCATATGGTTCACTGTAAGGCGCGCCCGGGGGATTTGCAAGCGGATGACCTCAGGGGCGCAACTCGCAAAGACGCCTCTGCCGCTCCCGACCCAAACTGCGCATGCCGGGCACGGGCAAGGTTTCGAGCGGCGGCTTCGTGGCGGCCAGCTCAAGACGCCGGGTGACTCCTAGACCGGAAGCAGGCGCCGGCCTACCCCTGATGCTTGCCCTGATCGCCAACCGCCGCTTTAGCCCGCCGCTTCGCCTGCTCGACTTATCCAATCCTGCAACAATCAGGGCGCTAGGATGTTCCGGGTCACTCGAGCACAAGGAAACATGCAGATGATGAAGCTGGCAACCGGCGTCTTTCTCGTGGCCTTGCTGACAAGCACGGCCCAAGCGCAGACCAATGCAGGCGAACAGAAATCCGATCCCGACCTTCCCTTCACCATCACGAAGGTGGCGAGCTTCGATCTGCCTTGGCGCATCGCGTTCCTGCCCGATGGCCGCATGCTGGTGACCGAGAAGGTCGGCCGCGTCGATCTGGTGACCCCGCAGGGCGCCAAGACCGAAATCGCGGGCGTCCCGCCCAGCTATGCCGAAGGCCAGGACGGCATGCTGGGCGTCTTCCTCTCGCCCCATTACGCCAAGGACCACGACGTGTATCTCACCTATGTCGCACCGGGCGACTACGGCGGCGGCGTGGTGCTTGGCCGGGGGCGGCTCGTGCTGGATGGCAAGCAGCCCCGGCTGGACGGCTTCCAGGTGTTGTGGCGCCAGATGCCCACGGGCAAGGGCGGCCAGCCCGGCGGCCAGATCGCCTTCTCGCCGGACGGCAAGTACCTCTTCCTCACGCTGGGCGACCGCCAGCGCTTCACTCCCGCGCAGGATCCGAACCAGCCGGAAGGCAAGATCCTGCGGCTGACGCTGGACGGCAAACCCGCGCCAGGCAATCCGTGGGCGGGCAAGGTCGGTGCGCGCACCATTCCGCTGATCGATCCGGCGGCCGATACCGAGAAAGCCAAGACGGCGCTGGTGGTCAGCACCTATACCTTCCCCGGGCCCAACCTGACGCCGGCCGAAACCTGGACCACCGGCCACCGCACACCTTACGGCCTCGCCTTCGCTCCCGATGGCCGACTGTGGGAACTCGAGCATGGCCCGCGCGGGGGCGACGAGCTGAACCTGATCCAGCGTGGCAGGAACTACGGCTGGCCGCTGGTCTCGTATGGCGTCAACTATGACGGCGTGCCGATCCCCAGCCCCGACACGCGGCCCGATCTCGCCAAGCCGGTGATCTACTGGGTGCCGGTTATCGCGCCGGGCAACCTCATGTTCTACAAGGGCAGCCTGTTCCCGCACTGGAATGGCAGCGCCTTGCTCAGCGGCCTCGTCAGCGAGGCCATCGTTCGCGTCACGTTCGACGGCAAGGGCGGCGCCACCGCGGTCCAGCGCTGGAGCATCGGCAAACGCATCCGCGATATCGAAGAAGCACCCGACGGCTCGCTCTGGATGCTGGAAGACGCCGAATCGGGCGGCCTGTTCCACCTCATGCCGAAATGATTCGACGGATCAGCCGCCGCTTCGGGCATCCAGCCTGTCTCGAAGTCCAGGAATGGATCCCCACCGTGAATCCGGCCTCGGCCGGCGATGCGTCTAGCGCAATTCATCGCGAAGATCGCGCACCCCGCGACCGAGGCGTTGGCGCAGCAGTGTTCGCAATGTCGCCCCGTCCTCGTAGCCGACCTCCGCAGCGATGGCTTCCAGATCAAGGCTGCCGCCGCGGAGAAGCGATCGCGCGCGCTCGACGCGCAGATCCTGGAAGTAGGAAAGTGGCGACTTGCCGAGTACTGCTTCGCAGCGGCGTTGCAGCGTGCGCGTGCTCGTCGCCAGGGCCTTCGCCGCCGCCTGCAACGAAAACCCCTGCCTGAGGTGTTCGCGCGCCCAGCGCTCGAAGCGCAGGATCAGAGGATCCGCCTGCGCCAGGTGGTTGGGGATGATGTACGCAGCCTGCAACGAGCGGATATCGGCCAGCAGATAGCGCGAGACGACCACCGCCAGCTCCGGGCTCGCTTTGCGTATCAACCACAGGGCAAGGTCGAGGTGCCCCATCGCCGCACCTGCGGTGACGCCGATGTCGGTAGGTATGAGCATGCGTGATTCATCAAGCAGAACCTTCGGGTAGCGCTGCCGGAACAGGGGCGCGAGCCACCACGTTGTCGTCGCTTCCCGATGATCCAACACCCCGATTTCTGCGAGAAAGAACGTCCCGATGCAGGATGCTGCCAGTTGTGCACCCCCGGCATGCCATCCGAGCAGTTGCGCCTTGGCTTTCCTGACGTCCGGTCGTTCGAGTGCCGGCAACAGCAATTCGGGCGTTCCCGTATTGAGGGCCGGGATCACCACCCAGTCTGGTGCCGGGCCGTCCGACATGAGTTGACTGGGTATGACCATGCCCTGCCCGGATCGAACCTTCCTTTTCACGCCGACGATCGACACGTCAAACGGGGGCACACCACTCTGCGCCGCCGAGAACTTGTTGGCCAGGGTGAGTGCGTCAAGCAGCGCGGCCAGGCCGGTATCGAATACGCCATCGAGGGCAAGCACGGATATCCGCATGGCGTAAATGCACCTGAAGTTGTCATTTATGACGATAGCAGCCAAGGGATCGCACGACTAGATTGGGCTCTCCGAATCCCCCACCCACCAGGAGATCACCCATGAAGGTTTTCGCGATCGGATCAGGCAAGGCTCCGCTCACGCCGGAGCTGAGGCAGCAGTACATGCCGAGCGAGGTTCCGGCCACGCTCAGGCTCTACCTCGACGGGAAGATGGAGCAATTCTGGTTCCGCGGCGACACGCCAGGCGTGGTTTTTCTCATGAGTGTCGAGTCGGTCGATGAAGCCAGGGAAGTCATCGGTGCGTTGCCGCTTGCCAGCGCGGGCATTCTGAACTTCGAGTTCATCCCGGTCGGCCCCCTGGCGCCATTGGGCCTGCTGATTCAGGGCAAGTAAGCACAGAAGTCGCCGTCGATGGCCACATCGACGGCGCAGCGCACACATCGCCGCAAAGCTCTTCCTGGGAGGGCATTTCCGCCCTCTCCTGTTCATCGGGAGACGGCCTGCCCGTCGACATGAAGCCGGAGAGAATCTCTCCGAGCGATCAAGAGGCATCCCATCATGAAACTCACGCCGGAACTCCATGCCCTGGCCCTCGCCGCCACTGCGACGGCCCTGATGTGGATTCCCTACATGTCCGCGAGAATCCTGACGCGCGGACTTGCCAGCACGTTTGCCAATCCCGATCCCGCTTTTCCGCCCGACCCGGTCTGGGCCGAGAGGGCGCGCCGCGCGCATGCCAACGCGGTGGAAAATCTCGCCGTGTTCGCGCCGCTGGTCATCGTCGCGGCGCTGCTCGGGGTGAGCACGCCGGCAACTGTCGTTGCATCCAAGCTCTACCTGGGGGCCCGGCTCGCCCACTACGTCGTTTATGCCGCCGGCATACCGGTTGTCCGGACGCTGGCCTTCGTCGTCGGCCTGGGAGCGACCCTGGCGATCGCCGTCGCCGTGTTCAGCCATGCCTGACTGTCGGCTTTGGAGCCAAGCGCCAGGCACGACACCCCGCCCGCTCCCGCTGGATTCGACAACCGGATCCGCCTGGATCATTGATGGACCGAACGCGTCGCTTGGCCCGGTGACGCTGCCTGCTGCGTCTCGCCGCCGGCATTCCCGGGCAGGCATCGCCTGCGCGGCGAGGCGCGCAAGCGAATCCAATGCCGAAAAACGCCCTAGCGCGACGGCGTCACGATCCATGCGGCGTACGGAGGCAGCGTCGCACCGTCCAGCGTCGTCGCCTTGCCAAGCGCGGGATCGGTGGCGGCCAACGTGCGCACCGCGCCCTGCACGATGCCGGCCTTGATCCGCTGCGGCTCGCCGCTGAAGTTGACCAGCACGGTGACCGGCGTGCCGCCCTCCCGGCGATAGATGAGCACGTCGGGATCGGCGCGGTCGAGGAAGCTCATCGCGCCGTCGCGCAGCGCGGGATTCGCACGCCGCAGCGCGATCAGCGTGCGGTACCAGTTGAGCAGCGAACCGGGCTCGGCCAGCTCGGTCTGCACGTTGACCGTGGCGTGGTTGGGGTTGACCGGCAGCCAGGTCCGCGGGTTGGTCGAGAAACCCGCCTGCGCTCCCGGCGTCCATTGCATAGGCGTGCGTTCGCCATCCCGCCCCTTCTCCTTCGGCCAGCCGGTGATGCCGATCGGGTCGCGCACGTCCTCCTTGCGCGTCGGGGTCGCCGTGGTCATGCCCAGCGGCGCGCCGTAGTAGGTCAGCGCCGTCGCGCGCGTGGTCAGCAGCAGCGTCGCGATGGCCTTGGCCCGCTGCACGTCGTGGCGGCCGTCGCCGAAGCGGTCGATCGAACGCGGGTTGTCGTGGTTGTCGAAGACGATCAGCGGCTGGCCGTGCACGGTCTGCGAGTCTTCCAGCGTCTTGCGGAACCAGCCCGCGTCGAACCTGGCCTTCGCGCCGAAACCGACCAGCATGTCCATCGGCAGCTGCAGCTCGTCGTGGCGCGGGCCGCCGTACCACTTGTCCAGGTCGGCGATGTCCGGCGTATAGGTCTCGCCGATCAGCACGCGGTTGCCCGGGTACTTGTCCACCATCGCGCGCATGCGGCGGATCACGTCGTGCACCTCGGGCAGGTTGTCGCTGTACCTGGATTGCAGGTTCGGATCGCCCTGGGCGTTGGTGCCCGGGCGCTCCGGATCGTTGCGCAGCCGGGGATCCTCGAACAGCGTGGAGATCGCATCGAGGCGGAAGCCGGCCACGCCCCGGTCCAGCCAGAAGCGCATGGCGCCGAACATCGCCTGCTCGACCGCCGGATTGCGCCAATTGAGGTCCGGCTGCTGGCGATAGAAGCGGTGGTAGTAGAACTGCCGGCGGGCCGGCACCCACTCCCACGCGGAGCCGCCGAACACCGACTCCCAGTTGTTCGGCGGCACCTTGCCGTCGTGCTCGAAGCGCTTCTGGAACGGCGTCACACCCGGCGCGTTCGCGTCGACGCCGTCGTTCCAGACGTACCAGTCGGCCTTCGGGTTATCGCGGGAGCTTGCCGACTCGACGAACCAGGCGTGCTTGTCCGAGGTGTGGTTGAGCACCATGTCGAGGATCACGCGGATGTGGTGCCTGCCTGCCTCGCGCAGCAGCGCATCGAAGTCGGCCAGCGAACCGTACTGGGGATCCACCGCCTCGTAGTCGGCGATGTCGTAGCCGAAGTCCACCTGCGGCGAGGGGTACATCGGCGCGATCCAGATCGCGTCGACGCCCAGCTTCTGCAGGTAGCCCAGATGCTGCGTGATGCCACGCAGGTCGCCCACGCCGTCGCCGTTGCTGTCGCCGAAACTGCGCGGGTAGATCTCGTAGATCACCGCGTGTTTCCACCATGGGTCCGGCACTGCATGCGCGACGGCGGCGACGGGGAGGGACAGGGCAAGGCACAAGGCGAAGCGCCGGGCGAACGATGGCATGGAGTGGATCCCTGGGTTGGCCTCACCGCATCCTAGAGCGTTTTCGATTCATGTGCTGGCATCGAAATCACGGTCACGGGCAGCACATCGGTTTGGAGTCCAGCCCCCCATCCGAAGGAGATCGGACGCGAAGAGACGGCTTGCCGAAGAGCGGATCATCGGCTTCCTGCGTGAGGCGGAAGCCGGCATGCCGGTGAAGGAGCGGTGCCGGCAGCACGGCTTCACGCGCCCGTGTCCAGACGCGCTGATGCGCGGGCCTGTCGCATGGGGTATCGACTGCCTCAAGCGCGCCTGTGCGGCCTGTGCACCGTGATGGACGAACGCCATCGATGCGCCTGCGCGCACGCACGGGCTTTCGCTCGGCCTGTGACGCGCGGGCTCCGTATCATGCCGCGGCTGGCGAGGTGCGGCATCACCCGTGCCGGTCCAGTTCGCTTGCGTGCAGGCTAGGTGCAAACCATCGCAGGCAGTTGCGGCCGGCGTGCTTGGCGGCGTAGAGCGCCTGGTCGGCCTGGTGCAACAGGGCCGGCTTTTCACCCGGTTCGCCTTCGTCCCGGGCAGCGAGTCCCACGCTGACGGTGACGACGCCATGCCGGCTTCGGCGGCTGGCGATGCGCAACGCCTCCACGCACAACCGAAGCCGCTGCAAGATGTGCTCCGCCATCATCCGGTCGCGCCCAAGCAACAACACGGCGAATTCCTCGCCGCCGTAGCGCGCGACGGTCAGGTCGCCGTATGCATCGGCTTCCTGCTGCAGCGCGCGCCCCACCTTTGCCAGGCAATCGTCGCCCGCCAGGTGCCCATGGGTGTCGTTGTAGGTCTTGAACATGTCGATATCGACCAGGGCCACCGTCAGGGGCAGGCGGTCCCGCGTGGATCGTTCCCAGGCGCGGTCGAAGTTGCGATAGAAGCCGCGACGGTTCAGCAGCCCGGTCAGTTCGTCGTGGATGACGGTCTGCCGCAGCCCGCGCTGCAAGTGCTTGAGTTCGCCTTCCTGGCGCAGGTGGTGCCCCAGCAGCAACGCGACGCGCATGGCGTAAGAGGCGATGCCCACCGCCATCGCGCCGAAAGCGATGGCGCGGTTGCGGTCAAGCTGGACGAAGGCCAGCAGGCACAAGGCCATGCTCAGCACGAACGGGCTGATGCCGCCCGTGACCAGGTGGACGCGCCGGCTGGGCCGATACCACCGGAACCACACGTTGCGCCGCTGGCTGAGTCGCAGCCCGAGCACCACGAAGGGCAAGTCCAGGCACAGTTCGGGCAGATAGGACTCGCTGGAGAGGATGAAGCGGTTGTGGATCGCCGGAAACACCAGCTCCGCCCATGCAAACACCAGCAACACGACGAAGAAGCGGCGCTCGTCCGCGCGCTTGGTGGTGGCGAAGCGCAAGGTCACGCAGGCCACCACGAACAGCGCCATCGCGTCGAACATCCACATGACGAACGAGGCCGCGGATGCCTGCGCCGTGTCATGCCTGATGACGCCGCGCAGCAACGCATAGAACAGGCCCGCGACGGCACAGGCCAGCACGGCGTCGAGCGCGCTGGCCCAGCGATGCAGCGGACCGACCGGGTTGTATACGGCGGCCAGCGTCAACAGCAGGCTGCTGCTGCAGAAGTAGAAGGTGGGGTCGAACTGCACCAGCGTGCCCTGCGGATGAACCAGTGAATCGGTCAGCAGCAACCCGAAGGCAGCGAGCTGCATTGCCAGCGCCAGCAGCAACATCGTCCACCAGGGACGGTTGTGCGCCACGCTCATGCGCAACCTTCGCCCGGCCAGGAACAAGGTGAACAGCAGCACCAGCAGGACCAGCGCGTAGCTCCACGACAGCACCCGCGCAGGTTCCGCGACCAGCACCGCCGCATGGGCAGCCAGCAGCGGGACATAGACTTTCGGTGCCAGCGTCTGGATTTTCATGCGCTCGAATGCAACATCGTCGCCCTGCGGGCATCGGCAAGCTTCGCCACGAGCCGGAAGTTACTCCTTCCCTGCCCCGGATTCCGCGCGGCCATCCCGCATGGTTGCCAATCGTTGCGCCACCCAGCCATAGCCGGCCTTGCGCGCGTCGGCCTCCAGCATGCGATGGCAGGCATCCGCAACGGCGCGATTCGCGCCGCGGTCGAGGACGCGCTGCACGGCGAGCTTCGCCTCGAAGACGGAACCTGTCCATGTACGTTTCGCGGCATCGTCGGCCAGCGCGCGCGACTGCGCCAGTCCCGCGTCGTATTCGCCGTCGTATGCGCCCAGCTCGGCCAATGAGACACGTGGCGCGAACACCTCCTGTCGCTGGTTGGTCTGGCGGTCGAGCGCCAGCGCCGGCCGGAGGGCGGCTTCCGTGCCGTCGCGGCCGCCGCGCTCCGGGGCGCGACGGGAAGACTGTCGTAGATCGCCGCTTCGCCGCCGAGGTCCCGGCACCCTGGTACGGCATACCGCGCGCCACGTATCCCGCCTCTGGCCGCCATGAGCACGCCGGCATGGATGCAATTCGCCCGGCATCCCGTCCGGCGGCAGCCGTTCCCGGCGGCTCGCTCGGGTTGAACAGTGCCTCTCGCCGGGATGTAATCTGCACAGCCTCCAGGCTTCCCGCGCAGCACGGGAACCTTTGCGGCGGTTCCCGCATCCGATCCGCAAAGGGGGAAGCCGCGCCATGTCCGAACACGCCCACGCCATCGCCTACGCCACGCTGTCCGACGACGAACTGGTCGTGCTGGCCCGCCGCGGCCAGCACGAGGCATTCCGCCACATCATGCAGCGCGGCAACCAGCGGCTGTTCCGCGTCGCCCGCGCCGTGCTCAACGACGACGCCGAGGCCGAGGACGCGCTGCAGGACGCCTACACGCACGCCTTCGAGCACCTCGACGGCTTCCGCGGCGAGGCGAACGTGCTGACCTGGATGACCCGCATCGTGCTCAACGAGGCTTACGCCCGCCGGCGCCGGCGCCGTGCCACGGTGGACGTGGCGCACATCGAGGCCGCGCAGCAGGACGAAGGTCGCGTGCTCGCGTTTCCGTCGCGTTTCGGCATCGAGGATCCGGCGACGCACGTCGCCCGCGCGCAGTTGCGCGAGCTGGCGGAGCACGCCATCGAGGCGCTGCCCGAGCCGTTCCGCGTGGTGTTCGTGCTGCGCGAGATCGAGGGCTGCAGCGTCGAGGAAACCGCCACCGCACTGGGCATTCGCGCCGAGACGGTGAAGACCCGCCTGCACCGCGCGCGCCGGCTGCTGCACGAGGCGCTGCACGACAGCCTGGCGGGCGCGCTGGCCGACGCCTTTCCCTTCCTCGGCCCGCGCTGCGCGCGGATCACCGAGGCGGTGCTGCGGCGGATGGGCGCCGGCGTCGCGCCGGACGGCCACGCGCCGCCCGGCCGCTGAACGTGAGTCCCCGCGCCGTGGCGGCGCCGCAGCACCTTCGCCACGCCCTGCCGCGCCGCACCGGCGTTTTCCTTCCCGCACCGGAGATCCACCATGCTGCTCTACGCCATCATCGCGTTCGCCGTCGCCGCCATCGGCGGCCTGATCCTCGCCAGCCACGTGCTGCGCGACCGCTTCGCGCCGTGGGCGCTGTCGGTGGTGCACGCACTGCTCGGCGCCACCGGACTGGTGCTGCTGATCGTGCTGGCGCTGCAGGGCCCCGCGTCCGGCCGGCTCACCGCTGCGCTGGCATTGCTGGTCCTGGCTGCACTGGGCGGCTTCTTCGTCGCCTCGTTCCACCTGCGCAGGCGGATCGCGCCGAAAGCCGTGGTGCTCGTGCATGCCGGTGTGGCGGTGATCGGTTTCCTCACCCTGCTCAGCCTGCTGCTGCACTGAGCACCCGCGCATGCGCCACCCCCTCCACCCCGCGCTGGTGCACTTCCCGGTCGCCTGCTGGTCGCTGGGCACGGCAGCCGACCTGGCCGGCCTGCACTGGGGTGCGCCCGCCTGGCGGCCGGGTGGCCTGCTGCTGGCAGCGGGCACGCTCGCGGCGTTGCCGGCCATGCTGGCCGGCTTTTACGAGCTGACCCGGCTGGCCGACGACAGTCCCGCCACGCGCGACGTGTACCGCCACCTGAGCGTCGCGCTGGCCGCGACGGCACTGTATGCGACCGCCCTGCTGCTGCGCTGGCGCGGCGGCGCGCTGTCGGCGCCGGATGCGTTGGGCATCACGCTGGACCTGGCCGGTTTCGCGGCGCTGGTCGCCACCGGCTGGCTAGGCGGCCACCTGGTGTACGGCCACCGGCTGGGTGGCGAGGCCGCGGCGGCGCCACCTTCCACGCCAAGGGAGTAACCCGATGAGACTGATCGCACCGATCGACGCGCCCAGGCTCGACCTGCTGGACATCTACGGCAAGCCGGTGACGCTGGGCCGCGATGGCCGCCGCACCCTGCTGTGCTTCTTCCGCGACGCGGCCTGCCCGTTCTGCAACTTCCGCATCTACGAGCTGACCCAGCACCATCCGGCGCTGCACGCGCTGGGGCTGGACATCGTGGCGGTGTTCACCTCCACGCCCGAGGAAGTGTGCCGCTTCGTGGCGCGCAAGCCGAGGCCGTTCACCGTGATCGCCGACCCCACGTCCAGCGCCCACGCTGCCTATGGCATCGAACGCTCGCTGTGGCGCAAGCTCAAGGCCATCGTCACGCGTGTGCCCACCTTGCTGAAGGGCCTGCGCATCGTGGGGCTGGCCGGCCTCAACACCAGCAACCTGATGCCGGCGGATTTCCTGATCGACGAGCGCGGTCGCATCGCGGAGGTGCACTACGGCAGCGACGCCGGCGACCGCATCCCGTTCGAGCGGGTGGAACTCTTCCTCGCGCGCGGATTGAGCCAGCGCACCGCTTCGGTGGAGGCGGCCGCCCCTGCCCTTCCCCCGCTCACCGGCCCCTGATCGCCCTGTGCCGGCGCCTGCTTTCGCGACTGGAAGCAGGCATCGCAAAGAAACCCCTCTGCGACCCTGGCCGCCCGGGAAACCGGCCCGTTTCCCGGAACACCGGGACAAGGCCCTGGATTTCCCTGGGCGCAGCGGGTGCGCGAGCCCACTCGACTCAGGCGCTGCAAGCCTGCCGTCGCGCCGTGCAGCGCAGGGTGGCGTTCCCGGCCCCCCACGCCGCGACACCGCTTTCGATCGTCAGGCATTGATCCGCCAGTACCGCCACGCCGGGGCGGTGCGATACGACGACCAGGGTGGTTCGCGGCAGGCGGCGCTTCAGCGTGGCGAGGACCGCCAACTCGGCGGCGGTATCGAGCGCGCTGGTGGCCTCGTCCAGCACGGCGAGGCGCGGTTGCCGCAGGATCACCTGGGCCAGCAGCAGCCGCTGCAGTTCGCCGCCGGACAGCCGGCCGGACGCGCCGTGCACCGTGGTGTCGAGTCCGTGCGGCGAGTCGGCCAGCCGCCGGTCGAGGCCGACGTCGGCCAGCACGCTGTGCAGCAACGCATCGGTGGCGTCGGGCGCCGCCCAGCGCAGGCACTCGCGCACCGAACGCTGCCACGGTCGCACGTTCTGGCTGACATAGGCGCCGTGGCGCACCCGTTCGCGATAGGCGTCGAAGCCGATGGGCCGGCAGTCGAGGCGCGCCACGAAGGCCTCGGGAACGGTCATGCCGGCCAGCACGTCGACCAGGCTGCTCTTGCCGATCCCTGAGTCGCCGGAAATCAGCGTGAGTTCGCCGGGGGCGAGTACCAGCTCGCCGACCTCGAGGCCCGCCAGCGGCGGCGTCAGCCGCATCTGCTCGATGCGCAGGATCCCGTCGTCCCCCGCTGGCCGTGGTGCCGCCGCCGGTGCCGGCGACCGGTCCGCGTCCAGACCCATGTAGCGATGCCACAGCTCGAAGGCCGGGGCCGTCGAACGCAGTTGCTGGAAGCTCTGCCGCGTCGCCACCAGGTAGGGCAGCAGGCGCCCGAGCAGCAGGCACACGGCGATGAGCGCGGCGCGGTCCACGCCGCGCCAGCGATCGGCAAGCAGGAACAGCGAGGCGATGCCGAGCGTCGCCAGCAGTTCGAGCACCAGCCTGCCGGAGGCCACCAGTTCCAGCTGGCGGCGATAGCCGTGGCCCAGGCGGTCCGCGATCGCGCCGCAGCTGGCCTTCTCCGCATCCTCGCGTCCGAACGAGCGCACGTGGCGCAGGCGTCGCGGAAAATCCTCGCTGTGCCAGAACAGCCGCGTCATGTCGGCCACGTAGCGGCGCGCGACCAGCGCCTGCTCGCGGCCGTAGGCGCGCGAGGCGGCCAGCCCAAGCCCCGCCAGCACCGGCACGGCCAGCAGCAGCGATGGCGAGACCCAGAACGCGAAGCCCAGGCTGACCGCCGCGGTCATGCCGGCCACCAGCAGCTGCTGCAGCGCGCTGAAGCCCTGCACGAGGATCTCGACGTTGTGGGTGAGCACGTTGGCGATTTCGGCGGACGTCGCATCGGCCAGCGACGCCAGCGGTGCGTCGATCAGCCGGGCATGCACCCGGCGGCGCAGGTTCACGCCGTAGCGTCCGACCAGCCGCGCGCCCAGCCGCGCCGCCTGCCAGCGCAGCAGCGCGAACGCGCCGCTGGCCGCCGCAAAGGCAGCCGCCTGCGCGCCCGCGCCGCGGCCTGCATCGAACAGGCCACCGCCGAACGGCAAGGCATGCCCGGGTTGCACCAGCGGCACCAGCAGCAGCGCGGCCACGCTGCCGGCGAAGGCCGCGCCCAGCGACAACGCGACGTACACGGCGGTCTCCGCCAGATCCTTGCGCGCGAGCGAGCGCAGCAGCGCGCGCAACAGGTCCAGCGACCGCACCTGCATCATCGAGGGTTCGTCGGGCATCGCCGCCGGATCGCGCGGCCTGTCGGCAGCCGCGGTTCCGGAAGCGCTGCCCGACGATTCGGTGCGTGCTTGCTCCCTGGCCGGATTTCGCATGCCGGTGAGTGCGGACCGGCGGCCAGGAAGTTGCGCGTGCCGGGAGATTCCGCGGAATCCGCCCGGGATGTCCGCCGCGCCCATCGGCCCGGCGGACAGGCCTGCTCAGTGCGCGCCCATCGCGGGCATCTTGCCGTTCCGCATGCCCTGCACGATGGCCAGCGACCGCGCCACGTGCTGGTCGGGCCGCAGGTGATCGGCTTCCGACGAGAGCGTGGCGACGATGCGGCCGTCGCCGGCGATCACGAACGTGGTGCGCGAGATGAAGCCATGGTCGATCGCCACGCCACGCACATCGTTGAGGCCGGGTTGCGCCGCCGTGACCTTGAGGTCATAGGACGCCGCCACCTTGCCGTCGGGATCGGAGGCCACCGGGAACTTGCCGGCGCAGTACTTCGGATCGGACGAGAAGGCATTCAGCCGCTCGATGCTGTCGGCCGACACGCCGATGATGGTGGCGCCGGCTGCGTCGAACTTGTCCTTCTCGGTGGCAAAGGTATGCGCTTCCAGATCGCAGCCGCCGGTATACGCCGACGGGTAGAAGTACACCACCACGGGCCCCTTCTTGAGTGCCTCCTTCAGCGAGAAGCTGAAATCCTTGCCCGCGCGGCTGGCTTCGGCCGTGAAATCCGGCGCCGTGGCGCCGGGCCTGAGCGCGGCAAGCGCCGGCATTGCCACCAGCAGCGCCAGCAGCGCAGCAGCGGCCATCGATCCCGCAAGACGTGTCTTCATGTGCAACCCTCGCATGGGGCATCGACCCGGCGCGGAACGGCCCGCGCCGGGCCCCTGCCCGGTTGATGGTGAACCACTCCGGTGGTTCGTCGGTCCCGACCCGAAAGTTACCTCATCCCCGGCCGCGGGAACGTGAGTGCCGCAGGGGACGGCAAAAGTTGTCGTCCGCCGCGGTGGCGGTCAGCGCGACCCGTCGAGCAGCCCGTGCAACGCGGCGACGGCGTCGCGCACATGCCCCCCGCGACGCAACTCGTGCACGCCGCGCCGGATCAGCTGTCGTTCGAAGCGATCCCAGCCCGGTTGCGCCATCGCGTAGGACTGCCCGGCGCGCAGCCGGGCCGCAACCTCGCCGGCGCGGACCGGGCTCAGCAGCGCATCCGCGTCGGCGGCGGCCTCGGCGGAGACGAACACCGCGCCGGCCAATTCCAGCGGGGTTGCCGCAAGGCGGCCGGGGCCCAGCCGCAGGTCGGCCTCGAACTTCTCCACGCCGCTGCGCCGGCGGATGCGTGGCGAGCGGTCGAGCCAGTGGCGGGCGGCGCGGTCGTCCACGCGGCCCAGCGCATCGGCCTGCACGTGCAGGTAGTTGGCGACGCCGGTGGCAAGCAGGCCCTCCGGCTGCACGAAGACGGCGTCCTCGGCAAGAAAATCCAGGCCGTGCAGCAGGCTGTGCAGGGCCAGCGTCGACTTGCCCGAACCGCTCGCACCCAGCAACAGCACGCCGCGCCCCTGCCGCCCCACGCAGGCGCCATGCAGCGGCACCAGGCCCAGCCCGCGCGTCGCCAGGGTGAATACGGCGAATTCCACCAGTTCGTAGCGCAGATGGTAGGGCCGGTCGAGCATGTCTTCCGACGCCACCACCAGGGCCTGCCGCTGCGCGGGTGCCAGCACCACGTAGTTCGACGTGTCCATCACGCCGCACAGCAGCCCGGCGCCGGACTGCATCCGCACCGGCGGCGGCTCGTCGCCGGGCGACGGGGCACGGCGCGGCAACAGTCGCAGCTCGATGCGGAACGTCGGCGCGGCCGCCGGCAGTCGATGCGACGGCAGGCCGGCATACGCCGTCTCCACCACCCCCAGCAGGGCCGCGCTGGCACTGTCGAAGCGGAAGTCGCCGCCTAGGATTTGCCGGCGCACGGAGGACACGGGGCCACTGCGCTCTCGGAACGGGTCGGCGTCCTCGTGCTGGGCGCCATGGGAAATCGTCAAGGCCATCCTCGTCGCGTGCGGCTCGGGCAAGTGCCCCATGGGTGCACGCCGCCACGGGAAAGGTTGCGCGTGCGCGACGGCAGCCATGCCGCGCCGAACCGGTTTGTCGTCGGCCGGCAACCGAAGTCCCGCAAGCGGGCACTCACTGCCCGGAAACAGCAGATTCGAACGCAACCGTCGCCCGCTACGGTGCCGCGGCAGCCTGTCCCAACGGCCCCCGGAGGCCATAGTGATGCTGAAGATCCTGGTCGGTCATGCCTATTACCTGAAGTACGACCGGAAACAATGGGAACGCGGCAAACCCTATCCCCCGCTCGCCACGATCCAGGTAGCCGCCCTGCTGCGGCAGCTGGGGCACAAGGTCGCGCTGTTCGACGCGATGCTGGCCGAGGGCGTCGAGGATTTCGCCGCCTCCCTGCACGGCATGCGCCCGGACCTGGTCGTGCTCTATGAGGACAACTTCAATTTCCTGACCAAGATGTGCCTGGACCGCATGCGCGAGGCGGCCTGCCGCATGATCGCCGAGGCGCGTGCCGCCGGAGCCCGGGTGATCGTCGCCGGTTCCGACGCTTCCGATCACCCGGAGGCCTTCCTCGCGGCGGGCGCGGAGGCGACGCTGATCGGCGAGGGCATCGCCGCGCTGGCCGCATTGACCGGCCGGCTGGAGCACGCCCCCGGCATCGCCACCCCGGCCTGGGTGGCCGGCCTCGCGGGCGTCGCCGCGCAGGTGGATGGGCAATTGCAGCAGACGCGCGTCGGCGCGCTGCCGCCGGATCCGCGCCTGGTCGGCCACCCGGCCTGGGACCTGGTCGACATCGAGCGCTATCGCGCGATCTGGCACGAGCGGCACGGCTACTTCAGCCTCAACATGGCCGCGTCGCGCGGCTGCCCGTTCCGCTGCAACTGGTGCGCCAAGCCGATCTGGGGCAACCACTACATGCAACGCAGCCCGCACGATGTCGCCGCGGAAATGGCCCACCTGAAGCACGCCTTCCAGCCCGACCACATCTGGATGGCGGACGACATCTTCGGCTTCCGCATCGACTGGGTGACGGAGTTCGCCGAGCAGTTGCGTGCCACCGATGGCGCGGTGCCGTTCACCATCCAGACCCGCGCCGACCTGATCAGCGAACGCATGGCCGAGGCGCTGGCGCAGGCCGGCTGCGCCGAGGCGTGGCTCGGCGCCGAGAGCGGCAGCCAGCGCGTGCTGGACGCGATGAACAAGGGCACCAAGGTCGCCGAGCTGATCGTGGCGCGGGAACGGCTGGGCCGGCACGGCATCCGCGTGGGCTTCTTCATCCAGCTCGGCTACCTGGGCGAAGAGCTGGCCGACCTGCTGGCCACCCGCGAACTGGTGGCGCAGGCGGCGCCGGACGACATCGGCGTGAGCGTGTCCTATCCCTTGCCCGGCACGCGGTTCTACGAGCTGGTGAAGGCCCAGCTCGGCCGCAAGACGCATTGGCGCGACAGCGGCGACCTCGCCATGATGTTCCGCGGCGCCTACGACTCGGAGTTCTACCGCAGCGGGCGCGACCTGCTGCACGAGCAGGTCGCGCTGCAGCAGGCGGAGGCCGCCACGTCGACGGAACGCTACCGCGCGGCCAACGCCGCGCTGGCCGCGCGCTGGGATGCGCTGGTCGCGCGCGAAGACAGGCACCGCAACCACGACGCGACGCCGCCGCCGATGCCGCGGCGCATCGCGCTGCAGGTGCGGTGACCGCCATGCTGCCGCCACTTGCCGTCGTCAGGAACGGGTTGCGCCTCACCACCGAAGCGCTGGCCGCCGAGCTGGCATCGGCACGGCCGGGCGGCGAGACGCCCGCGTGGAGCGAGCTGGAGTGGGAGCTGGCCGCGGCCGCGGCCGTCGCGCACGGCGTGGCGCCGCTGCTCGACTGGTACTCGACCTGGGAGCATCCGGCATGGCGCAGCTTCCTTGCCCGCCAGCATGCGCACGTCGAGCAGCGCCATCGCCGCATCGTCGAACTGCTCGGGTGCATCGACGCCGGCGCCCGCGCCGCCGGCTTTCCCGTCGTCGCGTTGAAGGGCGCGGCGCTGCACAGCGAAGGCATCTACGCGCCGGGCGAGCGGCCGATGGCCGACATCGACCTGCTGGTGCGCGAAGCGGACGCCGCGGCCGCGGGCGCACTGCTGCAGGCACTCGGCTACGTGGCCTCGTTCGCGCAATGGAAGCACCAGGTGTTCAGGCCCGCCGGCGGCCAGCCCTATGCCGGCCTGGGCGAGCACCGCGATGCGCCGGTGACCATCGAGCTGCACACGCGGATCCGGGAGCGGCTGCCGGTGGCCGCCGTCGACATCACCGGACGGATCCACCCGCACGCGCCACGGCCGGGACTGAACCCCTATCCGTCGACCGGCGCCCTGATGAGCCACCTGTTGCTGCATGCGGCGGGCAACATCTGCGGCCGCAGCCTGCGCCTGATGCACCTCAACGACATCTCGCTGCTGGCCACGCGCATGGTGGCGCGCGACTGGGACGAGCTGTGGGGCGCCGACGGCGACGACGCGCCCTGGTGGGCGTTGCCGCCGCTGCGGCTGGTCGCGCGCTACTACCGGCATGCGGTGCCCGCAGCCGTGCTCGCCCGGCTCGAACGCGATTGCCCGCCCCTGCTGCGCGCGGTCTCGCGGCGGCAGACCCTGACCCGGGTGTCGTGCTCCGAGCTGTGGTTGCACGCGTTCGCCGGCATCGAATGGTCGCGCTCCCTCGGCGAAGCCGTGCGACATCTTGCGCGCCATGTCCGGCCGAGCGGCGAGGCACGCAAGGAGCGCGCCGACATGGTGCGCACCCAGCTCTGGCTGCAGGGGCAGGACTGGGTCACCTCGACCCGGCGCCGACGCGTGCTGACCTGGCTCGTGCGGCCGGTGCCGCGCATGGACACCTTGCACGTGGTGCGCGCGGCCCTGGAACCCCGCGCCGCGCCGGCAAGCGAGTAGCGGGCGCCCGCGGGGCCGATGACGACATGCACACGGGCGAGCAGTACCACGAATTCATGCTGGCATCGCCGCGCGACCGGATCGTGCGCGCCAGGTTCCAGCAGCTGGCCCTGGACCTGCTGCCCGCGGGCGCGGCCGTGCTCGATTTCGGCGCCGGCACCGGCATCGATGCGAAGACCTATGCCGCCAACGGCCACCCGACCTTCGTGTTCGAGCCCTCGCAGGCGATGCGCGATTGCCTGGTGCGGCACTGCCGCGACGAGATCGATCGCGGGACCATCGCCACGATCGCCTCGCCGCTTGCCTGCGAAGTGCAGGCGGTCACGGCGAATTTCGCGGTGCTCAACCATTTCGCGGACCATGCCGCGCTGTTCGAGCAACTGTCGCGCACGGTCCGGCGCGGCGGTTTCGTGCTGGCCAGCCTGCTCAACCCCTACTGCCTCGCCGACGCGCGCTACCGCTGGTGGCGGGCGAACCTGGTGAACCTCGTGCGCCGCGGCCACTACGCCATCGCCAGCGAAAGCCGCATCCACCGTTTCGCGCCGCGGATCGTGGCGCGGGCGGCGGCGCCATATTTCCGGCTGGAGCGCCGGCTGCCCGGCGGCTTCGCGCTCGCGAGCCAGCTTTACATGTTCCTGCTGTTGCGGAGGGTCTGACGATGTGGAAGGACTGGGCCAGGCCGTTCGTCCGCCCGCTGCCGCAATGGTCGGTGGTCGCCGTGGCGCCGCCGCAGCAAACGGTCGTCGCCAGCCTGCGCTGGGGCGGCGCCACGGCGGACGTCACCACCGACCACACCGTCGCCTCGCTGCGGCCGCTCACCCTCGCGACCAGCCTGGATGCCGGCCCCAGCCCCGCCCTCGAGTATCGTGACCGCGCCAGCGGCCGGCTGCTCGGAGGGCTGTGCCTGGCGCGCGCGGCGACACTCGCCACCGGAGGCACCACGCTGACCCTCTACCACGTCGCGACCGGCGGCCATCGCTGCCTGGCCTGGCCGCTGCGTCCGTGGAACGCGTGGCTGCAGAACCGCCTGATGCGGAACAGCGGCGCGTCGCCCCATTCCCTCATGGCGCCCGCCGCGACCCAGCAGCTGATGATCGCCTACCTGTGCCCGCGGCCCGTCATCCTCGTCTCGGTGGATGCACCGGGCCACCACAACGTCTTCCCGATGGACCTGATCGGCCCGCTGGGGCGCAGCGGGCTGTTCGCGCTCGCCCTGCGCAGCACCAATGTCTCCGTGCCGGTGATGCGTGAATCGCGCCGGGTCGCCCTCTCCTGCATGCCGGCGGCGATGAAGGACGCCGTCTACGCGCTCAGCGTGCACCACCGGGAGACACTCGCGGACTGGGCGGCGCTGCCCTTCCCGGTCCGGCGCTCGCGCGCCTTCGGCATACCCGCGATGGCCGCGGCGCTGCGCATCCGCGAGCTGGACATCGTGCACAGCGAGGAGGTCGGCTCGCACACGCTCTTCCTCGGCCGCATCGTGTCCGAGGAAACCCTGGCGCAGGACGCCCAGCTGCACCACACGGCAGGCTTCCACCAGGCCTGGCGCCGCCGGCGCGGCGTGCCGTTCGCGGAAGTCCGCCCGGCCTGAGCGCAGCCGCGGTTCACGGCTTCGTCGCCACCGCGAGGGTGAAGCTCTGCAGGAAATGGAAGTCCGGGCGCCGCAGCGCGTAGCGCGCGTCGTCCGGATCGCACAGCCGTGCCAGCGTGTCGAAATCTTCCCGGCGCAGATAGGGCCGCAGGCGCTCGCCCCAGGTGTCCCGGAAGATCGCCTCGCGCAGGTAGCGTTCGTCCGCTTCCGCCAGTGGCTGGATACGCTCGATCATCCGCGTGCGCACCGCCACCTGCGGCAAGCCTGCCGCCTGCAGCCAGCCGACTACGGCGCGGATCGCGGCGAACTCGTGTTCGCTGCGGCCGTAGCGCTCGCGGTAGTACAAGCGCACCGCCTCGTTGACGCATTGTTCGAGACGGGCGTCCCACGCGAAGTACATGTCCGGCACCAGCGAGCTCTGCCCTATCGCGAGGCGCCCGCCCGGCCGCAGCAGCCTCGACAGGACCCGCACGCCGGCGACCGGATCGCGCAGATGATTGACGGTGTTGACCGCCCAGGCCAGGTCGAAGCTGCCGTCCAGCAGGGGCGGACGCAGCATGTCGGCCTGCAACACCGAGGCCAGCGCCGGCGCACGGCGGCGGGTGGCACGGACGTGCGCGGTCGCCAGGTCGATCCCCACCACCAGCGCACGATCCCCCGCGGATTCGCGGAACCAGCCGAGCGCCTCGCCGGTGCCGCAGCCGGCGTCGAGCACGCGCGCATCCGCCTGCACCGCCAGCGCGGCTATCGCCTCGCACAGCTCCGGTCGCGCGAAGGCGTTGAAGCGCCGGAGCTTCTCCGTGTAGTCGCGCTGCGGGGTGTCGCCGAGCAGCCCGGGGGCGGCCTGTGCCCTGTTCATCGCGGCGAGCTCGTCGGCATGGGACATCCGTGCAGTCCTTGGACGATGGCGGGCAATGAGTCGCCGCGCCGCCACCGCCGGCGCAGGCGATTGAACGGGCGTTCGACCAGGAACCAGGACGCCAGCGCCGCGAGGAAGACCAGCGCGAGGTTCTGCGGGAACGCGCAGATCCATGCGCTGGAGGCGTGGTCCAGGAACGGCGATTGCCACAGGTACAGCGAGTAGCTGAGGGTGCCGAGGAAAACCGCCGGCTTCCAGTTCAGCAGGCGTCCGCCAAGGCCGCGCGCATGGCGCGTGCCCGACTCGATCAGCAACGCGAGGCAAACGTTCATCACCGGTGACCCCAGCAAGATCGCCACGGTATGGCTGCCCATGCGGTTGATCAGCAGCACCAGCGGTATCGCCAGCACGAGCCAGCGGCTGCCGGTCAGGCGCAGGTACCACGGCCGGGTCAGCAACCACGGCCGCAGCAGCGCCAGGGCGCAACCCGTGGCCAGGTAATCGAACATCGCGGGGAAGCTGGTCAGCATGCCGCCCGGAAAGCCGGGATCGACGCGGAAGATCCATTCGCGGATGGCGAAGCGCACCAGCGGACCGAGGCAGACCGCCGCGACTGCGACGAGCAAGGCGCGACGCCCGCGCAAGGCCAGCAGCGCCAGCGGCCACAGCAGGTAGAACTGCTCCTCCACCGACAACGACCAGAGATGCCCGATCTGCAGGGAACGGCCCGGCTCGAAGTTCACCGTGTAGGTCAGGGCGAAGGCAAAGTCGCGGACGCTCAGCTGCACCGCACCGAGAACCGTCGCGACCGCCATGACCAGGACGAATGCGTAGAAAGCGGGAAAGATGCGCACCATCCGCCGCAGGTAGAACCGCTTCAGCGAGATCCCTCCCGTCGCCTCGCGCTCGTCCATCAGCAGCGAGGTGATGAGGAAACCGGAAATCACGAAGAACACCAGCACGCCGAGATGCGCGACGTCGCCGCACCAGCGACCGTACGCCGCGACCGAAACGGGAAAATGCCGCGTCCCGCAGAGATGCCCGTAGCACACCATCAGGATCGCGATCGCCCGCAATCCGTCCAGCGAGGGCATGCGCGTGCCGGCCGGGCTCGGCGCGGCCGCGCCTTCGGGCCGCGGCCATGGCGCGCCTTGGCCGTCCGCCGCACAGCCGCACGCATGGCCGGGTGCTGCCGACCCGGCCACCGGTGATGGTGCCGTGGCGTCCTTCATGCGCATGCGGCACGCAGACGCAGGTAGAGCGCCTCGAACGCGCGCGCGGTGTGGTCGGCATCCTCGCGCAGCGCGCGGACCTGCGCGCCTGCGGCCAGCCGCAGCCGCAGTTCCTCGTCGCCGAGCAGGCGGCGGATGGCGTCCGCGAGCGCCGGCGCGTCGCCGACCGGCACCGCCAGCGCCGCCGCCGGCGTCCACTCCGCGATGTGGCCGACCGCCGTACCCACCGTGGGCACGCCCACGGCGGCGGCCTCCAGCGCCACCAGCGGCCCGGCCTCGTGCAGCGATGACATCACCAGCAGGTCGGCCGACTCCATCAGCCCGCGCAGTTCGCGCTGGGTCCTGAAGCCGAGAAAGCGCACCCGGCCATCCAGCCCGAGCCGGCCGGCGAGCCGCTGCATCTCGCCCTGCAAGGTGTCCACGCCGACGATGTCCATTTCGAAGTCCAGCCCTGCCCCGGCCAGCAGCGCCAGCGCGCGCAGCAGGGTCGGCTGGTCCTTGACGCGGTTGAGGCTGGCGACGTGGATCAGCCGGGCCGGACCGGCCGCGCGTCCATGCGGCGCGCGCGGCGGCCAGGCCATCAGGTCGACGCCCAGCGGCACGCGGCGGCCCTCGAGCCCGAGCGTGCGCAGCGATTCGAGGATGGGCGCGCTGGCGGCGGTGACCGCATCGGCGCCGCGCAGCACCACCGCCTCGCGCAACCGCGCCTTCCAGGTGCGCCGGCCGCCGTAGGCGATCCCGGGCAGCGCGACCAGCTCGCCGCCGGCGATGTGCACCAGGCTTGGCCGCCGCAGCAGCTTCGCCGCGGTCACGGCGACCAGGCTGCAGGAGCCGGAGAAGATCGCGTGGATCGCGTCGAACGGCGCGCGCCGGTGCTCGGCGCGGATCGCCGCGATCGCGCGCAGTCGCGTTCGCCCTGCGCCGATGTTGTGGATGCGCGCGCCGGCGAGTTCCCAGCAATCCGGCGCCGCCTCCTGGTGCAACGCGAAGACGTGCACCTCGTGGGTGCGCGCCAGCCGCACTATCAGCGCCAGCAGGGCCGGGATCACGCGGAACTCGCCGCCGCGGTCCACCCCGCCGGGAACCACCAGCGCGAGCTTCATGGCAAGCCCGCGCGGCAATCGTCGAGGACCCGCGCATAGGCCTCGGTCCAGAGTCGCCCCACGGCCTTGAACGAGAGCGTCTCGTCGAAATGCGCGCGCACCTGCTGCGGCGAAGGCCGCTTGACCGCGGCATCGACCAGCGCCGCGGCCAGTGCCGCCGCATCGCCGCACGGCCACAGGCTGCCGATGCGGCCGTTGCCGCTCAGTGCACGGAACGCCGGGATATCCGTGAGTACCGGCATGAGGCCGCAGGCGAGCGCCTCCATCGCCGCGTAGCCGCTGCCCTCGGCACGGCTGCCGGAGACGAACAGGTCGGCGGCGCGCATCAGCGTCTCGACCTGCACGTGCGCCACCCGGCCCAGCAGGTGCACGCGCCCGGCCAGCCGCCGGTCGGCATCGATGCGTGCCTGCACCTCGGCCAGCATCGGCTGCTCGCCGAAGGCGCACCACAGCTGCAGGCCGGGCATGCGCTCCGCCGCCAGCGCGATGCCGTCGAGCACCGTCAGCGGATCCTTGCCGCGATTCAGGCGCCCCACCCACAGCGCGCAAGGCTCGCCGTATACGCCGGCCGCCGCGCGCGCGTGCGCACGGTCGCCCGGCGTGAAGCGGCTGCTGGATTCGGGGATCGCGAAGAGCCGCGTCGCCGGATCGAGCACGCCGGCGGCGACGAAGGGTCGTGCGAGCTCGACCGAAGTGAAGGCCACGCCCGCCGCGGCCGCGAAATGGCGGCGGTGACGCGGTCGCCGCCACCAGCGTGGCGGCCGGTCGGCATGGTCCTGCAGGACCACCGGCAGTCCCGGCGCCAGGTTGCTGGCGACCGCGAACGCATCCTCGACATAGGCCAGGCTGTGCGCGTGCAGCACGTCGACGCCGCTGCTGCCCAGGACAGCGGCGAAACGGCGGCCCCGGCCCTGCGCCGCCCATGTCCCGCGCATGTCGACGAGGTGGTAGTCCACGCCGGCACGGGTCAGGCGCTCGGCATGCGCGGCCGCCTGCAGCACGGTGACCCGGACGCCGGCGCCCGCCACCAGTTCCGCGATGTCGGCCAGCGACGGCCAGCGTTCGAGCAGGGCCGCGAGGCCCAGGCCGCGGGGCGCGGGCAGGAAATTGATCTGCGCCACATGCACGGGCGGCACGCGCCTACAGCCCCGACACCTGCGGCATGCGCAGGCGCACCAGCCGGTTCGCCAGGTTCAGCTCCCACGGCCGGTCGTACTTGCGGAAGCGGTAGCGCCAGCCGGCCATCGCGCTCAGCCTGCGCTTGGCCCACGGCGGCGCGCGCATGTCCTGCACCGTGGGATAGCGGCAGCGCAACACGGTGACGAAGTCGTTGATGCGGCGGCGCAGCCGCTCGCTGAGCCAGGGCGCATCCATGTGGCAGGCGTAGTCGACCCACTGCGGCTGGGCCCACTCGTCCGGTGTCGCGGGGAACACCACCGGCTTGCCGTCGATGTCCAGCAGCGGCGTGCCCGGCCGCCTGGCGCGGTCCTTCTCGTGCCGGCTGTGCTCCGGCAGCGGCGTGTAGATGTAGATGACGATCTCCGTCTGCGGGTTGACCCGCTTCATCTCGCGGATGAACTCGAAGGTGCGCTCGGTCTCCTCCTCGGTGTTTTCCGGCGGCGCGACCATGAACGAAAGCTCGGGGATCACGCCGTGGCGGCGGCACAGCTCGACCACCTCCAGGGTCTGGTCCGGTCGCGTGCCCTTGCGGATGTCGTGCAGCATCTGGCCGCTGGGCGACTCGGCGCCGATGTAGGCCATGCGCAGCTTGCTCCGGCGCACCAGTTTCCACGCGTGCTCCGAGAGCTTGAGCAGCGCATCGGAACGGGCGAAGCACCACCACGGCATCTCGAACCGGGCCATCACTTCGAGCAGCGGCAGCATGTCGACCTCGCGGTCGAAGAAGTTGTGGTCGAAGTACTGCACCGAATCGGCGCCCAGCTCGTGCTTGAAATAAGCCAGCTCGCGCTCCAGCCGCGCGGCGGGCGGCAGGTGGGTCGCGCCGTTGAACATCGCGGCCACGCCGCAGAAGGTGCAGTGGTAGCGGCAACCGATCGCCGCCTGGGTGGCGACGGTGCGCTGGCCCAGGTAGGTGCGCGCCAGGTAGCGGCGCGGATCGCCGAGCTTGTCGTAGGGCAGCAGCCCGGCGGGATCGTGGCGCATGATGGGCCGGGTCGGGTTGTGCACCACCGTGCCGGCGCGCTTCCAGGACAGGCCGCCGATATGGCCAAGCTCGGGCTCGTCGTCGACGATCGCGGCGACCAGTTCGGGCAGGGTTCTCTCGCCTTGCGCGCGGATCGCGTAGTCCACGTACGGCGCGGCCAGCGCGGCGTCCGTGTGCAGGGTCGGGAAATAGCCGCCCCAGATGATCGGCACCAGCGGGAAGCTCGCGCGTATCGCCTTGGACACGGCGATCGCCGTGGCCACCTGCGGGCCACCCATCACGCCGACGCCGACGGCGTCGAAACGCTCCTGCTCCATGGCGCGCAGACTGTCGTTGACGAAATCGCGATCCACGTTGCCGTCGATGATGCGGCTGCTGCCGGTGCGGTCCAGCGCCGCCGCCAGCTGCAGCAGCCCGAGCGGGAAGCGCGCGCTCGAGCGCGAGGTGACGGTCGGGTTGATCAGCAAGGTGCGCGGAGCGGTCATGGGCAGGCCTGCGTGCAAGCGGGATCGGTGCCGGCGGAACCGGCGGCGCGCCGCAACCGGAACACCAGCGCGACGGGCACCTCCAGCGCCCGCGGGTCGAAGTGCGCGCCGGCGGGGATGTCGGCGGGGTCGAGCATGGGTTCCAGCACCTGCTCGATGTGCAGCCCGAGCGCGGCGCAGGCGGCATGCCAGTCGCGGTACAGATGCGGGGTGTGCCGCACGGCGTAGTGGTGGCCCGCGGACTTGAAATCGCGCCGCCAGCCCAGCGCATGCCCGATCGGATGCACGTCGCTGCACAGCAGCGTGCCGCCGGGCCGGGTTACCCGGCACAGCTCGGCCAGCGCCTGCGCCAGGTCTTCCAGGTGCCCGACGACCAGGCCGCAGATCGTCAGGTCCGCCTGGGCATCCGGCAGCGGCAGCGCCCCCAGGTCGCCCTGCAGCAGGGTGACCTGTGCGCCGCTGCGCAACGCGTCCAGCTCCGCGCCGGCGCGTTCCAGCATCGGCGGCGACAGGTCCACGCCGGTCGCGCGCGCCGCGCCGCGCCGCAGCGCGTGCAACAGGTAGCGCCCGCTGCCGCAGCCGGCGTCGAGCACCGCCTGCCCGTGCAGCGAGGGCGGCATCAGCCCGAGCATCGCGCGCTCCTCGGCGCGCATCACCGGGTTGTGGGCGTGCGCCGGATACGCGGGCGCCCACAGCGCATAGGCCTCGGCCGGCTCGAGCAGCGACGGATGCGCCATCAGTGGCACCACGCTTCCGCGACGCGCTCGCGCCCGGGCGCGTTGCGCGCGGCGACGGGTTCGAGCCCCGGCTCGAGCGCAAGCAGGTCCGGCTCGGCCAGGTGGGCGGCCAGCAGCTTCGGCCGGCCGTCCAGCATCACCGGCACGGTGTCCACGCCGGCGACCGCGAACCACTCGGCGAAGTCGGGATCGGCGATGCAGGGCACGCCGTCGCGCACCACCGCGCGGATCTCGCTGCGTCCGAGGTCGGTCAGGCTGCGCGCCGCGCCGCCGCGGTCCTCGACGATCACCAGGTCCGCCTGCGCCCCCGGCACCAGCTTGCCGCGATCCGGCAGGCGCAGGATGCGCGCCGCCGCGGTCGTGGCCAGCGCCAGGATCTCCGCGGGCGCGAGCTCGCCGCGTGCGGCGATGCCGCGCATCTCCTCGAGCAGGTCGCGGGCGCCGCTGAGCCGCGAGTCGCTGCCCAGCGCGAGCCGGCCGGCCGCGCACAGGCGCTGCGGGTCGAGCGTGTGCCCGAGCAGGTTGTGGTTGCTGGTCGGGCACCACACCAGCGCGGCGCCGCTGGCGATGACGCGGTCGACATCCGCTGCGCGCAGGCCCACGCCGTGCACCAGCACGCTGTTCGCCGCCAGGCAGCCGAGCCGGTCCAGCTGCGCCAGCTCCGCCTGCGCGACCGCATCCGTGCCCTCGGCCAGGTGGATCATCCAGGGGCGCCCCACGGGCGTGGCGGCGAAGCTCGCCTGCGCCGGCGGCCCGTAGCCGGGCCAGCCCAGCGCGTAGCTCCAGCCGTAGTCGCGCAACAGCGCCACCGGGAAATCCAGCGCGTCCAGCGCCGGATGCCATGGGTCGTGGTGCGCCACGCAGGTGACGCCGGCGAGCAGGTTCTTCAGCGCGCCATGGCGCAGCCGCAGCGCCTTCGGCAGGCGCAGCGCGGCGGCCACGGCGGGCTCGGCGAAGTGCGCCTGGAACGCCGTGATCCACGCATAGCTGTTGGCGAACGGCGCGCCCGCATGCAGCGGCGGCACGGCGTTGACGTGCAGGTGTTCGTGCGCGTTGATCAGGCCGGGAAAGATCAGGTGGTCGCGCAGGTCGATGCGCCAGGCCCGCGCGGCCAGCGAGGCGTCGATCCGCGAAGCCCGGATCGGCAGCGGCGCATGCGAGAGGCCGGCCGGCGCGACCGTGACCGCGCGGCAGAGGCTGATGTCCAGCGCGGCGTGCAAGAGACTGTTCATGACCTCTCCGTGGCCCGCGCCGGGAGCTGTTTGCGCGCAGGCCAGGGAAGAACGGGAAAGTGGACGTCCGTCCACGACCGGAGGATGACGCCGGGATGCGGGAAACCCATGGCGTCAGCGCCGCCGCATCACGATCAGGAAATGGTCGCCCATGTCGCGCAGCAGTGGCAGCGCGCCGAGGCGATCGTCGAGCCAGCCCAGGCCGCCGCAGCGGCGGCGATGGCGGCGGTAGTAATCCACCAGGTAGGGCGGCGGCAGGAACAGGCTGAGCGCGCGGTAGCCCGTCAGCGCGAAGTGCCCGGCGAAGGCGCGGTAGAACTCGCGCGGCAGGTAGTAGCAGGTCCAGATCGTGTGGCGGTTCATGCCCACCGCGGTGGCGCCGCGCGCGGCGCGCACGCCGGCCCGCCGCCAGCGGCCGCGCAGCGCATAGTGCGCCAGCTCCCACGGGCAGATCCGGCCCATCACCGAGAACACCAGCCGGCCGCCCGGCCGCAGCAGGCGCGCACATTCGGCTGCCACCGCGGGCAGGTCCGGCGCGCAGTTCAGCGGGCCGAAGTTCGAGTAGATGCCGTCGAAGCTGTCGTCGAGCCGGTCGAGCTGCTGGACGCCGAGGTGCGCGGTGGCGACGCGGGCCTCCATGCCCGCGGCGGCGGCGCGCGCCTGCGTGCGCGCGACCATCTGCGGCGACCAGTCGGTGGCGACGACCTGGTAGCCGCGCCGCGCGAATTCCAGCGCATCGAGGCCGGTGCCGCAGCCCAGGTCGAGCAGGCGCCCGCCGGCGGGCCGTTCGCGGCACACGGTGTCCCACAGGGTCACGCGCATGCGCTGGATCAGTTCGTTGTTGCCGCGGGGGCCGTCGTAGTCGGCTGCCACGCTGTCGAAGGCGCACTGCGTGTCGAGCAGCCGCGCCTCATCCAGGGAAGCGCTGGCGTCGCGCCGGCCCGGCGTGGGTTCGGGAAGGACGGCGGTTTCCAGGCTGCGCTGCCCGAGTTCGTGCTCCGCGTTCATGTCGATCTCTGCTCCGGCGGAACCTCGGCCGCGATGCGCCGCGACATGCGGCATCGGGTTCCACCGGTCCGCGACGTCCGCATCCTCATGTACCTGCTCCATGGGTGCCGTCATGGTCAGCTTTGGTTGAATGCCGCGGGCGGACAGGCATGTCGCGACGATGCCGAGCGTCGCCCGCCGCTTCTCGCCAGCATCGCGGACGAACCCAGGAAGATCCCCAGCAGCAGGCCGATGCCCCACGTCAGCGCGGGGTTCGGAAACGCCTGGTGCTCGGGGACGTAGACAGGCCAGATCGTCGAGGTTTCGTAGGTGTAGGGAGGGCCGAGCCGTTCGACGAGATCGCTCTTCTCCCTCTGCAGGTCGCTGATCTCCTTCTCGTTGCTGGCCAGCAGCAGGCTCGCGAGCATCGGACTGGCGACGTCCCTGCCGCCCTGGCTCCCGGGCTCGGCCGCTTTCCGGTAGCGGGCCTGGTCGGCCTGTGCGGCCTGCAGCTCGCTCTCGATCCTGGCGAGCCGCGCGCGCGCCGATGCCAGCGGTACCTGCTCGATTTGCCGGTGGATCGCGTGCAACCCGGCCACCGTGGCGGTGGCGAGTTCGCCGGCCAGTCGCCGGGAATAGGAGCGCACGCTCAACCGGATCATCGGGCCCGCGTAAGGCAGCGGTTCCAGCTTCAGGCTCTTGCGATACAGCCCGGCCACCGGCGCATCCGGGGCGTAGCCGGCGCTTCGCAGGACCTCGTTCTGGAACGACACCAGTTGCAGCCGCTCCAGCACGCGCTGCAGCGGTTCGATCTTCGGATCCTGCCCTGACGGCACCGCGCCGACCTGCCCGATCTGGACCCAGGCGGTCGCCTCCCACTGACGTTTCGCCAGGTGCGCGAACGCGTAGGTACAGGCCAGGGTCAGCACCAGCACGAGCGCGAACCATTTCCACTCGCGCGCAAAGATCCGCCACAGGTCGACCAGGTAGATTTCATCGTGTTCCATGGTTCCGTACTCGCTGGAGTGAGGGTGGAGGCACGCCTTGCGTGGCCATCGCGGCGTTCCCTGCCCTTCGGTTCGGCAGCCATGCCGCGAAAAGCTGCAGGACCAGACAGACGCCGATGAAGCCGGCGTTCGTCCACGTGAAGGCCTGCGGCGCGAACGGCGACATCACGCACACATAGGACATGCGCAGGAAGATCAGCAGGGAGAACAGCGGCACCGCCGGGCGCAGCCGCTGCACGCTCCACAGCAGCATCGCGTACAGCGCGAACACCGAAGCCACCGCACCGTACGGGCCCAGCGCCAGCAGGAACGGAGAGAACTCCGTGCCCACGTTGATGTTCGGCGCATCGAGCGGGATGCCCGTTCCGGCCGTCGCGATGGAACCGTGCAGCGGCACGATCTGGTTGATCAGGAAGTCCGCGTTGGCGTAGTGCTTGGCCAGCATCGCGCTGAAGTTGTAGGGGCCCGCGCTGCCGTACAGCAGCAGCCACTTGATGCCCTGCGGCGCGGCGCGGTACATCGCGCCGAACGGCAGCGTGACGTAGTCCAGCGTGCCGGAACGCACGATGCCGAGGATCGAGAACACGCTGATGCCCGCCAGCGCGAGCGCGCCGACGGCCTTCCACGGCAGCGGCCGCGCCTCGTCCCGCCGCAGCAGGATCAGCAGCGCGAACGAGAACACCGCGGCGAACAGGCGGTTGCGGTCGATCACCAGTACCGGGAACACGAAGCCGGCGACGATGAGCAGGTTGCGCAGCCAGCGGCGCCGGGTGCAGAGCAGCCCGATCGGCGGCAGCGCCCAGCACATGTCGGAGACGTGCCGGATGTGCTCGCGGCCGCCTTCCATCGAGGCGTAGGCCGAGGGCTTGTCGAACAAGGGGATCGGGAACAGCGCGAGGTCGAGCAGGCAGAACAGCAGGATCAGGGCGGCGAGGCCCAGCGCCACGAAGGACTCGCGGGTGCCGACGTAGTCGCGCGCGCGGAACCGTGCGGTGGCCGGGATCCGCACGCCCGCCTGCACGTCGAGCAGCACGACCGCCGACGCGGTCACCGCCAGCAGGAGCAGGCCCTCGAGGTAGTCGGCCGGCAGCTCGTAGGTGAACCAGGTCAGCCCGCAGGCGAGCAGGATCGGCAGGCCCAGCCAGGTGGAAGGCAGTCGCAGCAGCCGCTTCATGTCCCCTCCGCGTGCGCTCTCGCGGACGGCAGCCTGGCCCTGGCGACCAGCGCGAGGTACGTCGCCAGGTGGCACAGCAGCGGCCAGGGCCGGCGTTCCAGGAACGAGATCTTGGCGTCGATGTAATGCGACTGCGCCCGCAGCAGGGTCCGGTACGGCTCCTCGAACAGGCCCGTGCGGAACATCGCCACCTGCCGCGACTCGGCCAGGTTGGCGATGCGGGTTCCCCGGTGCCGTGTCTTGCTCACGTTCGAGTCGTGCATGCGGTAGGCACACACCTTGACGTCGATGAAACCGAGCATGCTGCGCGCCGCCAGGCGCAGGAACAGGTCCCAGTCTTCGATACGCAGGCCCTCGCTCCAGCGGTCGGCGGTGTCCAGCGCGCACTTGCGGATCAGCACGACCGGGCCGCCGATGGCCCATTGCCGGATCACCGCACGGCGGATGCCGTCGTCGGTGCGGTAGAGACTCTTGTCGGCGCCGTGCAGGTCGCACATGCCGCTGTCGTGCAGCTTGCGCCCGTCGCGGTCCACGACCATGGAGTCGCCGATCACCGCCACCTTGTGCGGGTGCGCCAGCAGATAGCCCACCTGTGCGCCGAGGCCGCCGGGCAGCAGGTAGTCGTCGCTGGCGCCCGGCCGCAGGAATTCGCCGTTCGCGCGCGCCGCCAGCTCGTTCAGGGTGGCGGCGATGCCGCGGTGCTCCCGCCGCACGTACTCGATCGGGATATCCATGCAATGCGCGGCCACCCAGTCGGCGATGAGCACGCCGGTGCGATCGCTCGAGCCATCGTCGATGACAATGAGTTCCTTGGCCGGATAGGGATCCTCCAGCACGCTGTCCAGGCAGCGCCGCACGTAGCGTTCGTGGTTGAACGCGGGGATCAGCACCGAGACCAGCGGCGGCGTCACGCCTTGCACCGTGTCGTTGGCCGTCATCACACCCTCCCCAGGTAGCGCCGCACGACCAGCACGTTGAAGGCGAGATAGACGAGGTAGTTCGCCGCGAAGGCGTACATCGCGCCGACCAGGCCGAAGCGCGCGGTGAACAGGTAGACCAGCGCCAGGTAGCTGGCCGCGAACGCGCATTCGGAGAGCACGAACAGCCGCGTCATCGCCTTGGCCAGCATCACGTAGGACAGCACGAAGGCGGCGATCTTGATCACGTCGCCCAGCAGCTGCGGCGCGTACAGCGCGTTGGCGGGCGCGAAGTCCGCACTGAACAGCAGGCGCGTCAGCCAGCCCCGCAGCAGGTACACGACCGCCGCCAGGCCCACCACCGCCGGCAGCAGATGGCGGTAGGCGTGGCGCAACTCGTGCACCAGCGCGCTGCGCTCCCGGATCGAGGCCAGCTTCGGCAGGTAGTAGATGTTGATGGCCGTGGTGAGGAACAGCAGGTAGGCATCCGACACCTTGCTCACCGCCTGCCAGTAGCCGACCTGCTGCCAGCCGAGCTCCAGCGCGAGATGGTCGCGCACCGCGATGTTCACCAGCGGCGAGAGCAGCGCGGAGCTGAGCGTCATCACCGAGAAGGCGGCCAGCCGCAGCGTCATCTCGCGGTCGAAGCGCAGCCGCAGCATGCTGCGGCGGAAGTACGGGCTGCGCCACCATGCCGGCAGGCCGACCAGCAGCCACAGCAGTTGGCCCACCACCAGGGCCAGCAGCGCGCCGTACAGGTGCAGCCAGCGCGCCAGCCAGACCGCCACCGCGATGCCGAGCAGCGAGCCCAGCACCTGGATCAGCGCCAGCCGGCGCACGTCCATGAAGCCGTTGATCACGGCCAGGATGTAGTTGACCAGCGCGATGCCGAGCTGGGCCACGGCGAGCAGGCGGATCAGGCCCGCGTAGGCGGCATCGTCCAGCAGCCACTGCGCCAGTTCCCGGCTGAACAGCAGGGCCACGCAACCCATCAGCACGGAGGCGCACAACGCATACCAGAGCGCGGCAGACAGCAGGCGTTCCAGGCGCTGCGGGTCGTGCCGGTACTCGGCGACATGCTTCACGATGCCGGCGCTGATGCCGCCGCCGGCCAGCACGGCCAGCAACGACATCAGGCTCATGAACTGGCCCAGCCTGCCCACGCCCGCGGGCCCGGCCAGCCATGCCACCAGCTTGATCACCACCAGCGCCGCCAGCAGCCGCGCCGCGGTGCCGATCGAGGAATAGAAACCGGCGCGCACGATGTTCATGGCGGACATTCGAACGCGTTGCAGGCCGCGATCACGTGCTCCACCGCGTCCTCGCCGAGGGCCGGCCCCAGCGGCAGGCTCAGCACCTCCCCGTGCAGGCGCTCGGTGAGCGGCAGGCGCACGTCGCGCAGCCCGGCGTACGCCGGCTGGCGATGCGGCGGCACCGGGTAGTGCACCTGGCTCTGCACGCCCTGCGCCTGCAGGTGCCGCTGCAGCGCGTCGCGGTGGCGACAGCGCAGCACGAACAGGTGCCAGGCGTGCCGCTCCTCGCACGCCACCTGCGGCAGGACGATCCGCGGATGGCGGATGCCTTCGCGATAACGCCAGGCCACGCGCCGGCGCAGCGCGAGATCCTCGTCGAGATGCCGCAGCTTCACCCGCAGCAGCGCGGCCTGGATCTCGTCCAGCCGCGAATTGACGCCCTGGAAAAGATGGTGGTACTTCGCGTCGGAGCCGTAGTTGCGCAGGGCCGCGACGCGCGCCGCCAGTCGCGTGTCGCCAGTCACCACGGCACCGCCGTCGCCCAGCGCGCCGAGGTTCTTGGCGGGGTAGAAGCTGAAGGCGGCGGCGTCGCCGAATGCGCCGGCCTGGCGCCCCCCGCACGCCGCGCCGTGCGCCTGCGCCGCATCCTCGATCAGCAGCAGGCCGTGCTTGCGCGCCAGCCCGGCCAGTGCCGGCATGTCGGCCAGCTGGCCGTACAGATGCACCGCCATGATCGCGCGCGTGCGCGGCCCGATCGCCGCCGCCACGGCGGCCGGGTCGAGGTTGAAGCTCGCCGGATCGGGCTCCACCGGCACCGGCACCAGCCGGTTCCCGCTGACGGCGAGGAAGCTGGCGATGAAGGTGTTGCCGGGCACGATCACCTCGTCGCCTTCGGCCAGCGCGCCCAGCCCCAGGTAGCCGCGCAGGATCAGCGCCAGCGCATCGAGCCCGTTGCCCACGCCCACCGCATGGCGCACGCCGCACCAGGCCGCGAACTCGTGCTCGAAGGCGGCCAGTTCCTCGCCGAGCACGTAGCGACCCGAATCGATCACCCGCGCGGCCGCCGCCTTCAGCTCGTCGACGTAGCGCGCGTGGGCGCCCCTGAGGTCGAGGAACGGCACCTCCATCCGCCGGGTATCCATCACAGCGTCCATTCGTAGAAGTCGTGCACGATGGCGCGCGCGCCGAAACGTTCCTTGTGCGCGACCAGGCCGCCGTTGAGCACCCAGCCGTCCTGCTCGGTCGAGATGCCGAAGCTGAAATAGCCGCGGTCCGCGTAGACGCCGCCGATCAGCTCCGCCAGCAGCAGGCTGAGCGCGTTCATGCGCCGCCCTTCTTCCGATGCGGCCAGGTACTGGGTGTGCACGACCCGGCCGAAGTCGTACACCAGCGCGCCCGCCAGCAGTAGGCCTTCGCGGCGCGCCTCGTGCAGCACGAGGTGCTGCGGGAAGCGCGCCTGCAGCAGGCGCAGCTCCGCCAGACTGTGGGTGGGCCGGGTGTCATGCCTGCGCAGCACCGCGCTCAGCAGCGCGTGGAAGTCCGCCGGGTCGTTGCCGGCCTGCAGGCCGATGCCGGATTCACGCGCCTTGTTGACGCTGCGCTGGCGGTTCGACGTGAAGTGGAACGCCTCGCGCAGCGCGATGACCGAGGAGAGATCGCGGCGCCGCAGCTGCGCACCCAGCCGGTGCAGGGCATACAGGTCCTCCTCGGCCGGATAGGCATGGAAGATGTGCGGCACCGCCTTGTAGATCACCCGCTCCACGCCCAGCGCGCGGTAGTGGTCGGCGATCTGCCCGAACACGGCCAGCGTCGATGCGGCATGCATGGCCTGCGTGCTGATCAGCCCGGCATACGTGAGGCCGCCGTGGCTGGTCACCACCCTTCCCTCGATGTTCGCCGGGAACACCGCCACCGGCTCGCCGTGCCGCTCGACGACCAGCGACCGGTCGACGAAGCGGTCGGCGTGGTAATCCATGTAGCCGCGCCGGTGCAGCAGGTTGCCGTTGCGCGAGCGCTCGACCAGCGCATCCCAGGCGGGCGCGTCGGCCGTGGCGTAGGGCCTAACCGAGTACATGCGCGCCCCCGTCGAAACGGACCGCGTCGGCGTCGGCGTCGGCTTCGGCCACGCCGAAGCCGTCCACGCCCATGTCGTTGCCGTTGTAGAACATCAGCAGCTTGTCGCGCTGGCGGATCAGCGCGGGATAGCAGAGCGTGCGCGAATCCCAGCCGTCGGCGGACAGCGCGATGCCCAGCGCCTCGTCGCGGCGCTCCCAGCGGATGCCGTCCTCGCTCCAGGCCACGCCGGGAAAGTATTCGCCGGTGACGTTGCCCCGCGTGAAGAGCATGACGTAGCCGCCGTCGCGGCGATAGACGCGCGGCCGGCCGATGCGGTACTCGCTGCCTTGCGGGCGCAGGCAGACCTGGTCCTCGCGCGGGATCGCCGCGAGATCGCCGGTTTCCGCATGACGGATGTGGTAGCGCGGGAACGGCTGGCCGCCGATGGTCTCCCAGTCGTCGCCCACCGCGTACCACAGGCGCCAGCGACCGTTTTCATGCATGGCCGTGTGCACCGCGGCGATCGTGCTGCGGCCGGGCGCGCGATCCAGGATGGGGGTTTCCTGGGTGCGTCGGAAGCTGTGGCCGCCGTCGCGGGAGACGGCCAGGCCGGTGAAGGCGAGGAACTTGGCCCTGGCCACGCGCTGGAAGCCGACATAGAACAGGTGCAGGCCCCCCGGCGCGTCGACCAGGTCGCCGAGGATCATGCCGTTGTCGTCGAAGCAGCCGGCGCGGCCGATGTCCAGCACCGGTTCGGCGCTGACCTGCACGATCGCCGTGGGATCGTCCGCCCGCACGTCGACGTAGCCGATGCGGCTCACGCCATCGGCATCGCGGAACCCCGCGTAGACGCGGATCCGCCCGTCGTCGATCCGGTACGGCGTCGGCGTGAGCGCCGAGTGGCGCATCCAGCCGCCCACGCCCTGCCGCGCGGTGTCGAAGACCAGCCCTCGCTTGGTCCATGCGGACATGCGCTCGTCAAAGCCTCACGTCGAGGCTGGAGCGGCCGGGCACCGCGTGCGCCGGCGAACCGACGTAGACACGGCCCGGTTCCGTGTCGCGGGTGACCAGCGCGCCGGAGCCGATCACGTTGTCGGGGGCGACCTTGACGCGATCGTTGAAGGTGCTGTTCACGCCGACGAAGCTGTTCTCGCCGATCTCGCAGTAGCCGGAGATGACCGCGTGCGAGGCGACGAACACGTTGTCGTGCACGACCGAGCGATGCCCCACGTGGTTGCCGCTCCACAGCACGCAGTTGTTGCCGATGCGCACGAACGGCTGCACCACGTTGCCCTCGAAGATGAAGCTGTTCTCGCCCACCTCGGCGTTGCGCCACACGAAGGCGCGTGAACTGACGTAGCTGGCAAGCCGGTAGCCGCGGCTCTTCGCATCGCGATAGAAGCGCGTGCGCAGGCGGTTGAGCTGGCTGGCCGGTATCGCGACGAACACGTCGAATTCCGCCGGCGGGTAATGCTCTTCCAGCGTTTCGTACGCCACCACCGGACGGCCGGCCAGCGAGGCCTGCGCGAGATATTCGCGCTCGACGCTGAAGGCGACCACGTCATGTCCGCTGTCGTGTTCGAAGTATTCGCAGGCGATCTGCGCGAATTCGCCCGCGCCGACCAGGACTAGAGGCCTTGGCATGCCACCAGGCCCTCCTGGTACACGGGGCCGCGGACCTCGCGCAGGAAAGCGTCGTAGTCGGTGATGTAGTCGGCCGGGTCGTACAGGTGGTCGGCCAGCACCATCAACACGCAGTCCTCGCTGAAGTCGTACAGCTCGCGCCACACCATGCTGCCGAGGTGCAGGCCGTACGAGGGATCGTCGAGCCGGACCTCCATCGGGCCGCTGCCGTCGTCCAGCATGAAGGTGACGGAGCCGCGCACGGCCACGGCCAGCTGGTTGAGATGGCGGTGTGCGTGCCTGCCCCGATGCACGCCGTGATGGGTGGCGAACAGGTAGTAGACGCGCCGGATCACGAAAGGCACGTTCAGATCCTGCTCCAGGGCGATCAGCATGCCGCGATCGTCACCATGCTTCTGCAACCGGATGCGTTCGATTTCCATGTACCGGCCCCGCCCCTGCATTCATGGATATGGCCCACGACAGCTGAGTACCTCCCGCCCGGCGAAAGGTTGTGCCGCGATCGGGAGGGCCGGGCACAGGCCGCGTTCCGGACGATGCCCCGACCCGCCTCTGCGGAAGCCATGGACAGCGACGCCTCGGCGCTCCGGTTCCGGCCATGGCCGCGGCGCGCGACCGGACCGTCGGCGATTTCCAGGCCTGTCGGTGGCCCGATGCAACCTTTCGCCGCCGAACCGGCACTCCGTATCACAGGGCTCCCTGAAGCATCACGCGCATGAGCCTCGCTTCGACCGGAAGCATTCGTGGGGACATGCATGGGATCGGCTGGATGACGACAACGCGCAGAGATGTCCAGGATTTGCAGAGGGAGCGGCGGGCCGTATGTCTGAAGGCGCTGTCGCTGGCGGCGTTGCTGGCCGTGATCGCCGGCCTCGGCAACGTGCTGCTGTGGCCGTCCGCCGCGCGGGCGCAGCAGCGTGACGGCACAGGCGCCGGCCAGGCCGCCGCGCACCAGCCATCCGGCCGCCTGACCGAGAGCGACATCATGCGCATGCTGCCGGCCACCGACATGGGTGCCGGCGCGGCGCTGCACCGCGGCGCTGCCCTCGCGTCCGACGACGGCCCCGCCACGCCGTTCGATGCGGCCCCGATCCCGGAGAACCCGCTGGCACCGGACGCGGACGCGATCGGCGCGAAGAGTTGCGTCGCCTGCCATGCGCTGGAGGGCATGCAGGCTGCGCACAGCCTGCACGTCGCCTCGTTCCGTGCCGGCAGCGTCCGCAGCGGACCGCAGGCCGCGTGCGAGGCCTGCCACGGTCCCGGCTCGGAGCACGCGAAGAACCCCGCGGCGCCGGGCCTGATCATCGCCTACACGCACGACGCCAAGACCCCGGTCGACGTGCAGACGCGCACCTGCCTGAGCTGCCACGTCGGCGGCGCGCGCCAGCACTGGATCGGCTCGGTGCACCAGGCACGCGGACTCTCGTGCACCGACTGCCACAACCCGATGACGCGACTGTCGGCCGAGGGTGTGCTGGCGAACGAGTCCATCAACCAGGTGTGCGCGACCTGCCACCAGGACATCCGCGCCCAGTTCAACCGCCGTTCGCACATGCCGCTGCCGGAGGGGCAGATGTCCTGCGTCGACTGCCACAACCCGCACGGCAGCATCACCCAGCCGCTGCTGAAGACCGACACCGTCAACGAGACCTGCGAAACCTGCCACGCCGAGAAGCGCGGCCCGTTCCTGTTCGAGCACGCGCCGGTGGCCGAGAACTGCCTCAACTGCCACACCCCGCACGGCTCGAACCAGGAAAACCTGCTGGCGCTGCCGGTGCCGATGCTGTGCCAGCAATGCCACACGAACACGGATCACCCGAACGATCTGCTGACGCGCCAGAACCTGCGCGGCGGCCTGGTTCCGGACGAGCGCGTGATGGAGCGCGGCTGCCTGGACTGCCACAGCAACATCCACGGCTCGAACAATCCCAACGGCGCCAAGTTCCACCAGTGACCCGCCATCCGGCGAAGGGCGGAGAGCGATGCTGAAGCACAAACCCCTGACCGTGCTGCTCGGATTGGCGCTCGGCATCGCAGGCCCCGCGCCGGTGCTGGCGCAGAGCGATTCCAGCGACACCCAGCGCGTGGGCAACACCCAGTTCGGCAACAGCCTCGACCCCACCGGCTGGGCGGCGTTCGACACGCCGGATCCCACCGGCATGTCCTGGCTGCATGCCGGCCAGCTGCGCACGCCGACCGGCGTGCTCTACCCCTGGCCCCACCGGATACCCGACGAGGCCGGGCCAGCCAGCGGCGACTGGACCTATGACTTGCTGGCCGAATTCGGTTACCTGCATGCCAGCGGCGACCGCAACGACGAGTTCTTCCGGATGTACTCGGGCTGGAAGAACGGCGCCGCGCTGGGCATGCTCGCGTTCTCCGCCCTGAACCACCGGACCGGCCAGTACGTCGAATTCCGCGGCAGCCGCATCAGCAGCCAGGACCAGTACTACCGCCTGCGCACCGGCCGCTACGGCGACTATCACATCGAGGCGTTCTACCGGGACATCCCGCACACCCTGAGCACGACGGCCTATCCGCTGTGGAACGGCACGGGTTCCACCGAGCTGACCCTGCCCAACGGCCTCGCCACCGGCAGCACTCCGGCCCAGGTGCAGGCCACGGAGGCGAACCGGCCGCGGCGGACCCTGTCGGTAACGCGCCAGAGCACGGGCATCAGCTGGGAGGGCGCGCTGACCCGCGACTGGATCGGCTACGCCGGCGTGACCAACGAAAACCGCACGGGCGATCGCGACTGGGGCGGCCCGATGTACCTGAGCTATTTCTTCGTCGCCCCGGGGCCGGGCGGTGCAGGCACGCCGAGCCTGCCGGGCACGTACGGCGGGCAATACGAGACGGTGCGCCCGGTCGATTTCACCACCACCGACGTCAACCTGGGCCTGCGCAACAAGGGTGGCGCCTCGGGCTGGCTGATCAACCTCACCATGGCCGGCTCGTTCTTCCGCGACCACAAGGGCAGCCTGGACTATGCCGTGCCGTTCGCCGTGTCGCCGGGCGCCACCTCGGCGGTCACCGGCGGCACCTGGTCGCTGGAGCCGGACAACAACTACTACAACGTGCGACTGGAGGCTTCGCATCCGCTGAAGCTCTGGCGTGGCGAGTTTTCCGTCTCGGCGGCCTACAGCAGCATGCGGCAGAACGAGGCGCTGCAGGCACCGCTCAACCCGATGTATTGCCCGAGCGGACAGTACCTCGGCACCACCGGCATCGCCTGCGCGGACTGGAACACCACGGCCGCGCTGTCGCGGCAGGACGGCGATGCGCGCATCGATGCCGGCCTGCTCAACGTGCGCGTGGATTTCCGTCCCACCGCGAAGCTCAGCTGGCATTTCAACCTGCGCCAGCGCGACGAAGACAACATGACGCGCTACACCATGTACAACCCGCTGACCGGGCAGTACGGCTACGTGCCCGAGAACGGCGCGGAACCGGTCGTCACCGGCGGCACCGAGCTGTTCCAGCCCGGCAGTCCGCTGTACCAGTCGAACTTCGCGCAGATCGCCAGCATCCCCTTCAGCTACAACGACCGCAAGACGGAACTGGGCGGCAGCTACCGGATGGACCGGGACAACACGCTGGGCGCGAGCTACCTGCTCGACCACCAGACGCCGCACCCGCGCGAACGCACCTACATCAACGACCAGCACGTCAAGCTGAGCTGGGATACCAAAGCCCTCGGAAGCGCGACACTGCGCCTGAGCTACGAGTACCAGAAGCGCACGGGCGGCCCCTACAACCCCGACCCGTACCTCGGCGCCTATTCGCCGTCCATGCCGGGGTACCAGCAGCTCGCGGTGGGCTATACCGCGTTCACCGTCGCCCAGATGTACAAGTACGACATGAGCAACCTCCAGGCGAACAAGCTCAGGGCGATCCTGACCATGCCGCTGGGAACCACCGCGACCTTCACCGCCACGCTGTACGGCAATCGCGATCGCTACGGCGCGGACATCGGGCGGCAGTCCTTCGACACCACCGGCGCCGACCTGTCCTGGGACTGGGAACCGGACGCGGCGACCTCGATGAGCGCGTACGCGGGCATCGCATCGAGCCGGCTCAAGCAGGGCAACGTCAACGACAACGAGGCGCTGACCTTTTCCTCGCCGCAGCAGGCCGACGCGCAATTCGGCGGTCCGTTCTTCCCGTATGCCGATTTCTGGACGGCGACCGACAACGAGCGCGACGTCGATGCCGGCGCGCATTTCAGGCACGCCTTCTCGCCGCGCGTCAGGCTCGACCTCGACTACGACTACACCTGGTCGCGCGGGCTCGACAGCTACGACTACGCCAGCCTGGCGGCGATCTCAACGGTGTACCGTGACATCCTGACCCAGGCGGACGTCGGCGACAGCTTCCCCGCCAACGTCTACCGCATGCAGACGCTCACGGCGCGCCTGAACCTGGCGCTGACCCGGAAACTGGGCCTGGCCCTGTACGGGAAATACGAATTCGGCAATTACGCCGACTGGCATTACGCCGGTTTCGACACGCCTGCCGACCTGATCGTCGGCAATCGCGTCTTCACCGAGCTCGGGCCGCAGCCGCACTGGCATGTCCTGCTGGTGGGCGCCTTCGTGACCGTGAAGCTCTGAGGGGAACGCCGCGATGTCTTCCATGCACCGTTTTCTTCACCTGTCGGCGCTCGCCCTGCTGTGCATGCCCGCGTTTTCGTCGGTCGCGGCCGACGGCACGGCGGCACGCAAGCCGGCGGCTTGGGTTGATCTCCGCCGGCAGTTGCCGATTGCCGGCGACGTCCGCGCCGGCCAGGCAAGAGCGACCGTCTGCGCGGCCTGTCACGGGCCGCAGGGGCTGGCCATCGCACCGACCTTCCCGAACCTGGCCGGGCAGTCGGCGACCTATCTCTACGTGCAACTGGAAACCTTCAAGGGCGGCCAGCGCGGCAACCCGGTCATGAGTGGCCAGGCCGCCGCGCTGAGCGATGCGGACATGCGCAACCTGGCCGCGTATTACGCCTCGCTCCCGGCCAAGCCCGACGGCCATGCCGATGCCGCCTCCCGCGGCGGGCGGCTCTTTCTCGACGGCGATCCGGCCCGTGGCATCCCGCCCTGCCAGGCCTGCCACGGCCCGACCGGGCACGGGCCGCGGGTGTATCCCAGCGATGCGCCACCACCACCCTGGGCGAGCTTTCCCCGCCTGCACGGCCTGTCCGCCATCTACGTGACGAAGGCCCTGGACGATTTCAGGAACGGTGCGCGCAGCGGCACCAGCAACGCGCTGATCATGCATGGCGTGACACAGACGCTCGACGACGCCGACATCCAGGCGCTGTCGACCTACATCGCGACGCAATGACCCGACACCTCCCGCCCAGCCCCCGCCAGACCGGCGCATTCCCGAGGCACGACGGGCGCCGCCCGCGGCACGGCCGCCGTCCCGGATTCGCGCTAGGCTCCGCCCACCCGGAAACCATCCAGACGGCTCGGAGCGGACCATTCACCCCATGAATCGATCCGTACTCGGCTTGGCATCGCTGGCGTTGGGCCTCTGCCTTCCATGGCGATTGCACGCCCAGTCGACCGGCTTCAACGGCACCGTGGCGCTCGGTTCGCAACTGGTCGACCGCGGCCAGCCGATCACCGCCCCTACGCCGATCCTGCAGGGAGCCGCCGCCTGGACCTCGCCGGCCGGCTGGTCGCTGGGCCTGTCGGCCGGCACCGAGTTGCGCAAGCCGGGCCAACTTGTCGAAGCCTCCGCCCAGGCCTCCCGCTACGGGTCGTTGTCCGACGCCTGGCAGATGCAGACGAGCCTGCTGTATTACCGCTACTACGGTTCGGCACGCACGCGCGCCTTCGACCGGGCCGAAGCCGGCGTCCACTGGATGTATCGCGACGTGCTGACCTTCGGCCTGTCGGCCCTGCGCGTGCTGGGCGCGCGGGATCGTCGGGTGCGGGGTGCGGCCGATCTCGATTTCCACTGGCCGCTGCCACGGCATTTCTACCTTTCCGCCGGAGCGGGCATCGCCCAGGCTCCCGCCGTGCCCTACCGCAGCCACGAGTACGCAGGCTCCTACTACGGGCACGGGCCCTCGGGCTCCTACCGCTACGGACATGCGGGCCTGATCTGGGCCATGGGAAACTGGCGCGCGGACCTCGAGCGCATCGTGACCGACCCGCAGCTGCGCCGGCAGCGGGGCGCCCCGGACACGGCGCCGTGGGTTGCCACGGTTTCGTGGTCTTTTTGATCCGCAGGCAACCTTTTCGCGTCCGTGTGGCACCAAACTGACAACCCATGAACGAAGCCGACACCAACGCCGATGCCATCGACCGCATGCTGCTCCAGCGCATGGCGGCGGGCGACCGCGCCGCGCTGGCGACGTTGTATCGCAGTTACCACGGCCGGCTGTGCCGCTTCCTGTCCCGTCTCACCCGGCGCGGCGACGTCATCGAAGAGGTCGTCAATGACTGCTTCTGGATCACCTGGCAGAAGGCGGGCGAGTTTCGCGGCGACTCGCGCGTTTCCACCTGGATCATGGGCATCGCCTACCGCTGCGGGCTCAAGGCGTTGCGGCAACACGGCGACGAGCCCGTCGAATACGACCTGCCGACGGACGAGCACGGCATGTCCAGCGATCCGGACGAAGACCGCGAATTGCGCGACTGGCTGGGCAAGGGACTCGAGCACCTGTCGGCGGACCAGCGCGTGGTGATCGAGCTGGTCTACGGCGTGGGGCATTCGCTGGACGATGTCGCGGCCATCATGCAGTGCCCCCTGGGCACGGTGAAGGCGCGGCTGTTCTATGCCCGGGTCAAGCTCCGCAACGTGCTGCCCACCCTGGCCGGCAACCCGAACGCCCGCAAGGAGGGTGTGTCATGAGGTCCTCCGTGAACCCCGGCATGGACTGTCCGCACGCCTGGGAACTGATGCCCTGGGTGCTGCAGGGCAGCGCCTCGAAGGAGCAGGCCGCCTGGCTGGAGAACCACCTGGCCGGCTGCGAGTCGTGCCGCGCCGAGTTTGCACAGCAGAGCCGCCTGCGGCTCGCACTGTCACTGCCGCCTGACCTGCCGCTCGACGCGGAAGCCGGACTGCAGCGCCTGCTGTCCCGGCTCGATGCATCCGATCCCCAGCAAGCTCCCGCCCCGCCGCGAGCGAAAGTGTGGCTGGTGCGGGCGCTGGCCGCCGCCGTGTTCGCCCAGGCGATCGGCCTCGGCGTGCTCGGCATCAAGCTGGCTGCCGTCGAAAACCCGCCGTACCGCACGCTCAGCGAAACGCCGCTGCCCGTGCCGCCCGGTGCGATCCGCGTGGTGCCCGATGCGGGCATGACCCTGGCCGACTGGGACGCCCTGCTGCACGCACTGAACCTGCAAGTGGTGCACGGCCCCAACAGCGTCGGCGCCTACACGGTGGTGCCGACGGATGCGGCGGTGACGACCGGCCAGATCCTGCCCAGGCTCCGTGCCGCCCGTGGCATCCGCCTGGCCGAACCCATCAGCGCCACGCCATGAGCGGCCGCGCGCTGGTACTCCTCGCGCTGGCCATCGCCCTGGGCGCGCCAGCGCCGCGGACGATGGCCCGCGATGGACATCCGGGCAACGCAGGCGCGCCGGCCGCGACGGTGGCGTCGATGGATGCGCACCGCGACATCGTGCTGGCGGTCGCCAACCCGCTGCAGCCGCCCTCGACGCACGCCGGCTCCAGCCTGCTGGGCTATGCACCGCCCGCGCACTACGGCGCCGGGCAGCGCGCGCTGTCCGTGATGGACGCGCTGAAGCGGCGCTACGGCCTGCGCGAAATCGCCGGCTGGCCGATCAAGCCGCTCGGGCTGTACTGCGCCGTGCTCGAACCGCCGCCCGGCACGACCCGGGACGAGCTGCTGAAAGCCCTGGCCGCCGATGCGCGGGTGCAACTCGCGCAGCCGCTGCAGGATTTCTCGGTCTATGCGCAGCAGGCCGCGCCCACCCGCCGCTACAACGACCCCTATGTGGACCTGCAGCGCGGTTTCGTCCTCACCGACGCGGCCAGCGCCCACGCGCTCAGCCAGGGCCAGGGAGTGGACGTTGCCATCGTGGACACCGGCGTGGACGTTCGCCATCCGGAACTGCAAGGGCGCATACGCGACGTGCACAACCTGGTGGACGACGACGAGCACGCGTTCGACGCCGACCCCCACGGCACCGAAGTGGCCGGCATCGTCGCCGCCGACGGCAACAACCGCCTGGGCATCGTCGGCATCGCCCCCAAGGCCACGCTCAGCATCTACAAGGCCTGCTGGTATCCGCCGGTGGCGGATGCCGCCGCGCGCTGCAACTCGCTCACCCTGGCCAAGGCGCTAGCGGCGATTGCCGACACCCGGGTGCGCGTCGTCAACCTGAGCCTCGGCGGCCCGATCGATCCGCTGTTGCACATGCTGCTGACGCGGCTGCTCGACCAGGGCCGCATCGTGGTCGCCGCGATGCCGCCGGACGGCAAGCCCGGTGGCTTCCCCAACGACGTGCCCGGCGTCATCGTGGTGCGCGTGGCCGGCGCCGGGACAGCCCCGCCCGGCGTGCTGAGCGCCCCGGGCACGGACATCCTCACCACCCAGCCCGACAGCCGCTACGATTTCACGACCGGCTCGTCCATGGCCGCCGCGCACGTGAGCGGCATCATCGCCTTGCTGCTCGCGCTCGCGCCGGAACTCGACGCGCGCGGCGTCCACGCCCTGCTGCGGGACAGCAGCAGGGTTTCCGGCGGCGTGCTGCAGGTGAACGCCGCCGCGGCGGTGGAGCAATTGCGTGGCGCGCGGCGAAGCGCGCCCTGAGGCCGGCGGCCGGCCGCCATCCGCGGCCCGCGGCGTTGCCGCTGGCCCGCTGCCCGACGTCGCCACCCAGGTCCATTCGCACCCGGGCGCCGTGCTGGACTGGGTGGGCATGGACGGCATCGAGATGCCGGTGCATTTCGACGCCGGCAACGGCGACGTGCAGCGCGCCAACGCCCGGGTCGGCGTGTTCGTCGATCTCGCGCAGCCGGACAGGCGCGGCATCCACATGTCGCGCCTGTACCTGCTGGCCGGCGAATACCTGGGCGCGCGGCCGCTGGATGCGCCACTGCTCGAATCCCTGCTGCGCGCCTTCCTCGTCTCCCAGCAAGGCCTGGCCCGGCATGCCCGCGCCAGCCTGCGTTTCGACCTGCTCGTGCGACGCGCCGCGCTGCGCAGCGACCATGCGGGCTGGCGGGCCTATCCGGTGTCCATCGACGCCTGCCTGGACAGCGCCGGCTTCCGCCTGGAGCTGGGCACGGAAGTGACCTACTCCTCCACCTGCCCCGCTTCGGCGGCGCTGTCGCGCCAGCTGATACAGCAGCAGTTCGCGCACGATTTCGACGTGGCCGCACCGCTGGAGCATGCGGCCGTGCTGGACTGGCTGGGCAGCGAGCGCGGCATCGTCGCCACGCCGCACGCACAGCGCAGCGTGGCGCGACTCGCCGTGCGCTTCGCCGCTGGCGTGCCGCTGAACCTTGTCGCCCTGATCGACCGCGTCGAACAGGCGCTGGGCACGCCGGTGCAGACGGCCGTGAAGCGCGAGGACGAACAGGCCTTCGCGCGCGCCAACGGCGCCAACCCGATGTTCTGCGAAGACGCCGCGCGGCGCATCCAGCGCGTACTGGATGGCGACGACACCCTCACGCACTTCCACGTTCGCGTCGAGCACCGCGAAAGCCTGCATCCGCACGACGCCGTGGCGGAGGCAAGCAAGCCGGCCCCCGGAAAGCCCCATAGAGCTGGCGCCACGCCATCGATCGGGACCGCCGTGCTTGAGCAGGCAACGGACCCGGTACGCTGACGCGGCGGTGGCCGGGCACGTGGCCCGCGGGCGCCTTGCGCCAGACGCGGCCCGAGGGATGCCGACGGCAAGAGGATCGTCACTCCTGATCGACCGGCGGCGGCGATGATTTCCCCGGGAGCGGGTTCTTCGATGAAGCGGATGTCTGGGCAGCCGGCACCCGGATCGCACGTCCTTGACGCAAGAAAACCGTTCTTGCCGGCCCCGCCTGCTGGGGCTATCTTCACCAGCTTGTGCCTGCCCGAGGCATGGGGGAGAGGGCCGCAGCGCAGCTGCGTGCCAGTCCGCCTTGCATCGATCGTGATGTGCGTGCAGCGGCGGCCGCAGCGAGAACCGAGCCTGGTCGATGATGCGGGGAATCTCTCGCCAGGGTTCGGGTGAGTTGAGCCGTTCGTCGATAGCACCGCGAGGAAATCGATTCCGCAATGCCTGTTTCGTCTCTTGCCCGCGTGTCCACCTCGTTCGTCGTACGTGTCGCCGCACTTGCGGTCGCGCCGCTGCTGCTCGCCGCCTGCGCGGCGGGTCCGGATTTCAAGGCGCCGGCCCCGCCTGCGGTCGACGGCTACGCGCCCCGACCCGTCAAGACGACGGCAGCCACGCCGAACGTGGCGGGCGGTTCGGCCCAGCATTTCGAGGCCGGCGCGTACATCCCCGGCGACTGGTGGACGCTGTTCCACAGCGCGCCGCTCGATGCCTTGATCGAAACAGCGCTCAAGCACAACCACGACTTGAAGGCGGCGCAGGCGGCCTTGCGCGTGGCGCACGAGAACATGCTGGCGCAGCGCGGCGCATTCCTGCCCAGCGTGTCGGCGAACCTGTCGGCCAGCCGCCAGCGCCAGCCCGGCTCGCTGGCGCCGGTCCCCGAATCCAACGCCTTCCTGTACAACCTGTACACGCCGCAGCTCTCGATTTCCTACACGCCCGACGTGTTCGGCGGCAACCGGCGCGCGGTCGAGTCGCTGCAGGCGCAGGAGCAGGCTGCGCGCTTCCAGATGATCGCGACCTGGAACACGCTGGCCTCCAACGTGGCGGTGGCGGCGATCCAGCTGGCATCGCTGCAGGCGCAGATCGACGCCACGCGGCAACTGGTCGACGCGAACACCAGGATGCTGGACATCCTGCGCTACCAGTACGACAAGGGCTATGCGAGCCGGGTCGATCTGGCCGCCCAGGAATCGCAACTGGCGCAGACCCGGGCCACGCTGCCGCCGCTGGAGAAGCAGCTGCTGCAGCAGCGCGACCAGCTGGCGGTGCTGGCAGGCCGTTTCCCGTCGCAGGCGACAGGCGACCAGGTCCGGCTGGACCGCCTGCAACTGCCCACGGCCCTGCCGCTCTCCCTGCCTTCGGCCCTGGTGGCGCAGCGGCCGGACGTGCGCCAGGCGCAAGCCAACCTGCACGCCGCCAGCGCCGAGATCGGCGTCGCCACCGCGGCACGCCTGCCGAACATCACGTTGAGCGCCGACGCCGGCAGCACGGCACTGGAATTCTCCAGGCTGTTCACCGGCGGCACCGGTTTCTGGGATCTGGGCGCCGGCATCACCGCGCCGATCTTCGAGGGCGGCAGCCTGCTGCACCAGCAGCGTGCGGCCAAGGCGGCGTACGTCGAGGCCAGCGAGCAGTACCGCAGCACCGTGCTCGCGGCGTTCCAGAATGTCGCGGACACACTGGCCGCACTCGACCAGGACGCGAAGGCGCTGCAATCCGCGGCGCAAGCCGAGCAGGCCGCGAAGCTGACGCTGGACCTCACCGAGCACCAACTCAAGGACGGCTACGCCAGCAACCTGCAGTGGCTGACCGCCGAACAGACCTGGCAGCAGGCACGAATCACCCTCGTGCAGGCCCAGGCCAACCGATTCGCCGACACGGCCGCGCTGTACCAGGCGCTGGGTGGCGGCTGGTGGCACCACCCCGATCTGAACAAGCAGTGATGATGAACAAGCCTGCCCCGCCCTTCCCTGCCTCCATGCGCCATGGCGCCGCGCTCGTGGCCCTGCTCGCGACCGTCGCGCTCGGCGCTTGCTCGTCGAATACGGCTGCGCCCGAGTCCGCGGCCACGACGCCGCACAACGTGACGCTGACGAAGGCACAGCAGCAGAGCATCCGGCTCTACACGGTCGAGCCCTCGTCCTACCAGGCGGTGACCGACACCACCGGCGTGGTGGACTATGACCAGGATCGTTCCACCGCAGTGCTGGCGCCCTTCTCCGGCCCGGTGACGAAGGTGCTGGTGAGCCTGGGCGAATCGGTGAAGCAGGGGCAGCCGCTGGCGACGGTGGCCTCACCCGACTTCGCCGCCGCCGTCGACGGTTATCGCAAGGCGCTCGCGGCCGCGCGCGCGGCGGCACAGGTGGCCGCCAACGACAAGGACCTGTACGCCCACCACGCGATCTCGCAGCGCGAGAACGCGCAGGCGCAGTCCGATGCGGTCGGCGCCGAAGCCGACAGCAACGCGGCACGGCAGGCGCTGCTCGCCCTGCCCGTCGACCCGCAGGTGGTGAAGGCGATCGAGCAGGGGCGCCCGGTGGATAACGTGCAGGGCGTGATCCGCGCGCCGGTCGCCGGCACCGTGGTGCAGCGCTCGATCACGCCCGGCCAGTTGCTGCAGGCCGGCAGCACGGCCTGCTTCACCGTGGCCGACCTGTCGAAGGTGTGGGTGATGGCCCAGGTGTTCGACAGCGACCTCGCCGCGGTGCAGGTCGGCGACAACGCCGAGGTGGAAACCGGCGCAGGCTCGAAGGCGTTGCCCGGCAAGGTGACCAACGTGTCGCCGGAAGTCGACCCCGATACCCGCTCGGTGGCCGCGCGCGTGGTGGTGGACAATCCGGGCGCCCTGCTGAAGAAGCAGATGTACGTGCGCGTGCGGATCAGTTCCGCCAAGCCGGAACGCGGCCTGCTGGTGCCGGTGGCGGCGGTCCTGCGCGACGACGAGAACCTGCCCTTCGTCTATGTACAGGAGACGGATGGCAGCTACGCACGCCGCCCGGTGACGCTGGGCGTGCGCACGGGCGACCGCAACCTGATCGCCAGCGGCCTCAGGGCCGGCGACAAGGTGGTGATCGAGGGCGGCATCTTCGTGCGTTTCATCCAGACCCAATGAGCGAGCTGACGCCGCCACCCGGAGCGCGTCCGGCCTCCCTCATCAACCGCATCGTGGCGTTCGCGCTCGAACAGCGCCTGCTGATCGTGCTGCTAACGGCGCTGCTGGTCGGCGCCGGCATCTGGGCGCTGAAGCGCCTGCCGATGGATGCCTATCCCGACCTCTCGCCGCCGATGGTGGAGATCATCACGCAGTGGCCTGGCCACTCCGCCGAGGAAGTGGAGCGGCTGATCACGGTGCCGGTCGAGCTGGGCATGAACGGCATCCCGAAACTCTCGGTGAAGCGCTCGATCTCGCTGTACGGCCTCTCCGATGTCACCCTCACCTTCGACGACGGCACCGACAACTACTGGGCGCGCCAGCGCGTGTTCAACCGGCTGGGCGGCATCACCCTGCCCGGCGGCGTGGCGCCCTCGGTGTCGCCGCTGTCCTCGCCATCGGGGCTGATCTACCGCTACGTGCTGCAGAGCACCGACCGCTCGCCGATGGAGCTGAAGACGCTGGAGGACTGGGTGATCGCGCCCCAGTACCGCTCGGTGCCCGGCGTCGCCGACGACTCCGCGTTCGGTGGCGGCAACATGCAATACCAGGTGCTGCTCGACCCTGCGAAGATCGCGGCGCAGGGCCTGTCGGTGAGCCAGATCGAAGCGGCGATCGCGGCCAACAACGACAACGCCGGCGGCGGCTTCTACACGCAGGGCGGCCAGTTCTTCTACGTGCGCGGCCTCGGCCGCATCAAGACGCCGGAGGACATCGGCGACATCGTGCTGGCCGTGCACAACGGCACGCCGGTGCTGGTGAAGGACGTGGGCAAGGTCGAGATCGGCATCGCGCCGCGCCTTGGTGAATTCGGCTACATGGGCCAGGACGACGCGGTGGAAGGCGTGATCCTGATGCTCACCGGGCAGAAGACCCAGGACGTGCTGCAGCGGGTGGAGGCGAAGACCCGCGAGCTCAACGAGCACGTGCTGCCGCCGGACGTGAAGATCCACCCGTTCTACGACCTCAGCGACCTGATCGCGCAGACCACCCACGTCGTGCAGCGCAACCTGCTGCTGGGCATGCTGCTGGTGGTGGTGGTGCTGATCTTCTTCCTGTACGACATCCGCGCCGGACTGATCGCGGCGGTGACGATACCGCTGGCCCTGCTGTTCGCCTTCGTCTGCATCCAGCTGCAGGGCGCTTCGGCCAACCTGCTCTCCATCGGCGCGGTGGATTTCGGCATCCTGGTGGATGGCGCGATCTTCATGGTGGAGAACATCTTCCGCGAACTGGCGAAGCGGCACGGCACCGAATACGACATCCGCGAGGTGATCCGCAATGCGGCCTCCGAGGTGGATCGCCCGCTGGTCTACGCGGTGGCGGTGATCGTGGCCAGCTTCCTGCCGATCTACGTGCTCACCGGGCCGTCCGGCACGCTGTTCAAGCCGATGGCCGACACCATGATCTTCGCCCTGGTGGGCTCGCTGCTGGTCGCGCTCACCCTGCTGCCGGTGCTGTGCGCGCTGTTCATGCGCAAGGGCGTGCGCGAGCGGCGCAACGCGATCTTCGAGAAGACGCAGGTGCTCTACACCCGCTGGCTGGATCGCTGCCTTGCCGCGCGCTGGCGCACGGCGGCGGTGCCGGCAGTGCTGCTGGCGCTCTCGATGCTGCTGCTGCCACGCATCGGCGCCGAGTTCATGCCGCACCTGGACGAGGGCTCGCTGTGGGTGCGCGCCACCATGCCCTACACCATCTCGTTCAAGGAATCGGCCGAGATCACGCCGAAGATCCGCGCCATCCTGCGCTCCTTTCCCGTGGTGACCACGGTGACCTCGGAGCTGGGCCGGCCCGACGACGGCACCGACTCCACCGGCTTCTTCAACGTGGAGTTCTTCGTGGGCCTCAAGCCCTACTCCGAATGGGGCGGCCAGTACGCGAGCAAGCAGGCGCTGATCGATGCGATCAACCGGAAGCTCGAGGTGTTCCCGGGCATCGACTTCAACTACACCCAGCCGGCCGAGGACGCGGTGGACGAGGCCGAGACCGGGTTGAAGAGCTCGCTGGCGGTGAAGGTGTACGGCCCCGACCTGAAGACGCTGCAGGACAAGGGCAAGGCGATCAAGGAAGCGATGCAGCAGGTGCCCGGCATCACCGACGTGACCCTCGTGCACGAGTTGGGCCAGCCCAACCTCGCGATCACCATCAACCGGGCCGCCATCACGCGCTACGGCCTCAACGTGTCCGACATCAACAACGTGATCGAGGCCGCGGTCGGCGGCGACGTGGCAACCCAGGTCGTGCAGGGCGAGAAGCAGTTCGACCTGGTGGTGCGGCTGCAGCAGCAGTACCGCGACAACCCGCAGGCGATCGGCGACATCCCGGTGCTGACGCCCGGCGGCCAGCAGGTGCCGCTGAAGGAGCTCGCCGACATCCGGGTCAGCAATGGCGCCTCCTTCATCTACCGCGAGGACAACTCGCGCTACATCGGCGTGCAGTTCTCGGTGAGCGGGCGCGACCTGGCCAGCACGGTGGGCGATGCGATCAGGCAGGTGGCGCAGAAGGTGAAGCTGCCGCAGGGCTACCGGCTGGACTGGGGCGGCGAGTACAAGGAATACACCGCCTCGCGCGCGCAGATGAACGTGATCCTGCCGCTCACGGTGCTGCTGATCTTCGGCCTGCTGTTCGTGCTGTACGGCAACTTCAAGTTCCCGTTCATCACCGTGCTGGGCGTGCTGCTCACCTCCCCGGTCGGCGCCATCCTCGCGCTGTGGCTCACCGATACGCCGTTCTCGGTGTCCTCCGGCATCGGCTTCATCGTGTTGTTCGGCGTCTCGGTGCTGACCTCGGTGGTCTACATCTCCTGCGTCAACGAACTGCGGCTGGGCGGGATGGGGATCGCCGAAGCGACCCGGCAGGCTTCCCTGCTGCGCCTGCGGCCGATCGTGATGACCGCGCTGGTGGCCGCGCTGGGCCTGCTGCCCGCCGCCGTCGCCACCGGCGTGGGCACCGATTCGCAGCGTCCGTTCGCGCTGGTGATCGTCAGCGGCATGATCTCGCGCCTGGTGATCGGCGTGTTCCTGATGCCCGCGCTGTACAGCCTGGTGGCGCGCAAGGACGACCGCCTGCAGGTGTGAAACCGCTCAGCGCCTGGCGCGGAAGAACTCGCGCAGCATGGCCGAGGATTCCTCGGCCAGCAGGCCGCCCTGCACTTCGAGGCGGTGGTTGTGGCGCGGGTCGAGCAGGGTGTCGAACACGCTGCCGGCGGCCCCGGTCTTGGGGTCGGCGGCGGCGTAGACCACGCGGCCGATGCGGGCGTGGATCAGCGCCATCGCACACATCGAACAAGGCTCCAGCGTGACGTAGAGCGTGGCGCCGACGACGCGATGGTTGGCGAGTCTTTCGCCCGCCGCGCGCAGCGCCATCACCTCGGCGTGGGCGGTGGGATCGTGCAGGGTGATGTTGCGGTTCCAGCCCAGCCCCACGATCTCGCCGCCCAGCACCAGCACCGCGCCCACCGGCACCTCGCCCTCGGCGTCGCGGGCGTGCGCGGCGAGCTGCAGCGCGCGGCGCATGTGGGCCTCGTCTTCGGCGGTGAATGGCTGGCGGGTTTCTTCGGTCATGGCGGCAAGCGTCGAACGATCACCCGAAAGCCGGCGCGGTGCCGGCTTTCGGGGCCGGACTCAGCGGGCGAAGCATCTCACTCCCACTCGATCGTCGCCGGCGGCTTGCCGCTGATGTCGTAGACCACGCGCGAGACGCCGCGCAGCTCGTTGATGATGCGGTTGGAGACCTTGCCGAGGAAATCGTACGGCAGCTGCGCCCAGTGCGCGGTCATGAAGTCGATGGTCTCCACCGCGCGCAGCGCGATCACCCATTCGTAGGCGCGGGCGTCGCCGACCACACCCACCGACTTCACCGGCAGGAACACGGCGAAGGCCTGGCTGGTCTTGTCGTACAGGTCGGCCTTGCGCAGTTCCTCGATGAAGATCGCGTCGGCGCGGGCCAGCAGTTCGGCGTATTCCGGCTTCACCTCGCCCAGGATGCGCACGCCCAGGCCGGGGCCGGGGAACGGGTGGCGATAGACCATCTCGCGCGGCAGGCCGAGCTCCACGCCGATGCGGCGCACCTCGTCCTTGAACAGCTCGCGCAGCGGCTCGACCAGCTTGAGCCTCATGTGCTCGGGCAGGCCGCCCACGTTGTGGTGGCTCTTGATGACGTGGGCCTTGCCGGTCTTGCTGCCGGCCGACTCGATCACGTCGGGGTAGATCGTGCCCTGGGCCAGCCACCTGGCGTTGACGAGCTTGTGCGATTCCTCGTCGAAGATCTCCACGAACAGTCGGCCGATGATCTTGCGCTTGGCCTCCGGATCGGCAACGCCTTCCAGCGCCTTGAAATAGCGCGCGGCGGCATTGACGCGGATCACCTTGACGCCCATGTGCTCGGCCATCGTGGCCATCACCTGGTCGCCTTCCTGCCAGCGCAGCAGCCCGGTGTCGACGAACACGCAGGTGAGCTTGTCGCCGATCGCCCGGTGCAGCAGCGCGGCGACCACCGAGGAATCCACGCCGCCGGAGAGGCCGAGGATCACCTCGTCGTCGCCGACCTGCCCGCGCACGCGGGCGATCTGGTCCCCGATGATGTTGGCCGCCGTCCACAGCGTGGCACAGCCGCAGATCCCGGTGACGAAACGCTTGAGCAGCGCACTGCCCTGCCTGGTGTGCGTCACTTCGGGATGGAACTGCACGCCGTACCAGCGCTTGCCCTCGTTCTCCATCACCGCGACCGGGATGCGATCGGTCGAGCCGGTGATGGCGAAGCCCGGCGGCGCCTGGCTGACGTGGTCGCCATGGCTCATCCAGACATCCAGGCGGTGCACGCCGGCGTGGTCGCTCAGGCCGTCGAACAGGCGGCTGTTCGCCACGATGTCGACCTCGGCATGGCCGAACTCGCGCTGGTCCGCCGCTTCCGTGGCGCCGCCCAGCTGCGCGGCCAGGGTCTGCATGCCGTAGCAGATGCCGAGGATCGGCAGGCCCGAGTCGAACACTTCCTGCGGCGCCTTCGGCGCGCCCGGCAGCGTGGTGGATTCCGGGCCACCCGAGAGGATGATGCCCCTGGCGCCGAATGCGGCGATCTCCGCCGGGTCGTGATCCCACGCCCAGATCTCGCAGTACACGCCCAGCTCGCGCACGCGGCGTGCGATCAGCTGCGTGTACTGCGCGCCGAAGTCGAGGATGAGGATCTTGTCGGAATGGATGTTGGCGGTCATGGGCGGCGGGCAGGAAGGCTGGAGTCTTTTGTCGTCATTCCGGCGCAGGCCGGAATCCGGTAACGATGGGGTGAATGGTTTGCCCGGTCGCGCCAGGCGTCACCCGGAACGTATCCGCGACAACCGGAACATTTGGCAACTGGATTCCGGCCTGCGCCGGGATGACGAGCGGGAGCGCAGGCGCTCCCGCATTCGTCAGGAATTGAGCCGGTAGTTCGGCGCTTCCTTGGTGATCTGGATGTCGTGCGGGTGCGCCTCGGTGACGCCGGCCGAGGTCACCTTGACGAACTGCGCCTTGTTGCGCACGTCGTCGATGGTGGCCGCGCCGAGATAGCCCATCGAGGCGCGCAGGCCGCCGATCAGCTGGTGGATGATGTTGCGCAGCGAACCGCGGTACGGCACGCGGCCTTCGATGCCCTCGGGCACCAGCTTGTCGGCGTCGGCCTCGTTGTCCTGGAAGTAGCGGTCCTTGGAGCCGAGCTGCATCGCGCCGATCGAGCCCATGCCGCGGTAGCTCTTGTACGAGCGGCCCTGGAACAGCTCCACCTCGCCAGGGGACTCCTCGGTGCCGGCGAACATCGAACCGAGCATCACCGAGGACGCACCCGCGGCCAGCGCCTTCGGGATGTCGCCGGAATAGCGGATGCCGCCGTCGGCGATCAGCGGAATGGAATCCTTCAATGCCGTGGCCACCATGTCGATCGCGGTGATCTGCGGCACGCCTACGCCGGCCACCACGCGGGTGGTGCAGATCGAGCCGGGGCCCACGCCCACCTTCACCGCGTCGGCGCCGGCGTCGCGCAGCATCAGCGCGGCGTCGCCGGTGACGATGTTGCCGGCCACCACCTGCACCTGCGGGAAGTTCTTCTTCACCCAGGCCACGCGGTCGATCACGCCCTGCGAATGGCCGTGCGCGGTGTCCACCACCAGCACGTCCACGCCGGCCGCGACCAGCGCTTCCACGCGGCGCTCGGTGTCGCCGCCCACGCCCACGGCGGCGCCGACCAGCAGCGCCTCGTTGCGGTCCTTGACCGAGTTCGGGTTGTCGCGCGCCTTCTGGATGTCCTTCACGGTGATCAGGCCGCGCAGCTGGAAGTCGTCGTTGACCACCAGCACCTTCTCGATGCGGTGCTTGTGCAGCAGCTGCAGCACCTCGTCCTGGCTGGCGCCTTCCTTCACCGTCACCAGCCGTTCCTGCCGGGTCATGATGTTGCGCACCGGATCGTCGGGCTTGCGCTCGAAGCGCATGTCGCGGCTGGTGACGATGCCGACCAGCTTCTCGCCCTCCACCACCGGCACGCCGGAGATGTTGTGCGCGCGGGTGAGCTTGAGCACCTCGCTGATCGAGGTGTCCGGGCTGACGCTGAATGGGTTGCGGATCACGCCGGCCTCGAACTTCTTCACCAGGCGCACTTCGGCGGCCTGCTGTTCGAGCGTCATGTTCTTGTGGATGATGCCGATGCCGCCCTGCTGCGCCATGGTGATGGCGAGGCGCGCTTCGGTCACGGTATCCATCGCGGCGGAGACGATGGGGATGTTCAGGCGCAGGCCGAGGGTGAACCGGGTGGAAGTGTCCACGTCGCGCGGCAGCACGGTGGAATGGCCCGGAACGAGGTAGACGTCGTCGTAGGTGAGAGCCTCGGCGAGAATGCGCATGGTATGCCCCGCGGCAAAGAGAGGATTATACGCGGCAGTGCAGCATGTCGCCAGAGCAGTCGCTGAGCTTCAGCGGGCCTCGGCCGCTTCCAGCGTGTTCTCCATCAGCGTGGCCACGGTCATCGGACCCACGCCGCCGGGTACCGGCGTGATCCAGCTGGCGCGCTCGGCGGCCGGCGCGAATTCCACGTCGCCGACGAGGCGGCCGTCGTCGAGCCGGTTGATGCCCACGTCGACCACCACCGCGCCGGGCTTGATCCATTCGCCCTTCACCAGCCCCGGCCGGCCCACCGCGACGATCACGATGTCGGCCTGGCGCACGTGGCCTTCCAGGTCGCGGGTGAACTTGTGGCAGCAGGTGGTGGTGCAGCCGGCGATCAGCAGCTCCAGCGCCAGCGGCCGGCCGACGTGGTTGGACACGCCGACGACCACCGCGTGCTGGCCACGCACCGGGCGGTCGGTGTGGCCGAGCAGGGTCATCACGCCCTTCGGCGTGCACGGGCGCAGGCCGAAGCGGCGCAGCGCGAGGCGGCCCACGTTCACCGCCTGGAAGCCGTCCACGTCCTTGCCCGGATCGATGCGGTCGACCAGCGCATCCTCGTCGATGTGTCCCGGCAACGGCGATTGCACCAGGATGCCGTGCACCGCCGGATCGGCGTTGAGCCGGTCGATCAACGCGAACAATTCGTCCTGCGTGGTGCTCGCCGGCAGGTCGAAATCGAAGGAGCGGAAGCCGACCTGGTGGCAGGCCTTGCGCTTGTTGCGCACGTACACCGAGGAGGCCGCGTCGTCGCCCACCAGCACCACCGCCAGGCCGGGCGCGGGCTGGCCCTGCGCCTTGCGCTCGGCGACGCGCCGACCGATCCGCTCCAGCAGTTCCTGCGCGATGCGTTTGCCGTCGAGGATGCGTGCGCTCATGTTGGTGCCAGGCCGAAAGACGCGCCATTATCCAAGCTCCAACCGCAGTGCACAAACGCGCCATGATCGAAGCCACCGCCCACGTCACGCCTGTGCTCGCCGATGGCCGCCTGCTGTTGCGGCCGTGGCGCAGTGCGGATGCCACCGAACTGCATGACGCGGTGCGCGAGTCGGTGGCCAGCGTGGGGCGCTGGCTGCCGTGGTGCAACGCGGACTACGGGCTGCAACGCGCCGAGGCCTGGGCGGCGCAGTGCCGCGACGACTGGCGCACCGGCCAGCAGTTCGCGTTTGCCGTGCGCGACGCCGCCAGCGGCGGACTGCTGGGCGGCTGCGGGCTCAACCAGTTCAACGCCATGCATCGAAGCGCCAACCTGGGCTACTGGGTGCGCGCCTCGCGCCAGGGCCAGGGTGTCGCCGCCGCAGCCGCAAGGCTGGTGGCGCGTTTCGGATTCGGCGAACTGGGCCTGATCCGGATCGAGATCGTCACCCTGCCCGACAACCGCGCCAGCCGTCGCGTTGCCGTCAAGCTGGGCGCCGCGTTCGAGGGAATGGCGCGACAGCGTCTGTGGGCCTGGGATCGCGCCCACGACGCGGCGGTATATGCACTGGTACCCACCGACCTCGATCAGCCGGCCGCCGCGCACAGCGCGGCGATGTCCTCGTAGCCGGCGAAGCGTGCGGCCGCGCCGCAACCCGGGCAGGCCGGGTCGCGCGGCAGGCGCGCCTCGCGGAAATGCATGCCCAGCGCATCGAAGGACAGCAGCCGCCCGACCAGCGGCTGGCCGAGGCCCAGGATCAGCTTCAGCGCCTCGGTGGCCTGCAGCAGGCCCACGATGCCGGGCAGCACGCCGAGCACGCCGGCCTCGCTGCAGTTCGGCGCCTCGGCGGCCGAGGGCGGCTCGGGGAACAGGCAGCGGTAGCACGGCGCGTCGTCGTTGCGCGGGTCGAACACACTGACCAGGCCGGTGAAGCGTTCCACCGCACCGTAGACCATCGGCAGGCGCAGGCGCCGCGTCGCCGCGGCGAGCAGGTAGCGCGCGGGGAAATTGTCTGCGCCGTCGATCACCAGGTCGTGGCCGCCGAGCAGCCGCTCCACGTTGTCGGCGCGCAGGCGTTCCTCGCGCGTCTCGATGCGCACGCGTGGATTCAGCGCGTTCAGCGCGAGGCGCGCCGACTCGGTCTTGGCCATGCCGACGCGTGCGTCGGCGTGGATCACCTGGCGATGCAGGTTGGAACGCTCCACGCGGTCGTCGTCGATCAGGGTGAGCTGGCCCACGCCGGCCGCGGCGAGATACAGCGCCGCGGGCGCCCCGAGGCCGCCGGCGCCGAGCAGCACGATCTTCGCCGCCGCCAGCTTCGCCTGTCCCGCCTCGCCCACCTGCGGCAGGCGCAGCTGGCGCGCGTAGCGTTCCGCGGCGTCCGCGTCCAGCGCCGCGGCGCTCACCGGGAGGCCTTCGCTCTTCCAGCGCCCGAAACCGCCGGCCACCGAGGCGACTTCGCGGTAACCCATGCGTTGCAGCGATTCGGCCGCGAGCAGCGAACGCATGCCGCTGCCGCACAGCACGAGCAACGGCCGCGCGCGATCCGGCTCGGCCTGCTCGATGCGCAATTCGAGGAAGCCCCGCGAAAGCCCCAGCGCGCCGGCCGGCATGCCGGCGGCGCGTTCGCCCTCCTCGCGCACGTCGACCAGCAGCGCGCCCTGCGCCTGGCGCGCCAGTGCTTCGGCGGGGGGGATTTCCGGGACGCTGGAGCGCAGCGAATCCAGCCAGCTTTCGCGATTCAGGGGATCGTTCATCGCGCCAGTTTAGACCCGGCGGCACGGATGCGGTCGACGTTCAGCGCTTGCGCTTCTTCATCTCGCGGATCATGCGCTGGCGCTTGCGCTGCTGTGCCTCGGTGAGCACGTTCTTCTTGTCGGCGTAGGGGTTCTCGCCCTCGCGGAACACGATGCGGATCGGCGTGCCTTCCAGCTTGTAGCGCTTGCGGAAGAAATTCTCGAGGTAGCGCTGGTAGGCCGGCGCGATGTGCCTGGTGCGGCTGCCGTGGATCACGACGGTGGGCGGGTTGCTGCCGCCGGGATGGGCGAAGCGCAGCTTGGGCGCATGACCGCGCACCAGCGGCGGCTGGTAGCTCTCGTAGGCCTTTTCCAGCGTGCGGGTGAGGTCGGAGGAACCGAGCTCCCTGGTGGCGGCGGCATGCGCGCGCACCACCGCGCGCATCAGCTCGCGCAGGCCGGAGCCGTGCAGCGCGGAAATGAACACGTTCTTCGCCCAGTCCACGAACTGCAGCCGGCGCTCGAGCGCGCGCTGGCACTGCTCGCGCTGGTAGGCGTCCAGGCCGTCCCACTTGTTGACCGCGATCACCAGCGCCCTGCCCTCCTCCAGCGCATGGCCGATCAGGGTGAGGTCCTGGTCGGCGAGGTTCTCGCGCGCATCGATCATCAGCACCACCACTTGCGCGGCGGCCATCGACTGCAGGGTCTTGATGACGCTGAATTTCTCCACCGCCTCCTCGACGCGCGCGCGGCGGCGCACGCCGGCGGTGTCGATCAGGGTGTACTTGCGGCCGTCGCGCTCCAGCGGCACGCGGATCGGGTCGCGGGTGGTGCCGGCCACGGCGGAGACGATCAGCCGGTCCTCGCCGAGCAGGCGGTTGACCAGGGTGGACTTGCCCGCGTTCGGCCGGCCGACGATGGCGACGCGGATGCTGTCGTTCTCGTCGGGCGCGAGTTCCTCGTGCGTGTCTTCCGGCAACAGCGGCTGCAGCGCGGCAAGCAGGCGGTCGGTGCCGCGGTTGTGCGCGGCGGACAACGGCAATGTGGCGGCGATGCCGAAGGCGGCGAACTCGGCCAGCGCGGCCTGCTCGTCGAGGCCGTCGGTCTTGTTGACCGCGGCGATGATGGGCTTGCCGCTGCGGCGCAGCTCGTCGAGGATGGCGCGGTCCTGCGGCAGCAGGCCGTCGCGCGCGTCCAGCACGAACACCAGCGCCTGCGCCTCGTCGATGGCGAGGCGCACCTGTTGCGCGGTGAGCGCATCAAGGCCTTCGTCCACGCCGGAGAGGCCGCCGGTATCGACCACCACGAACGGCCGCTGTTCGACGAGATGGCAGACACCGTAATGGCGATCGCGGGTGACGCCCGGCAGGTCGGCCACCAGGGCGTCGCGGCTGCGCGTCAGCGCGTTGAACAGGGTCGATTTACCGACGTTGGGGCGACCGACCAGGGCGACGACGGGCAGCATGAGGGGGCATGGTTCCCGGCGATCAGTGCGCGGCGAGGCGGTAGGCGCCGATGTGGCCCTTCACGTCCTCGACGTACACGGTGTCGCCCGCCACCAGCGGCTGGGCCTCGATCGCCTTTTTCGACAGGCGCACGCGCGCGGCCAATGCGCCGTCGCCGGCCTGCAGCCAGTGCACGTAACCGTAGGCGTCGGCCACCACCACGTAGTTGCCCTGCACCGCCGGACCGGTGAGCCAGCGGTACTTCAGCTTGTCGTTCTTCCACATGTCCGCGCCGCCGCTGCGGTCGAACGCCCACACTTCGCCCTGGTCGTTGACGCCGTAGATGGCATTGCCGCCAAGCGCGAGCGAGGTGTAGGTGGAGAACGCACGGCTCCACAGCGGACGACCGCTGGGACCGTCGATCGCAGTGAGGTTGCCGTGGTAGGCGGCGCCGTACAGCGTGCTGCCATCGAGCAGGATCGCGCCGTCGGCATCGTTGAGGCGTTCGATGTCGGTACGCCCTTCGCCGCTGGCGAGCCGCTGCTCCCACAGCTTTTCACCGTTGTCCTCGCGCAGCGCGACCAGCTTGCCGTCATCGCTGCCGATGAACACCACGCCGTTCGCGGCCAGCGGCGCGCTGTTGCCGCGCAGGCTGAGCGCCGGCACATTGCCTTGGTCGTAGACCCAGCGGCGCTTGCCGGTGGCGGCATCGAGACCGTACACGCGGCCGTCCTGGGCACGCACGACCACCAGGTCACCGCTGATCGCCGGCGCGGCGATCACTTCGGAATCCAGTTCGGCGTCCCAGCGCGGGCTGCCGTCCTTCGCGCCCATGGCATGGACGTAGCCATCGAGCGTACCCACGACCAGCAGGTCGCCAGCCACGGCCGGGCCGCCGGCATACGAGGCATCGACGCCCTTCCTGTGGCCCAGGCCAAACCAGCCCTTGCTGCTGCGGGTGGTCTTTTCCCACAGCTTCTTGCCGCTGGCGGCATCGAACGCGGCGACCTTGCCGTCGGTGCTGTCGGCATACAGCACGCCGTCCACCACGGTCGGGCGCAGGTGCACGCCGCTGATGCCGGCACCGTCACCTATGCGCGCGGTCCAGGCCTTGCTGACCTGCACCGTGGGCGTGAAATGCTTTTCCAGCGGAGTCGGCGGCTCGAGATTCTTCTTCTTGAACGAATTGCAGCCGGCCAGCAGCACCAGCGAACCCAGGGCAAGCAACCATACGCTCTTCTTCACCACGACTTTCATGCACCCTGCTTTCCGGCCACGGCCAGATCGTCGATTTTCATCTGCAGGACGGCATGCTGCGGCGCGTCCTCACCCAATGCCGCCATCGCTGCCTGGTAGGCCTTGCGTGCGTCGTCGGCGCGTCCCAGCTTGACCAGCGCATCGCCGCGGAGTTCCTGGTTCAGGCCGGTGTACTGGCCGACCGGCATGGCCTCGAGCGTGGCCAGCGCGGCCTGGCCGTCGCCCTTGGCCAGCTGCACGCGCGCCATGCGCAGTTCCACCAGTGCCTTCAGCACCGGGTCGGTGGCATGCGCCTCGGCCCATTGCAACGAGGCGATGGCCTTGTCCAGCTGCTTGTCCTGCACCTGTTGCTTTGCACGGTCGCTGACCGCGAACAACGCGTACGGCGACTTGGCGTAGTCCTTCATCAGCTCGTCGACGAAGGCGGTCGCCGCCGTCGGCTTGCCGCTGGCCAGCGCCACCTGGGCCTGCTGGTACAGGGTGGCGGCGGCAGCTTCGTTGTTCGCCTGGTGCCTGCGCCACTGCTGCAGGCCGAAGATGCCGACCAGGCCGATCGCGATGCCCACGGCGATGGAGAGGCCGTTCTCGCGCAGCCATTTCTGGACACGTTCGCTTTGTTCGTAGTCGTCGTATGCGTCAAATGCCATGCTTCACCGTTCGTGGAAAACGTGCGTGCCGCGCGCCGCGTGCAGGAGGGCGGAAAACGCCTGCCGGCACCCTTCGCCCGGTCAAGGGCGAAGAATGGGCAAGCATAACCGAAATGGATGATCCGCAGGCGCGGCGCGCGCGTGCGGCATCAGGCTCAGAGGCTGGCTGCAGCCGCCTTGCCGTCCGCGATCTGCATGCGGAAATGCGCCACGTTGGCATGGCGGAAACCATCCAGCGCCACCGGCTGGCCGTCGATGCTCACCTGGGCGCCAACGACGTTGCCGATGCGCACGTCCAGCGGCTGATCGCTGTGCCAGGTCTTGCTGGTGCCCGCGGGCAGCAGGCCGTACTCCAGCCGCGTGCCATCCTGTCCGATCACCTCGACCCAGCTGTCCGCGCTGAGACTCAAGGTGAGGCTGTGGCCGCCGGCTGCGTCCGCCGCGGGTGCCGCAACCTTGGGCGGCTGCATGCCGTCGTCGCCGAGGTTCGGGAACGGGGTCATCGAGGCCATCAGCGGCTGGTCCTGCGCCGACTGCGGGGCCGGCGCCTTCGCCACCGGCGCCACCGGCTGCGCACCCGGCTTGCCCGGCGCCTTGGCCTGCGCATCCTGCTGCGCCACCGGCGAGGCATCCAGCGGCGTGAGATGGCTGAGGTCGCGGTCCAGCGTGCTGCGCACGCCGAACCAGATCGTCGGCACCGCGAAGACCAGGGTCAGCACCACATAGGTGGCGGCCGTTGCGTAGCGGTCGAGCAGGAAGCGCGAATGCGAGATGCCGCCCGTGGCCACCAGGGGCGGCTCGACCTGGCGGATGCGCGCCAGCTCGGACTGGATCGCCACCTCGTCGATGCCCAGATGCTGGGCGTACTTGCCGATGTAGCTGGCGAGGTAGACCCGCGAGTCGATGCCGGCGTACTCGCCCTGTTCCAGCTTGCGCAGGATGCGCAGCGGCAGTTTCAGTGCGTGCGCACAGGTTTCCAGTTCCAGTCCGCGCGCCTCGCGCGCCGCGCGCAGGCGGCTGCCGAAGGCGACGTCGGGATCGACATGCGCATGGTTGACGGGGGTGCCTTCCATGACATCATCCGGTCGATCGGCGAACGGATCGTGCGCGGCCTCGTCCTGGCCGGGATGGGAAGGCTGCATCGTGGTCATTGACTGCTGGCGGTTGTTTTCAGGGCGCGAGCCTGCTCCGAGTCCGGGAACTGGCTCTGCAAACGCCTGAGATAGGTCTGGGCTGCGTCCGTATTGCCCAAGCGCGACTCGATATCGTAACCAAGCTTGAGAGCGGCCGCATTGGGTTGGCCCAGCGCATCAAAGCGCTGGATGAAAGCCCGAGAACGAAACGCATCCCCCTGCCGGTAGAGTACTTCGGCAAGATGGAAAAGTGCATCGCCGTTGACGGGATTTCGCGCGATTGCGTCACGAAAACTCGCTTCCGCGCCGGCCGTGTCGTTCATCCGCAACTGGCAGATGCCGGCATTGGTGAGCGCCACGTCGGGAGTGGCGTAGAACGGATCGGCCACCGCCTTGCGGAAGTAGCCGATCGATTCCTGCACCTTGCCGGTGCGGCACAGGAACTGGCCGAGGTTGTTGTTCGGGCCGCCCTTGGTCGGTTCCAGTGCCACCGCCTTGCGGTAGTGGGCCTCGGCTTCGGGGAGGTTGTTGATCTTTTCGTAGACCACCGCGATCACGGTATGGGCGGGCGCGTAGTCCGGGTCGAACTTCAGCGCCAGTTGCAGCTTGGCCAGCGCATCCTGCAGGTCGCCCTCGGCGAAGTAATGCTGGGCCAGCTCGGTATGGATGCGTGCCGCGTCCTGGCGCTGGTCGGCCTTGCTGGTTGCCGAGATGTTGGCGCTGCTGGATTGCCCGCTGCCGTTGTTGTCGCCGCCATTGTTGCCCCCCACCGTCACGCAGCCGGCCAGAGCCAGCGACAGGCCGAACATCAGCAGCGGCTTACAGCGCATGCGTCACCTCTGTGTCCACGCGTTTGCGAATCTCGGCGCTGCGCCGGGTGCGATCGCTCACCTGGCCGGCCAGCTGGCCGCAGGCCGCGTCGATGTCGTCGCCGCGGGTGCGGCGCAGCATGGTGAGGATGCCGGCATTGAGCAACTGGGTCTGGAACGCGCGGATGGTCTCGGCGTCGGAACGCTCGAAGCGCGTGCCGGGGAAGGGGTTGAACGGGATCAGGTTGACCTTGCAGGTCGGCAGGCGGCGCATGAAGCGGATTAGCTGCTTCGCGTGTTCGGGCTGGTCGTTCACGCCCTTCATCAGGGTGTATTCGAAGGTGATCGAGGTGCGCGGCTTGCGCGCGATCCAGCGCTGGCAGGCGGCGGTCAGCTCGGCCAACGGGTAACGCTTGTTGAGCGGCACCAGCTCGGTGCGCAGCTCGTCGTTGGCCGCGTGCAGCGACACCGCCAGGGACACGTCGATGACGTCCGACAGCCTGTCGATCATCGGCACCATGCCGGCGGTGGACAGCGTGACGCGCTTGGACGCCAGGCCGAAGCCCAGGTCGTCGCGCATCAGGCTCATCGCGCGCACCACGTTGTCGAAGTTCGCCAGCGGCTCGCCCATGCCCATCATCACCACGTTGGTGATGCGGCGGTTCTGGTGGGTGACGTTGCCCAGCTGCTTCGCCGCCACCCACATCTGGCCGATGATCTCGGCGGTGGCGAGGTTGCGGTTGAAGCCCTGTGCGCCGGTGGAGCAGAACTGGCAGTTCAGCGCGCAGCCGATCTGCGAGGACACGCACAGCGTGCCGCGGGTGGGCTCGGGGATGTATACCGCCTCCACCGCGTTGCGGCCGTCCATGCCGAGCAGCCATTTGTGCGTGCCGTCGGCCGCGGCCTTGTCCACCAGGGTCTGCGGCGGGCCGACGTGGCAGCTCGCCTCGAGCTTGGCGCGCAGCGCCTTGCCCACGTCGGTCATGTTGGCGAAGTCGGATTCCAGGTGGTGGTAGATCCACTTCATCACCTGCTCGGCGCGATACGGCTTCTCGCCGAGCTGCGCGAAGAAATCGCGCAGACCCTGGCGATCGAAGTCGAGCAGGTTGACCTTGCCGGCGGCGCCGGACGGGTCGGATGAAATGGCGGCTACCTGGTTCATGTCCTTGTTTCAGAGTGCGGCCGTGGATGGCCGCTTCTTGATTTTCGCGTTCATGGATGAACGCCTTGGTTCAACTCGTGCGGCCATGGACGAACGCACGAATCAACGTGAGTGGATCTCGGTGGCAGCGAAGAAGTACGCGATCTCGACCGCAGCCGTCTCGGCGGCGTCGGAACCATGCACGGCATTCGCGTCGATGGAGTCGGCGAAATCGGCGCGGATCGTGCCCGGCGCGGCTTCCTTCGGATTGGTGGCACCCATCAGCTCGCGATGCCTGAGCACGGCGTTCTCACCCTGCAGCACCTGGATCATCACCGGACCGGAGATCATGAAATCCACCAGCGCCTTGAAGAACGGGCGCTCCTTGTGCACGGCGTAGAAGCCCTCGGCCTCGGCGCGCGACAGCTGCTTCTGCTTGGCGGCGATGACCTTGAGGCCGGCCTTTTCGAAACGGGCGTAGATCTCGCCGATCACGTTCTTGGCGACGGCGTCGGGCTTGATGATGGAAAGGGTGCGCTCCAGCGCCATGGATGTGCTCCGGGAAACGGGGTGGTGGATGGGTCGGCATCGTGCCGCGAATCGAGCAAAACCGACTTGGAATGCGGGTTTAGCCTGCGAAGTTTGACAGATTCTACTTCATTCGCAAGCCGGTGACGGCCCCGCCGACCCCACGGTTTGACGGCAGCGAAGCCGCCCGCGTATGCTCAAACGATCGTTTGAACCGCCTCCCTGTGGCGAGATGGGAAGACCTGATCCGTGAACCGCACCGGCTCCACCAAGGAACGCATACTCGGCGCCGCCGAGACCCTGTTCGCCCAGCGTGGTTTCGACGGCGCCTCGCTGCGCCAGCTGACCAGCGCCGCCGGGGTCAACCTCGCCGCGGTCAATTACCACTTCGGCTCCAAGGAGAAGCTGGTCGAGCAAGTGTTCCGGCGCCGGCTGGACGCGCTGAACGCCCAGCGCCTGGCCGCGCTGGCCAAGGTGGCCAACCAGCCCGGCACCCGGCTGGAGGACGTGCTGGATGCCTTCATCCGCCCTGCCCTGGAGCTTTCGCACGACGATGGCGGCTCGCTGTTCATGCGCGTGCTGGCGCGCGCCTTCGCCGAGCACGACGACGGCCTGCGCAAGTTCCTGTCCGAGAACTACGGCCACGTGATGCGCCAGTTCACCGCCGAGTTCGCCCGGCTGCTGCCGCGGCTCAGCAAGGAGGAGCTGTACTGGCGCATCGACCTGGTGACCGGCGCGCTGACCCACGCGATGTCCGGCTTCGGCATGATCCAGCGCAAGAGCGGCGTCAGCGAACGCGCCCACCGCGAGCAGACCGTGCAGCACCTGGTCCGCTTCGCCGCCGCCGGACTCAATGCCTCCTGATTTCACCGCGCGGCCACGACCGCGTGCTCGCCTTTTGAACGGCTTTTCGTTCCGTACTCCCCAGCAGTCCCTGACCGGAGAATCCCGATGACCGCTCCATCCACCCCCACTCCGACGCTGCGCATCCGCAAGGCCGCGGTCCTCGGCGCCGGCGTCATGGGCGCACAGATCGCCGCGCACCTCACCAATGCCGGCGTCGAGACCGTGCTGTTCGACCTACCCGCGAAGGAAGGCCCAAAGAGCGGCATCGCGCTGAAGGCCATCGCCAACCTGGCCAAGCTCTCGCCCGCGCCGCTGGCCGACAAGGATCTCGCGAGCGCGATCATCCCGGCGAACTACGACACGGACATGCACCAGCTCAAGGACGTCGACCTGGTGATCGAGGCGATCGCCGAACGGATGGACTGGAAGCTCGATCTCTACCGCAAGATCGCCCCGCACGTCTCGCCCACCGCCGTGCTGGCCTCCAACACTTCCGGCCTGTCGATCAACGGTCTGGCCGGGGCGCTGCCGGAGGAGATGCGCCACCGCTTCTGCGGCGTGCACTTCTTCAACCCGCCGCGCTACATGCACCTGGTCGAAGTGATCCCGACCCGCCTCACCGACCCCGGGGTGGTCGAAGGCCTCGAGGCCTTCCTCGTCACCACCGTGGGCAAGGGCGTGGTGATCGCGCACGACACCCCGAACTTCATCGGCAACCGCATCGGCGTGTTCTCGATGCTGGCCACCATGCACCACACCGAGCAGTTCGGCCTGGGCTTCGACGTGGTCGACGCGCTCACCGGCCCGGCCGTGGGCCGCCCGAAGAGCGCCACCTATCGCACCGCCGACGTGGTGGGCCTGGACACCATGGCCCACGTCATCAAGACCATGGCCGACACCCTGCCCGACGATCCGTGGCACGCCTACTTCAAGGCGCCGGTGTGGCTGAGCGGGCTCATCGAGAAGGGCGCGCTGGGCCAGAAGACCGGCGCCGGCTTCTACCGCAAGCTCGGCAAGGACATCGTCGTCCTCGACGTCGCCAAGCAGGATTACCGCCCGAGCGAGCAGAGGGCTTCCGACGAAGTCGCCGCGATCCTCGCCATCAAGAACCCGGCCGAGAAGTTCGCCAAGCTGCGCGCCTCGCAGGACAAGCAGGCGCAGTTCCTGTGGGCCACCTTCCGCGACCTGTTCCACTACACCGCCTATCATCTTGCGGATATCGCGGATACGGCGCGCGACGTGGACTTCGCGATCCGCTGGGGTTACGGCTGGAAGCTCGGCCCGTTCGAGACCTGGCAGGCCGCCGGCTGGCAGCAGGTGGCGCAGTGGGTGCAGGAGGACATCACCGCCGGCAAGGCGATGAGCAACGCGCCGCTGCCCGCATGGGTGCTGGATGGCCGCGACGGCGTGCACGGCAAGGACGGCTCGTGGTCGGCCGCATCCGACAGCTACAAGCCGCGCTCCAGCCACCCGGTCTATGCCCGCCAGCTGTTCCCCGATCCCCTCCTGGGCGAGAAGTTCGACCAGGGCGGCACCGTTTGGGAGAACAACGGCATCCGCCTGTGGACGCTGGGCGACGACGGCGTGGGCATCATCTCGTTCAAGACCAAGATGCACACGGTCAACGACCAGGTGCTCGACGGCATCCAGCACGCCATCGGCATCGCCGAGGAAAAGCTCAGGGCCGTGGTGATCTGGCAGGCCGGCGAGCCGTTCTCCGCCGGCGCGGACCTCAAGGGCGCGCTGGGCCTGCTGCAGGCCGGCAAGTTCGACGACTTCGAGAAGATGGTCGCCAACTTCCAGCGCACCAGCATGCGCATCAAGCACGCGCTGGTGCCGGTGGTGTCCGCCGTGCGCGGCCTCGCCCTCGGCGGTGGTTGCGAATTCCAGATGCACTCCGCCCGCACCGTGGCCGCGCTGGAAAGCTACATCGGCCTGGTCGAGGCCGGCGTGGGCCTGCTGCCCGCCGGCGGCGGCCTGCACGAGCTGGCCGTGCGCGCCGCGCACGCCAACCCGGCCGATCCGTTCGAGGCGCTGAAGAAGGTGTTCGAGACCGTCGCCATGGCCAAGGTCTCGCCCAGCGCGATCGAGGCAAAGGCCATGGGCCTGCTGCGCGACAGCGACGTGGTGGTGTTCAACCCCTACGAGCTGCTCTACGTGGCGAAGAAGGTCGCGCTGTCGCTGGCCGAATCCGGCTGGAGGCCGCCGCTGTACCAGCGCGCCATCCCGGTCGCCGGCGACGTGGGCACCGCCAGCTTCAAGGCCTCGCTTGCCAACCTGCAGGCCGGCTACTTCGCCTCCGAGCACGACGTGGCGATCGCCACCCGCATCGCCGACACCCTGTGCGGCGGCAACGTGGAGCGCGGCTCGCTGGTGGACGAGGAATGGCTGCTGGAGCTGGAGCGCAGGCACTTCGTGGAACTGGCCAAGACCGAAAAGACCCAGGCCCGCATCGCGCACACCATGGCCACCGGCAAGCCGCTCAGGAACTGACCGAACCCCACAGGCACGTCATCCCGGCGCAGGCCGGGATCCAGTGGCAAGAAGCGACCACTGCTGCGACTGGATTTCGGCCTGCGCCGGAATGACGATCAAAAACCAATAGCGTCGCTGCTGAATGCGCGACGCCACGGAGCAAGCACCATGACCAAGCAAGTGCAAGACGCCTACATCGTCGCCGCCACCCGCACCCCGGTCGGCAAGGCGCCGCGCGGCGTATTCCGCAACACCCGCCCCGACGACATGCTGGCCCACGTCATCAAGGCCGTGCTGGCGCAGGCGCCGGGCATCGATCCGCACGAGATCGCCGACGTCATCGTCGGCTGCGCGATGCCCGAGGCCGAGCAAGGCATGAACGTGGCGCGCATCGGCCTGCTGCTGGCCGGCCTGCCCGACACCGTGCCGGGCGTCACCATCAACCGCTTCTGCTCCTCCGGCCTGCAGGCCGTGGCGATGGCCGCCGACCGCATCCGCCTGGGCGAGGCCGACCTGATGCTCGCCGGCGGCACCGAGAGCATGAGCATGGTGCCGATGATGGGCCACAAGATCGCGATGAACCCCGCGATCTTCAACGACGAGCACATCGGCATCGCCTACGGCATGGGCATCACCGCCGAGAACGTGGCGAAGCAGTGGAAGGTCAGCCGCGAGGCGCAGGACGCGTTCTCGGTGGAAAGCCATCGCCGCGCCCTCGCCGCCCAGGCCGCCGGCGAGTTCAAGGACGAGATCACCCCGTTCCGGCTCGATGATCGCTACCCCGACCTCGCCACCCGCGGCATCAAGACCGACGGTCGCACCATCGGCGACGACGAAGGCCCGCGCGCGGGCACCACGCTCGAAGTGCTGGGCAAGCTCAGGACCGTGTTCCGCAACGGCCAGTTCGGCGGCACCGTCACCGCCGGCAACTCCTCGCAGATGTCCGACGGCGCGGGCGCCGTGCTGCTGGCCAGCGAGAAGGCCATCAAGGAATACAACCTGCAGCCGCTGGCCCGCTTCGTCGGCTTCTCCGTCGCCGGCGTCAAGCCCGAGATCATGGGCATCGGCCCCAGGGAAGCGATCCCCAAGGCGCTCAGGCAGACCGGCATCACCCAGGACCAGCTGGACTGGATCGAGCTCAACGAAGCCTTCGCCGCGCAGGCGCTGGCCGTGATGGGCGACCTCCGGCTCGACCCCGCCAAGGTCAACCCGCTCGGCGGCGCCATCGCGCTGGGCCACCCGCTGGGCGCCACCGGCGCGGTGCGCATCGCCACCCTGGTGCACGGCATGCGTCGCCGCAAGCAGAAGTACGGCATGGTGACCATGTGCATCGGCACCGGCATGGGCGCGGCTGGGATCTTCGAGGCACTCTGATCCGGGAGCCTGCCGGTTTCCTATCGTGCAAGACGGCAACGGCGCCGCATCGCTGCGGCGCCGTTGCCGTTTTGGCGCATATGCGGATCGTCGTCACCCGCGACGGACGGGCCTGACCTGGAACTCCCGCGGCTTTTCCCTCACGACTTGCGACCGAAGATCCGCTTCCAGAACGGCGGCTTGGCGTGCCCGGCAGGCGCCTTCGGCGGCACGTAGCCCGGCTGCAGCGCCTGGCAATCCGCGTAGAACGGTTGTGTGAGTTTTTCGACCTGCGACGGCGCGAGCCAGAAGCCCAGCCGCACCGGGCTGCCGGTGATCTCGATCCACGCGCCCAGCGACACCGTCTGCAGCACGGACGCGAGTTGCGCGAACGGCATCTGGCGCGTGAACACCAGCGCCTCGCCTTCCGCGTGGGGCCGCTCGCCCTGGTGTGCCTGCCAGGCCTGCTCGCCCACCACGAAGTAGGCGTACATGGCGCGCGCGGCGAGCAGCGGGGCGCGCTCGTCGCCCACGGCATAGCGTGCGCTCAGGGTGATACGGCCGGGTGCGCATTGCAGGTCGACCTGGTTCTGGTGGCCACGCACCGTCTGGGTCAGCAGCAATTGCGGGGCGTCGCCGGGAGCCTTCCGGTAGGACGCCACCAGCGGCAGGCGGCCGTTGTTGGCCACCTGCGCGGGCACCAGTTTCTCCAGCTTCCACCAGACGACGCCGCCCACCGCCGGGGCAAGCACCTGCGCGAAATCCGCCGGAAGCACGCCCATCGACTCCAGGTAGCCGCGCGGGTCCTTCGACTCCGTCGCGCCGGGCGCGACGGAGTCCGTGGCCGGCAGCGATGCCTCATGCAGGCCGATGCGATCGGCGCCGCTGGGTGACCAGCGATACACGCCGCCGAGCCAGGCATAGGCGCAGGCATCCAGGCAGGTGGCCGGCAACGCCGGTGCCGTTCCGGTGTGCCATGTCCCAAGGTGGGTGTTGAGGCGCGCGGCGCGGAACAGCTTGCCCAGTTCCATGCCGGCAGCGACATCGCCGCCGGACGAATCCAGGTAGACGTCGGCGCCCGGCAATACCTTGCCCGACTGCAGCAGCTGCTGCACCTGCTGCACGGCCGCGGCGTTGAAGGTTCCCGCGAGATAGACCTGCGGCGCCCTGGCCACACGCAACGTCATGCGGTCGCCGCGGATGTGGACGGAGAGGGGCGCCGGTGCCGCGTCGTACCGATGGCCCGCGGCACGTGCCGGCACGGCCATGACCATGCCCGCCACCGCCAGGCCGGCCACCAGCAGCAAATATCCCGCGTGGCGGGGAATGAACCTGTCAGGCAATGTCACGCGCCTCGTATCGGACAAAGAGGCGAAGTGTCGCCCAGGCAGGCTGGGCAGTGCATGAACGCGCGCCGCCGTTGCTGGCGCGGCATGCCGTGTCCGCCTGATTCCCGGCCGTCAGCGCAATTGGCTGTCCTTGCTGCCGCGCCGGTTGTAGAGGTTCGCGGCGCGTTCGGCGTCCTGTGCCTGCTGGCAGGCCACGCACAGGCGCACGCCGGGCACGGCCTGGCGACGTGCCTCGGGAATCGGGGCGTCGCATTCCTCGCAGCGAACGAGGCTGGGCCCTCGCTTCAGCTGGCTGCGGGCGCGCCGCACCGCATCGGCGACGGTCGCGTCGATCTGCTCCTGCACGGCGCCGTCGCCGGCCCAACCGGTAGCCATGGAAACCTCCGCGGCGTCTGTGGATGGTTGAACGTGGAATATGCGGCCAGGCGGCGGCGATTTCCAGCATGCAGCCGAGCGGGCGTTCAGGCGGGCAAGGCGCCATCACGCGGCGCTGACCGGTAACGTCATCGAATGCGGGGCCGCGAAATGGTGCGTCCGGGGCAACGATCCGTTCGTCCGCCGGGGGTTTCGCCCGGCCCGGGCGACCACCATCCTGTGGCGACCTCTCGATGGAGCATCTCCCATGATCGAACGTCGTCCCTTCGACCGCCTCGGCGGCGCCGACCACGGCTGGCTGAAGGCGAAACACCATTTCTCGTTCGGCGGCTACCACGAGCCGGCACGCATGGGCTGGGGCGCGCTGCGCGTGTGGAACGACGACACCATCGCGCCGCACACCGGCTTTCCGCCGCATCCGCACGCGGACATGGAGATCATCACCTATGTGCGCGAAGGCGCGATCAGCCACCAGGACAGCCTTGGCAACAAGGGCCGCACCGTGGCGGGCGACGTGCAGGTGATGAGCGCGGGCAGCGGCATCACCCATGCCGAATACAACATGGAAGACGAGACCACGCGCATCTTCCAGATCTGGATCATCCCCGATGCGCACGGCCAGCCGCCGTCATGGGGCACGCGGCCGTTTCCCAAGGGCGAACGCGCCGGGCGCTTCGTGGCGCTGGCCAGCGGCGTCCCCGGCGACGACGACGCCATGCCCTTGCGCACCGACGCGCGCGTGCTGGGTGCCACGCTGAAGGCCGGCGAGACGGCGGAATACGCGATGGCGCCCGGTCGCCACGGCTACCTGGTGCCGGCCCGCGGCTCGGTGGAACTGAACGGCGTGAAGCTGGAAGCCCGCGACGGCGCGGCGATCCGCGACGAGCCCACGCTGCGCGTCACCGCGCTGGAGGATGCCGAGCTGGTGCTGGTGGACGTGGCCGCCTGAAGCTTCGCCCCCCTGCCGTGATGGCAACCGGGTGTTGGCGGGGCATTGTCGATACCGGCCTGCCCCGCTCGTCGTCTTCAGGAACCCCAAGCCTGGAGACGCCCGATGCCGACACTCCCCGCCATTGCCAGCCGCGAGACCTGGCTGACCGCCCGCAAGGAACTGCTGGCCGCCGAGAAGGCCGCCACCCTCATGCTGGACCGGCTGAACGCGCAACGCCGCGCCCTGCCGATGGTGCCGGTGGAAAAGCCCTACCTGTTCGACACGCCGGATGGCGAAGCCACCTTGCTCGGCCTGTTCGAGGGCAGGCGCCAGTTGATCGTGTACCACTTCATGTTCCACCGCGACCGCGGCGAAGGCTGCCACGGCTGCTCCTTCCTGGTGGACAACATCGGCCACCTCGCGCACCTGCACGCGCGCGACACCACGCTAGCGCTGGTCTCGCGCGCGCCGCTGGCGGAGCTGCAGCGCTTCCAGGCGCGCATGGGCTGGAAGCTGCCGTGGTATTCCTCCTGGGGCAGCGACTTCAACCACGACTTCCACGTCACCCAGGACGAGTCCGTGGCGCCGCTGGAATACAACTACCGCGACAAGGCCGAGATGCTCGCGCGCGGCGAGCACGGCAACCTCGCGGGCGAGCTGCCCGGCATCAGCGTGTTCCTGCGCGATGGCGAGCGCGTCTTCCACAGCTATTCCAGCTATGCCCGCGGGCTGGACATGCTGCTGACCACCTATCACTACCTCGACCTCACGCCGTCCGGACGCGGCGAGGGCTGGGACGGCATGCCCGATCTCGACGGCAAGGGCATGGGATGGCAGCGCCTGCACGACCGTTATGATGACGCGGCCGCCCCCATCCCGGCGACCGCCTCCTGCTGCGGAGACCAGCCTTGAACGTTTCCGCTGCCGCATCCGTGCCACACGACCGCCGCTGGCTGGCGCTCGCCGTGCTCTGCCTCGGCGTGCTGATGATCGTGCTGGACACCACGGTGGTGAACGTGGCGCTGCCTTCCATCCGTGCCGACCTGCACTTCACCGGAACCGGCCTGGCCTGGGTGGTGAACGCCTACATGCTCACCTTCGGCGGCTTCCTGCTGCTGGGGGGCCGACTGGGTGATCTGTACGGCCACCGGCGGCTGTTCCTGCTGGGCATTGCGCTGTTCACCCTGGCCTCGCTGGCCTGCGGGCTGTCCGCCACGCAGACGATGCTGGTGGTGGCACGCGGCGTGCAGGGACTGGGTGGCGCGGTGGTCACCGCGGTGGCGCTGTCGCTGATCATGAACCTGTTCACCACGCCCGGCGACCGCGCCAAGGCGATGGGCGTGTACGGCTTCGTCTGCTCCGGCGGCGGCAGCCTCGGCGCCCTGCTCGGCGGCGCGCTCACTGGCGCACTGAACTGGCACTGGGTGTTCCTGATCAACCTGCCGATCGGCGCGGCGGTGCTGCTGCTCTCGCTGCGCCTGCTGCCGGCATTGCGCGTGACGCTGGCACATCGGCACCTCGACGTGGCCGGCGCGGTCAGCGTCACGGCCGCACTGCTCTTGGCGGTGTACGCGGTGGTGAACGGCAACGCGGCGGGCTGGCTGTCGGCGCGCACGCTGGGACTGCTTGGCGTGGCGGCGGCGATGTTCGCGATCTTCCTTGCCCTGGAGGCGCGGGTGCGCGCACCGCTGGTGCCGCTGGGCCTGTTCCGCCTGCGCAACCTCGCCGTGGCCAATGTCACCGGCGTGCTGTGGGCGGCGGCGATGTTCGCGTGGTTCTTCCTGTCAGCGCTGTACCTGCAACTGGTGCTGGGCTACCGCCCGCTGCAGGTGGGGCTGGCCTTCCTGCCGGCCAATCTCATCATGGCGGCGTTCTCGCTGGGCCTGTCGGCGAGGATGGTGATGCGCTTCGGCATCCGCGTGCCGCTGGCGGCCGGGCTGCTGCTGGCCGCGCTGGGGCTGGCGCTGTTCGCGCGGGCGCCGGTGAACGGCCATTTCGTGGCGGACGTGCTGCCCGGCATGCTGCTGCTCGGCCTGGGCGCCGGCATCGCATTCAACCCGGTGCTGCTGGCAGCGATGGGCGATGTGCCGCCCGGGGAATCCGGCCTGGCCTCGGGCATCGTCAACACCGCCTTCATGATGGGCGGTGCGCTGGGCCTGGCGGTGCTGGCCAGCGTCGCCGCGGCGCGCAGCGATCACCTGCTGGCAGCGGGCAACATGCAGACCGTCGCACTGGTGGGCGGCTACCAGTCCGCCTTCCTGCTCGGCGCATGGTTCGCCACGCTGGCGGCCTTGCTGGGTGGTGGCCTGCTGCGCCCTCGCCCCCACGCAGCTTCGTCGCATGAGGGGCTTCCACCCCGGGCCGCGGAGGAGTCGTGAATCGGGTCACTGGTTGCCATGCAGCGCCGACTGCATGGCAACCGGAAGCCGGCATCAGGCCGCGGCTTCGGCCCGGCCCGACTGGCGCACCAGCCAGATCATCAGCAAGGCCGCCAGCAGCACCCCCAGCGAGGCTGCACCAAGGACTGGCGCGAGCACAGGTTCCGACAGCACGCCGCCATAGAGCAGCAGCAGGCCCACGCACATCACGATGGCGGCGGCCTGATGCAGCACGAACTGGGTCGTGGCAAGCACCTTGCCGGGGCGATCCAGCCACAACCGGTGGATGATGCCGTAGATGAAAGACACCGCGAAGCCGACCAGCAGGATGTGCGCGTGCGCCACCCGTTGCGCGTGGTTCTTCGATGCGGCCATGTACAGGCCCACGCACATGCCGGCCACCAGGTAGCCGAGCGCCCACACCAGGTATTTCCTGTCGAAGTTCATGCCGTCCCCTCCCGTTGAAGGATACCCACCGCCATTGCGATACCACATCACCCCTGTCACGCCGGGGTAGCGTATACCGCTTCGTACGGCTTGCCCCAGCCGGCGGGCTGGGTGACGGCCCGGTGGCCAGCCAGCCGCGGTCGCCTGCCGCGGCCGTGCATGCGCTTCACCGCGACAGGTAGCGGACCTTGCGTCCGGTGTCCTGTTCATCGCCCTTGCAGCAGCGGCGCAGTTCCTCGTATGGCGTCAGCTTCCGCTGCAGCCACTCCCGCATCTTCGGCCCGAACAGGCTCTCGGCCTTGTCCCGCGTCTGGCCCGGCAGGCCGCTGAGCGCTTCGCGCTTCCACGGCTCGCTGTCCAGGTCGGCGATCAACTGGTCGCAGCTGGCATCGAGTTCGGCCGCGGCATCGATCTGCAGGAACTCGCAAAGGCGGCGCCACTCGCGATGCATGTCGCTGGTCAGGTCGTCGAGGAAGACGAAGTGGTGGTGCGGCTGCCGCGCATGTTCGCGGTGGATCTGCGCAGCACGGTTCCAGCGCCGCGACCAGTGCACGGTGCCGCCGCCGAAGGCGTTGTTGTTTTCGTAGCGCAGGTTCGCGTCCGCGATCGAGGCCAGCACGTCCTCGCCGGGGCGGATCACGTGGATGAAGCGCGCGTCCGGCACATAGTGTTCGATCTCGGGGATGTAGAGCAGGTGATACGGCGTCTTTTCGATCCAGGCCGTGCGTCCTTCGGCGTATGCGCGCGCGTCGAGCAGGCCGATGAAGCGGCGCACGCAGCCCGCGGTACGCAGCAGCCGCGGCAGGTGCGCCGCTGCTTCGCGCGCCAGGCAGCGCTGCAGCATATCCAGCGCCTTGTATGCCCGCTTGTGGGCGAATCCCAATCGTTGCCGCAGACGCCGCCGTTGCGGCCTGACGTCACGATCGCCCCAGCGCCACTTGAGGTCTCCGCACAGGCACTCGAAAAACGCCGTTTCCGGCAGGGTCAGCACGGCCGGATGCCGCGCCAGCATCGCCTGCACAAGCGTGGTACCGGAGCGCGGGCAACCGACGACGAAGATACGTTGCATGGGTCGCCCCCTGTGCTGGCACGGATGTCACATGAACTGGTTTACTGCTAACGCACGAATTTGCGCAAGGTTGACACCATTCCCGGACGCTCGCCGGGTGTGTGAAACCGCCACGCTTCGACCAAGGTTCAACGGAGCGCGACAGGTGCGTTTGCTACGCTGCGCCATTCACCGTGGCGGGACCGGACATGACGACCCAGGGCATCCACACCATCGACACCGGCTTCGTGCGGCCGCGCTTCGATGCCGCCTACCTCGTCCTGGAGCATGGCCGTGGCGCCTTCGTCGATTGCGGCACCAACCACGCGGTGCCGCGCATGCTGGCCGCGCTGGACGATGCCGGCCTGGCGCCCGCGGACGTGGACTGGCTGATCCTCACCCACGTGCACCTCGACCATGCCGGCGGCGCGGGCGAGCTGATCGCGCGCCTGCCGAACGCCAAGCTGGTGGTGCACCCGCGCGGCGCACAGCACATGATCGACCCCTCGAAGCTGTGGGCCGGCGCCAGCGCGGTGTACGGCGAGGACGTGATGGAATCGACCTACGGCCGCCTGCGCCCGGTGCCCGCCGCACGCGTGGTCGAGGCGCCGGACGGCCATGTCGTCGACCTCGCCGGCCGTGCCCTGCACTGCCTCGGCACGCCCGGCCACGCGAAGCACCATCTCACGGTGCACGACGTGCGCAGCAACACCTGCTTCACCGGCGACGTGTTCGGCCTGTCCTACCGCGACTTCGACACCGCGAGCGGCCCCTTCATCCTGCCCACCACCTCACCGGTACAGTTCGACCCCGAAGCCCTGCACGCATCGATCCGCCGCCTCGTCGCGCTGGACCCGATCGCGATGCATCTCACCCACTACGGGCGCGTCGAGAACGTGCCGAAACTCGCCGATGACCTGCATGCGCAAATCGACGCGATGGTGGCCATCGCGCAGGCCGCCCGCGACAAGCCCGATCGCCATGCCGCGCTGGTGCGCGCACTCACCGACCTTTATGCCGCGCGCGCCGCTGCGCATGGCTGGATGCAGGGACGCGCGGCGCTGATCGCGCTGCTGGGGATGGACATCGAGTTGAACGCGCAGGGCCTGGGGGTGTGGCTGGATCAGCAGTGAGGCCTTGCCGGCTGCGCGTGGCGCGGCCACCGCAACCGGTGCGATCCGGTTCGCTGCAAGCCGGGGGCCCTCAACTGCCCTGAACCCGCGCCATCCCTGATGCCTGCCCTTGCGGGCCGGCTGCGCCGGCAGGTCAGGCAAGCTCTCGCCGGGCGGGAGAGGTGAAAGAAGCAGGCACCCGGCTCACTTCAGCCGCTTGCCATACGCATGCTGCGTCTTGACCCGCGCATACCCAAGGCTCTCGTAGAACGGATGCGACCCCTCGCGCATCACGTTGGAGCGCACACCGATCGCCTCGAAACCCTGCGCGAGCGCCCACCGTTCGGCATCCGTCACCAGTGCGCGACCGATGCCCGTTCCCCGCGCCGCGGCGTCCACCACCAAGCCCGCGATCTCGACGCGCTCGCCCGACTCCAGCGTGAGACGGCGCTCGACCGCGATCCAGCCGAGCAGACCGCCACCCTCGCCCTGCGCCAGCGTCACGTGATGCCGTGGCAGCGGCAGGATCGCACGCAGCCGGGCCTCCATCGCCGCCATCTGCACCGGATAACCGAGCTCGCCGGCCAGCCGCGCGATCTCCGCGGCGTCCTCGATGCGCGCCGGGCGCAGCGCGTTCATTTCAGGCCAGCCGCGTGCCATTCGGCACCGGGCGCTCGATCGCGGTGAGCACCACGCCGTCGGGCGTGGGGAAGCCGGTGAGCAGGAACTGCGAGCGGAACGGACCGATCTGCTTCTCGGCGAAGTTGATCACGCCCACGATCTGCCGGCCCACCAGCTCCCCGGCCTTGTACAGCGCCACGATCTGCGCGCTGGTCTTCTTCTCGCCATAGGGGCCGAAGTCGGCCCACACCTTCCACGCCGGCTTGCGCGCCTCGGGAAAGGCCTCCACCCTGGTCACGGTGCCGGCAACGATCAACACCTTCTCGAAGTCGGCCCAGCCGATCTCGCTCGCTTGGCCCGTCACGTTCGTTTCGCTCATCCTTCCAGCCTCGTCTTGAATCCGTCGCGCGCCTGTTGCCACCAGTAGCTGCATTGCGCAGCGAGCAGGCCGAACGGCTTGTGTGCGCCGGCCAGCCCGTAGTCCTCGAACTGGCGCCAACCTTCGTCGCCTTCGGCGATCGCTGCGGCAAGCAGTTCGCCTGCCGCGCAGGTGGGCGCCACGCCATGGCCACCGAAGGCTTGCGCCCACCACAGGCCGGCGTCCTCGCCCTCGCCGCGGCCGAGTTGCGGCATCTGGTGACGCGCATAGCTCATCAGGCCGGACCATGCGAAGTCGATCTTCGCATCCTTGAGTTGCGGGAACACCCGCGACAAGTCATGCCTGAGCAGGCGCTGCACCGCCTGCGGCGAGCGGTTGCGGATGGAGATGCGGCCACCCCAGAGCAGCCGCGTGTCCGGCAACGGGCGGTAGTAGTCGAAGGCGAAGCGACTGTCGTAGACCGCGGCGCGCGTCTGCAGGCATTCGCCGAGACGGTGGCCCAGCGGTTCGGTGGCCATCACGTAGGTGGCGATCGGCAGCACGGCACGGTCGATTTGCTTGCGCAGGCCGGCGAGATAACCGCCGCAGGCCAGCACCACCTGCTCGGCCAGCAACTCGCCGTGCGGCGTGCTGAGCAGCCAGCGCGAACCTTCGCGCTGCAGACGCCACACTTCGCTCTCTTCGTGGATGCGCACGCCCTGCCCGCTCGCCGCGGCAGCGAGACCGATCGCGTAGTTGAGCGGATGCAGGTGCAGCGCATTGCGCTCGTACAGGCCGTCGTAATAGCGATCGCTCCGCACGCGCTCGCGCAGTTCCTCCCACGGCAGCCAGTCCCAGTACGTGCCGTAATGATCGGCCAGCAGCTGCTGGCGCCTGCGCAGCACATCGGGATCGCGGAACCAGTTGGCCCAGATCACGCCTTCGTCCACCGCGTCGCAGGCGATGGCGTATTTCGCCACGCGCTCGCGGATGCGTCGTACCGCCGCCGTGGTGAGGCCGAACAGCGCGCGGGCGCGCGCCTCGCCGAGCTGGTAGAGCAGGGCCTGCTCGCCCAGCGAATAGCCGGCGAACACGAAGCCGCCGTTGCGCCCGGAGGCGCCGAAACCGATCTGTTCTCGCTCCAGCAGCACCACGTCGCGCACGCCACGTTCGGCCAGGCCCAGCGCGGTGTTGAGCCCCGCGTAGCCGCCACCCACGATGGCGATGCGCGTTTCCTGCCGCCCTTGCAGCGGCACATACGCCTCATACGGTGTGGCCGTGGCACGGTAGTACGACGGAACCGGTGGTTGCTTCATGCGCTTTCGCCCCTGTGCGACCGCGAAGCATCCGAGCATAGCCCAATCACCGCACCGGCCTCATCCCAGGCAGGCACGGTTCGCTGCGGCCATCTTGCACCGCGATCACGACGGGATGCCGCCACGATTCCGGCGCGACTGGGGCGTGCCCCGGCCGACTACGGCATCAAGGCGTGGCAGCAGCCTCGCGCACCACCGGCGCCAGTGTCGGATCCTGCAGCGCCATGTGCATGGTGGCGCGCACCAGGCCAGCCTTGTTGCCGCAGTCGAAGCGAGTGCCTTCGAAGCGATACGCCAGCACCTTGCCCTGCTCCTTGAGCAGCGCCTCGATCGCATCGGTGAGCTGGATCTCGCCACCCGCACCCGGGGTGGTCTGCTCCAGCAGTTCGAAGATGCGCCCCGGCAGCACGTAGCGGCCCACCACGGCAAGGTTGGACGGCGCCTCGGCAGGGCTGGGCTTCTCCACCATGTGGCGGATGCGCGCGCTGCGTTCGTCGACCGGCACGGCATCGACGATGCCGTACTTGTCGGTCTGCTCGTGCGGAACTTCCTCCACGGCGATCACGCCGGCGCCTTCCCGTTCTCCGACCTCGGCCATCTGCCGCAGCGCGCCCTTGCCGGCGCCATTCCAGATCAAGTCGTCGGGCAGCATCACGCCGAACGGTTCGTCGCCCACCACCGGCCTGGCGCACAGCACGGCATGGCCGAGGCCCAGCGCCTCGGGCTGGGTGACGAAGATCGCGCGCACGTGTTTCGGCAAGGTGCCCTGCACCAGCGCAAGCAACGCATCCTTGCCTTTCTCCTGCAGCTTCGCCTCCAACTCGTAAGCTTTGTCGAAGTAGTCGGCGATGGCGTGCTTGTAGCGATTGGTGACGAAGATCAGCGTGTCGGCGCCGGCGTCGACTGCCTCGTCCACCGCGTACTGGATCAGCGGCTTGTCCAGCACCGGCAGCATTTCCTTGGCGACCACCTTGGTGGCGGGCAGGAAACGCGTGCCCAGACCTGCGACCGGGAACACCACCTTGCGCAACGGCTTGCTCACTCACATCTCTCCCGTGTTTTCCTGACGGCGAATCGAGACCACGTTGTCCGGCTGCGCCGTCTCGCTCCAGCGGAACGAGGGCAGCAGGCCGGAGACGCAGCGCCGCAGCTCTTCGTCGTTGTCCGTGGCGACCATCTCGGCCGCCTTGTGCATCATCGCCTGCAGCAGCTCCCACGACACCTGGCGGTGCTGGGCCAGGAAAATCTTGGCGTGCGTCGTTGCACTGTACTGTTCCAGCGGATGGAACAGTTCCTCGAACAATTTCTCGCCGGCACGCAAGCCGGTGTAGACGATCGGAATCTCGCTGCCGGGCTTCTTGCCCGCGAGCCGGATCATCTGCTCGGCAAGGTCGCGGATCTTCATGGGTTCGCCCATGTCCAGCGCGAAGATCTCGCCGCCCTTGCCGAGACTGGCCGCCTGCAGGATCAGCTGGCAGGCCTCGGGGATGGTCATGAAGTAGCGCGAGATTTCCGGATGGGTCACGGTGACCGGGCCGCCCGCGCGGATCTGCTGGCGGAACAGCGGCACCACCGAACCGGCCGAATCGAGCACGTTGCCGAAACGCACCGTGATGTAGCGGGTGTCGGCGTGCGCGTTGAGGTTCTGGCACCAGATCTCGGCGATGCGCTTGCACGCCCCCATCACGCTGGTGGGGTTGACCGCCTTGTCGGTGGAAATCAGCACGAAGCATTCGACGCCCGCGTCGCGCGAGAGGTCGGCCATCGTGCGCGTGCCCAGTACGTTGTTGAGGAAGGCGGCGCGCAATTGGCCCTGCAGCATCGGCACATGCTTGTAGGCGGCGGCGTGGAACACCACCTGCGGCTGCGTCTCGGTCAGCACCTTGCGCATCAGCACGCTGTCGCCGCAGCTGGCCAGCACGCCCTCGAGCAGCAGTTCCGGATAGTTTGCGCGCAGCTCGCGGGTGATCTGGTAGAGGTTGTATTCGCTGTGGTCGACCACGACCAGCGATTGCGCGCCCAGCCGTGCCACCTGGCGGCACAGCTCCGAACCGATCGAACCGCCGCCGCCGGTCACCAGCATGCGACGGCCACCGATCGTCTCGCGGATCGCCGTCCAGTCCAGCTCCACCGCGTCGCGGCCAAGCAGGTCCTCGATCGCCACTTCCTTGATCTCGTTGAGCTGTGCGCGGCCGGCCACCACGTCGTCCAGACGTGGAATCGTGCGGTACGGCAAGCCGCTGGCATCGCACAACGCCACCACCCGGCGCATCTCGCTCACGCTGGCGTTCGGCAACGCGATCAACAGCATTTCCACCGCCGCCTCGCGGGCGATCTCCGGCAACTGCGCGAACTGGCCCAGCACCGGACGCCCGTTGATGCTGGCGCCGCGCAGCGCAGGGCGATCGTCAAGGAAACCCACCACCGCGTAGCCACCGTCGCGATGGAGATCGCGCGACAACACCTCGCCGGCGCGATCCGCGCCGATGATCATCACGCGGCGCACCGAACGCTCCCCGGCCACGCCGCGGCGACTGTCCTTCCAGTAGCGATAGGCCAGCCGCGGCACACCAAGCACCGTTGCCAACACCGCCGGATACAGCAGCAGCATCGAGCGAGGCACACCCTCCAGCCGGTCGAACATCGAAAGCAGCAGCCATACCGCCGCCGAACCGAGCACCACGGCGCGCAGGATGTTCCACAGGTCCGGCAGGCTGGCGAAACGCCAGACACCCTTGTACAGGCCGGTCCAGCGGAAGATCAGCCCCTGCGCCAGCAGCACCACGGGGAACTCGAACCAGCGGAAGTGCATCACGTCTTCCGGCCGTACCGCGTAACGCAGCAGCTTGGCGATCCACCAGGCCAGCGCGGCCATGGCCAGGTCATGCAGCATGACCGCCACGCGGGGATGGATGATGCCGACGAGCCTACGCAGCGACATGGGGATCCTTTGGCAGACGGCGCCGCAGGCAGCGACGCTTGAGCAGCATCCAGAAGGCGGCCGCGGCCAGATAGGCGCCCATGGTAATCAGCCAGCCCGCCCCAGGATGACTCCAAGCCAACCAGGCCAGCGGCGCGGCAAGCAGCAAGTTCCATGTCATGTAGATCGCGCCTCCCCCGGCATGCGTGAAACCGCACCTGACCAGCCATTGGTACAGATGCTCGCGATGCGCAGTGTACCAGCGCCGCCCGCGGAGAAATCGCGTCAGCAGGGTCAGGCTGGCATCCGCGACGAACGCCGAGGACAGGATCAGTGCCGGCCACAGCAACCGTGTCTCAACCCGCCACAGCATCGCCGTGAACGCGAAGATCAGCAGCCCCGTGCTGCCACTGCCCACATCGCCCATGAAGATGTGCGCCGGCGGGCGGTTCAGGCACCAGAAGCCGAGGCTGGCCGCGGCTAGACAGCCGGCCGCAGATGCCAGCCCCGGCTGCCCGGCGTCCCAAGCCAGCCAGGCCAGCCCACCTCCCACGAACATCGCCTGCTGGGCGAGCAGGCCATCGATGCCGTCCATGAAATTGTGCAGGTTGATGCTCCAGGCCCCGGCCAGCAGCAGCACGGGCAGCCACCACCATGACAGGCCGTTCACGCCCAGGCTTGCGGCGAACAGCAGCACGGCCAGCGACTGCGCACCGAAACGCGGCAGTATCGGCAGGGAGCTGTGGTCGTCCCACCAGCCGGCCAGCGCCACCAGCACCAGGGCCGCCAGCAAGCCGACCACCACCACGGCAGCCCAGGGCGCTGCCGCACCAAGCAGCGCGCCAGGCAGGCAGACGATGCTCGCGATGACGATGCCGATGCCGCCGCCGCGCGGCGTGGGAATGCTGTGCGAACGCCGCTGACCGGGGCGGTCCAGCATCCCGCGGCGATGCGCATAGGCAATCGCCGCGCGTGCCGACAGCCAGGCGATGACGAACGACAGCAGCAACCATCCGATGGCCACGGGCGTCACTCGTTGGCGACGCCGTGGATGGGACGGATCGTGCTCCAGCTCTTGCAGCTCGGACACTGCCAGTGGTGCGCCTTGGCGCCGAAGCCGCAGCGGCTGCAGCGGTACATCGCCTGCCCTTCCAGCAGCTTCCGGGTGAGGTCGCGCAGTATCAGGAAGTTCTCGCGCGCCTCGCCCTCGATCCGGTCCATGGTGGCATCGATCAATGCCATCAGGCCGCGCACCGAGGGGCGCTGGCGCAGTTGCGCGGTGAGGAAACCCACCGACGCCCGCCGGCCGTCGCGTTGCTGGTACAGCCGGGTCAATGCCAGCACCGGCGAGATGCCGTGGTAACGCTCCAGCAGCTCGCGCAGGAAACGCTCGGCGCGGTCCATCTGCTGCGAACAGGCGTAGCTGTTCAGGAGTGGCGGCAGGATCTCGGGCACGAACGCGATGTCGGCGCCGATCGCCGCCTCGTAGGCCTGCACCGCCTCGGCATGCTGCCCTTCCTCGGCCTGCAGCCGCCCGGTCAGCATCCAGGCGCGCACGCAATCGGGTTGGCAGTGGAAAGCCTGTTCGAGGTAGTCGCGCGCCTCGACCCGGGCGCCGTGCTGGCGCGAACGGTCGGCCAGCTCGCAATAGAACTGCGCGATCATCGGCGCCTCGTCCTCACCGGTCATCACCTCCAACCGGCGCGCATGCTCGATCGCCTTGTTCCAGTCACGCTCGTGTTGGTAGATCGCGATCAGGTGGCGCAGCGCCGAGGGCGCATGGGCATTCATCGCCACCAGGTCGGCAAACAACGCCTCCGCACGATCGAGCAGGCCTGCCCGCATGTAATCCTCGCCCAGTTCCAGCAAGGCCACGGTCTTCATCGGTTCGGACAGGTTCGGCCGCGACACCAGGTGCTGGTGCAGGCGGATCGCGCGATCCACCTCGCCGCGGCGGCGGAACAGGTTGCCCAGCGCGAGATGCGTCTCCACCGTGTCGCGGTTGTACTCGGCCAGGCGCAGGAACACCTCGATCGCCTTGTCCTGCTCCTCGTTGAGCAGATAGTTCAGGCCACGGAAATAGTCCGAAGAGAGCTCGTTGACCGCCGCGCCGGATCGCCGCGCGCTGGCGCGGCGGGAAGCCCACCAGCCCAGCGCGAAGGCGAGGATCGCCAGTGGCAGCAGCACGTACCAGGGCATCATGCGTCGACCGGTTTCCTGACGGTCTCCTTGCGGCGCTGCCGTTGCAGGCGCCGCTGCCGCAGGCTCACGCCCAGCCATGCGCTGAGCCCGCCCAGCAACCAGCCCAGCACCAGCGCAGCCAGCAAGGCCGCTCCCTTGGGCAGTTGCAGGCGGACAAGGACGAAGTCGTAGCCCACCAGTTCGGCGTTGAGCGCGCCCACCACCACGCCGGCGGCGACGAAGAACACGAGGATGAGGATCACGATCAGGCGCATCCGCTGACTTTACCCGATCAGCCATGCGCGACACAGCAAGCAAACCAGGTCACGCTGCTGCGATTCAGCACCAATCATGAAGAGCGCGGCCATGGATGGCCGCCCGCTTGACTCTCGCGATCAGGGATCGATCGCAAAAGAAACGAAAAACGCGGCCATGGATGGTTACCCGTTTGATCCTGGCGACCAGGGATGAACCCAACAATAAAGGCAGGATCGGCTTGCGCCGCCTGCCTTGGTGCATCCGGTCCGTATGCAGTGTCAGGTTGCCGCGGCTTCTTCCAGCCGCAGGTTGACGCGTTCGCGCAGTTCCTTGCCCGGCTTGAAATGCGGCACGTGCTTGCCGGGCAGCGCCACCGATTCGCCGGTCTTGGGGTTGCGCCCCATGCGCGGCGGCCGGTAATGCAGGGCAAAGCTGCCGAAACCGCGCACCTCGATCCGCTCACCCTGGGCCAGCGCCAGGCTCATCTGCTCGATCACGCTCTTGACCGCCAGCTCGACATCGGTGAACGCAAGGTGGGTCTGGCGCCTGGCCAGCGCCTCGATCAATTCGGATTTGGTCATGGTCCCCGTGTCCGCGACGTGTGTCCTGCGCTGCGTGGCGCGGGGCGATGCCGCCCCGCGCCAGTTGCGCAACGCTTACTCGGCCTTGTTGAGCTGTTCCTTGAGCAGCGCGCCGAGCTTGGTGGTGCCACCAGCCGCCGAGGAGTACTCGGCCAGCGCTTCCTGCACGTCTTCCTCGTCCTTGGCGCGGATCGACAGCGAGAGCTGGCGGCCCTTGCGGTCCATGCCGGTGAACTTGGCCTCGACCTTGTCGCCCACCTTCAGATGCTGGGTGGCGTCGTCGATGCGCTCCTTGGCGATGTCGTTGGCGCGCAGGTAACCCTCCACGCCCTCGCCCAGGTCGATCACCGCACCCTTGGCGTCCACTTCCTTCACCGTGCCGGTGACGATGCTGCCGCGCGGGTGGTTGCCCATGAACTGGCCGAACGGATCCTGCTCCATCTGCTTGATGCCGAGCGAGATGCGCTCGCGCTCCGGATCCACCGCCAGCACCACGGCCTCGATCTCGTCGCCCTTCTTGAAGTTGCGCACGAGGTCTTCGCCGGACATCTGCCAGGAGATGTCGGACAGGTGCACCAGGCCGTCGATGCCGCCGTCCAGGCCGATGAACACGCCGAAGTCGGTGATCGACTTGATCTGGCCGGACACCTTGTCGCCCTTCTTGTGCATGGCGGCGAAGGCTTCCCACGGGTTGGAACGGGTCTGCTTGATGCCCAGCGAGATGCGGCGACGCTCTTCATCCACGTCCAGCACCATCACTTCGGTCTCGTCGCCGACCTGCACCACCTTGGCCGGGTTGACGTTCTTGTTGGTCCAGTCCATCTCGGACACGTGGACCAGGCCTTCGACGCCCGGCTCGATCTCGACGAAGCAGCCGTAGTCGGTGACGTTGGAGACCTTGCCGAACAGGCGCGAGCCCACCGGGTAGCGGCGCGAGATGTTCACCCACGGATCGTCGCCCAGCTGCTTCAGGCCCAGCGAAACGCGGTTGCGCTCCTTGTCGAACTTCAGCACGCGCACTTCCAGCTCGTCGCCGACGTTGACGACTTCGCTCGGATGACGCACGCGCTTCCACGCCATGTCGGTGATGTGCAGCAGGCCGTCGATGCCGCCCAGGTCCACGAACGCGCCGTAGTCGGTGAGGTTCTTGACCACGCCCTTGATGATCGCGCCTTCGACCAGGCGCTCCAGCAGCTGCTCGCGCTCGGCGGAGAACTCGGTCTCGACGACGGCACGGCGACTGACCACCACGTTGTTGCGCTTGCGGTCGAGCTTGATGATCTTGAACTCGAGTTCCTTGCCCTCGAGGTAGGTCGGCTCGCGCACCGGGCGCACGTCGACCAGCGAACCCGGCAGGAAGGCGCGCACGTCCTTGATGTCGACGGTGAAGCCGCCCTTGACCTTGCCGGAGATCATGCCCTTGATGGTCTCTTCCTTGTCGAACGCCTCCTCGAGGTCGTCCCACACCATCGAGCGCTTGGCCTTTTCGCGCGACAGCTTGGTTTCACCGAAGCCGTCCTCAAGCGCCTCGAGCGCCACCTTCACGGCGTCGCCAACGTTCACTTCGAGGGTGCCGTCTTCGCCCTTGAACTGCTCGATCGGGACGATGCCTTCGCTCTTCAGGCCCGCGTTGATCACGACGACGTCGTTGCGGATCTCCACCACGATGCCGGTGACGATGGCGCCGGGCTTCAGCTTGGCGATGGCCTGCTGGCTCTGTTCAAACAGTTCGGCAAAACTTTCGGTCATGTTGATTCCAGAATGGGAAAGGATGGCTGCGACAGGGTCTGTATCGGCAACGATCCACCGGTTGGGGTGCCTTCGGAACGCCCGTGCGGGAGCCCGTCGTCACCTGTGGTTGAATCCCCCGCCATCAATGGCCGGGGAACGGAAACCGCCGCGCCCGCCCGCTAGGGCTGCACGACGGCGAGAACTTTTGCGACTACCTGATTGATGTCCATGCCGGTGGTATCCACCAGCACGGCCTCCGGCGCGGGCTTCAGGGGGGCGACCGTCCGCGACGCATCGCGGTGGTCACGCGCCTCGATCTCGCGCTGGAGACTCGCTAGTGTAACGTTGAGTCCCTTTTCCTTCAACTGCTTATAGCGCCTTCTCGCCCTTTCGGCGGCACTGGCGGTGAGGAACACCTTGAACGGTGCATCGGGGAAGATCACCGTGCCCATGTCGCGCCCGTCGGCCACCAGTCCCGGCGCCTTGCGGAAGCCCAGTTGCAGTTCCACCAGCGCCTGCCGCACCGGGGCGATCGAGGCGATCGCCGAGGCCGCCGCACCGGCAGTCTCGGTGCGCAGCTCGTCGGTGGCATCGTGGCCGTTGACCAGGATGCGGGTGTCGCTGCCATCGGCATTGGCCTGGAAGCGGATCCGGGTGGCCTGTGCGCAACGGGTCACCGCCTCGGCGTCGGACAGGTCCAGCCCCGCCGCCCCTGCTGCATAGCCCACCGCCCGATACAGGGCGCCCGAATCGAGCAGCCGCCAGCCCAGGTGCTCGGCCACCCGCCGGCTGATCGTGCCCTTGCCCGAACCCGAGGGGCCGTCGATGGTCAGCACGGGAACGGGCGCGGTTCGGCTCATGACGGATCCTGTCGGGCAAAGGGAATCGCATGGTATCGCGCCGGCCCGTGCGGCATCGCGTAACATGACGGAATTCCGCAGCGCCGATCCGCCATGAACGAGCTTCGCCACGCATTCGAACAGGCTGCCGAGGCCGTCAGGCGGCTGGACCAGCGCCCCGACAACGACACCCTGCTTCGGCTCTACGCGCTCTACAAGCAGGGCTCGGAGGGCGACGCGCACGGCGGGCAGCCCGGGTTCTTCGATTTCGTGGGCACCGCCAAGCACGCGGCCTGGATGCAGCTGCGCGGCGTTTCGCAGGACGCGGCAATGCGCCGCTACATCGCCCTGGTGGAGCAGTTGCTGGCCTGAATCGGCGCTTGCGTCCGCGCCCGGCAACAGGCACATTCATACGATCGTTTGAACACGGTCGCACCATGAGCTATCCCCACCTGTTCGCCCCGCTGGACCTGGGTCACGTCACCCTGCCCAACCGCATCCTGATGGGCTCGATGCACACCGGGCTGGAGGACAGGGCCGCCGACTACGACAAGCTGGCGGCCTATTTCGCCGAGCGCGCCCGCGGCGGCGTGGGGTTGATGGTCACAGGCGGTATCGCGCCCAGCATCCGGGGCTGGCTGAAGCCCTTCGGCGGCCGCCTCACGATGCCCTGGCACGTGGCTCGCCACCGCAAGCTCACCGACGCGGTACACGCCGAAGGTGGGCACATCTGCATGCAGATCCTGCACGCGGGTCGTTACGGCTATCACCCGTTGTCGGTGGCTCCCTCGCGAATCAAATCGCCGATCACCCCGTTCACGCCCCGCGCGCTATCCGCGGGTGGCGTCGAGCGCACCATCCGCGACTTCGTGCACTGCGCACAGTTGGCCCGAGAGGCGGGCTACGACGGCGTCGAGGTGATGGGTTCGGAAGGCTACCTGATCAACCAGTTCATCGCCGCGCGCACCAACCACCGCGATGATGCCTGGGGCGGCGATGCCTCGCGGCGCATGCGCTTCCCGGTGGAGATCGTGCGCCGCACCCGCGAGGCGCTGGGCCGCGACTTCATCATCATCTACCGGCTGTCGATGCTGGACCTGGTCGAGGGTGGCCAGGACTGGAGCGAGGTCGTCGCGCTGGCCAAGGCGATCGAGGCCGCCGGCGCCAGCCTCATCAACACCGGCATCGGCTGGCACGAGGCCCGCGTGCCCACCATCGTCACCAGCGTGCCGCGCGCGGGCTTCGCATGGGTGACGAAGAAGCTCAAGGGCGAGGTTGCCGTCCCGCTGGTCGCCACCAACCGCATCAACATGCCCGAGGTGGCCGAGCGTGTGCTGGCCGACGGCGACGCGGACATGGTGTCGATGGCCCGCCCGCTGCTGGCCGATCCCGAATGGGCGAACAAGGCGAAGGGCGGCCGCGGCGAGCGCATCAACACCTGCATCGCCTGCAACCAGGCCTGCCTCGACCACGTGTTCCAGAATCGCCGTGCCAGTTGCCTGGTCAATCCGCGCGCCTGCCACGAAACCGAGCTGAAGATCGAGCCGGCGCCGCAGCGCAAGCGCATCGCCGTGATCGGCGCGGGCCCGGCCGGCATGGCCTGCGCCGCCATGCTGGCCGAGCGCGGCCATGCGGTGACCCTGATCGATCGCGCTGGCGAGATCGGCGGCCAGTTCAACTACGCCAAGCGGATCCCGGGCAAGGAGGAGTTCCACGAGACCTTGCGCTATTTCCGCCACCGTCTCGCCGATACCGGCGTCGAACTGAAGCTGGGCGTCGAGGCCGATGCCTCTACGCTCAAGGCCGCCGGCTACGACGAGGTGGTGGTCGCCACTGGCGTACTGCCGCGCCGTGTGAGTTTTCCGGGCAGCGACGACCCGCGTGTGCTGGGCTACCTCGACGTGCTCGCGCGCGACCATCCGGTCGGGCCGCGCGTGGCGATCATCGGCGCAGGCGGCATCGGCTTCGACGTGGCCGAATTCCTGGTCGAACACCAGCCATCGCCCACCACCGACGTGGCGCGCTGGGCGCGCGAATGGGGCGTGGATACGCGCTATGCGCAAGGGAGTGGCCTGCAGTCGCCGCAACCTGAGGCACCGCTGCGGCGGCTCTGGCTGCTCCAGCGCAGCGAAGGCCGTCCCGGCGCCCGGCTCAACAAGACCACCGGCTGGGTTCACCGCGCCACGCTCAAGGCCAAGCGCGCGACCATGCTGGGCAAGGTCGCCTACGAGCGCTTCGACGACCAGGGCCTGCACGTCACCGTTGATGGCCAGCCGCAGATACTGCCGGTCGACAACGTGGTGATCTGCGGCGGCCAGGAACCGGATCGCCGGCTTGCCGAGGCGCTGATCGCCACCGGCATGAGCGTGCACGTCATCGGTGGTGCCGACGTGGCCGCCGAACTTGATGCGAAGCGCGCGATCGAGCAAGGCACGCGGCTGGCTTGCCGGCTCTGAGTACGCCCTGGCCATCTCCGACGGGTGACGGCGTCGCTCGCCGGACGTCCGGCGAGCGTGCAAAGAAAACGCCTCGCGAAACGACGCATCGATAGGGCCCGGGGGGGGAGGTGGCCAGTATCGGTATTCAGCGTCGCTGCGAGGCGAGGGTCACCACCATCGGGGGAGGGGGGTGGATGGTGGGACGAGGCGTATTTTATGAGCGACACGTTCAAGTATCTAATATATATTTAGAACGATATTTATATCGAAACCATATATGTTTGACTTCCGCCAGCTGCGCTACTTCATCGCCGTCGCCGAGGAGTTGAGCTTCACCCGCGCGGCGATCCGCCTGCACATCTCCCAGCCACCGCTGTCCCAGCAGATCCAGGCGCTGGAGCGGGATCTTGGCGTATCCCTGCTGGAACGCAGCAAACGCAAGGTGGAGCTGACCGAGGCCGGCCGGGTCTTCCTGGAGCAGGCGCGCCAGATCCTCGCCCAGGCCGAACTGGCGCGCAGCCGCACCGCGGCGGTCGCGGCCGGCCACAGCGGCCAGTTGCGGCTGGCCTATACGGTGTCGGTGTCGTTCCACCCCGCCCTGCCGCGCGCCCTGCTGCGCCATCGCCGGATGGCACCGGAGGTGAACATCCAGTTGTGCGAGATGTATACCGAGCCGCAGTTCGCCGCCCTGCTGGCGAACGAGATCGATGTCGGCTTCGTGCGCGACGAGCCCCGCCATCCGCAGGACGCCCGCCAGCTGCAGTTGCACGTGCTGGACCGCGAGCCCCTGTTGCTTGCCCTGCCCTCCAGCCACGCGCTGGCCTCACGCGAGGAACTGCAGATGGGCGAAGTGGCCGGCGAGGCCTTCGTCAGCCAGCCACGCGAACTCGCCGCCACCTTGCACGACCGGCTCGCCACGCTGGCCGGCGCGGCCGGCTTCCAGCCGCGCATCGTGCAGCAGGCCCAGCAGATCAACGGCCTGCTGGCGCTGGTGGCCGCCGGCTTGGGGCTCGCGCTGGTACCGGCGACGATGCGGGCGGTGCACCTGGCCGGAATCAGCTACGTGCCGCTGGCCGACCGCGCGGCGCATCTGCTGCTGGCCGTGGCCAGCCGTGTCGGCGATCCCTCGCCGGCGCTTGCGCAATTCCTCGCCACGGTGCAGGCGTCGAGCGACGACTGATCCAGCGACTTGTGACAGGCGATTCAGCAGGTTATACTTGCGCGCTGCGTTTTTCTGTTTGGTATCAGGAGCTGGCCGTGAAGGTGCTTAACTCGTTGAAGTCCGCCAAGGCGCGGCACCGCGACTGCAAGATCGTGCGTCGTCGCGGCAAGGTGTTCGTGATCTGCAAGAGCAACCCGCGTTTCAAGGCCCGTCAACGCTGATTGCAGCGCGGACGCGTCGATGAAAAAGGCCGCCTGGCGGCCTTTTTTGTGCCTGCTCTCGTGCCGTCGCACGCCGGTCAGCGTCGCGGGTCCGCCGGGTGGCGGCACGACAACCAGAACAGGATGGCGGAGCAGCACAGCGAGACCCAGTAATCGCTCGGCGCCGGTCCCCACCAGTGGATATGCCAGGGGATGTAGCGTGGCGCGAAATGCGCCACGCCGTAGGCAGGGTTCAGCACGAACCAGAGGAAATCCTCGGCGATCCAGAACAGCATGATGCAGGCGAACACGCGCGCCTCTGCCCGCCAGCTCCAGCTGCCGGTGAAGATCAGCGGGAAATGGAAGAACAGCGCCATGCAGGGAAACAGCCAGGCGTGGTAACCGGTCATCGGTCGGCCGCCCCAGAAGATGTCGAGCAGCCAGTGGTGTTCGATGCGCCAGGTCGGCAGGTTGGCGGCCCAGCCGGCGGCGCCTTCGACCTGGATCTCGACGTTGGCGAAGAAAAACGCCAGCAGGAGCACCCAGCCCACCGTCATCAACAGGACCGCCGGACGGACCGGGACCTGCCCCGCGCTTCCGGCGCGAGCGGACTTGTGGCCAGGACTCCGCACGCTCAGGCATCCACTGGTGCGCTGGAGCGATCGACACGGCCAAGCCCAGCCTGCACGGTTTCGAGTACGTGCCGCGCGGCCCGCGGCCGCCCGAGCCGGCTCGCGCACTCGCGCATCCTTGCCAACCGGTCCGGTTCCGTCAACAACTGGCGCACCTTGTACTCGAGCGAGACCTGGTCGATCGCCTTCCATGCGGCGCCCTGCTCCAGCACATAGTCGGCATTGCGCTCCTCCTGGCCCGGGATGGGCGCATACACCACCATGGGAACCCCCATCGCCAGGCATTCGGACGTCGTCAGGCCACCGGGCTTGGTGACCACCAGGTCGGTGCAGGCCATCAATTGCGCCACCTCGTTGGTGAAGCCGAACGGGAAAAGCCGTTGCGGATGTTCCGCGGCCTGGACCTTGAGCCGTGCCAGCGCAGCCTCGTTGCGCCCGGCCAGCACGAGCAGCTGGAAGTCATGCTCCAGGCGCATCAGCCCGGCGGCCACTTCATCGAGCTTGCCCACGCCGGCGCCGCCGCCCATCAGCATGATCGTGCGCCTGCCGGGATCAAGCCCGAAGCGCGCTGCGCAGACCTGCCTCTCCTGCGGCACGGTGAACGCCGGCATGACGGGGATGCCGGTGGTATGCGCACGCTCGGCGTCAATGCGGTTTGCCCGCATGCGAAATGCGATCTCGTCGCTGGCGGCAAAGTACCCCGTCATGCACGGAATCACCCACATGCCATGCAGGTCGAAATCGGTGACTTGCACCCAAACCGGCACGTTCATCCGTTCACGCCGTATCTCCCGCATCAGGATCTCGGCGGGGAGGAAGTGGGTGCAGACGATGGCATCCGGCGCGAACGCCTCGATCGCCTTGCGCAGATCGCCCGTGCCGAGCCGCTCGATGGCACGCCGCAGCCTCTGCATCGGCCCGTCCGGGTCGGCTTCGGAACTGCGCTGGTACAGCATGCCCCACAGCGTGGGATAGCTGTTCACCAGGGTGATGTAGAAGTCGGTGTAAACCTTGCGGAACGTGGATGGCACGTAGTCCATCGCGTCCAGGTGCAAGGTCTCCAACTGTGGAAACTCCGCCTCGGCAGTGAGGCGCAGGGCCTCGGCGGCGCGGACATGCCCGGCACCGGCCGAGACGCTGAGCAACAGTATCTTCTGCTTTGGCATGGGGCGATCCGTAGTCAGGCACTCGGCCGCAGGCACCGCTGCCGCCAGTCGATCAGGAAGACGGGCAGTCTCGCATCGGTTCAGGAATAACGCACGCCGGTGATTTCGTAGCGCTTCACTCCGTTCGGCGCATTGAATTCGAAACTGTCGCCCTCGCTCTTGCCGATCAGCGCGCGCGCGATCGGCGAGGACACGGCGATCAGGCCCTGCTTGATGTCCGCCTCGAGGTCACCCACGATCTGGTAGGTCACCTCGGCGCCGCTGTCTTCGTCCGCCAGGTCCACCACGGCGCCGAACACCACCTTGCTGCCGGGATTGAGCCGCGACACGTCGATCACCTGGGCGGTGGAAAGCAGCGCCTCCAACTGGGCGATGCGTCCCTCGATGAAGCTCTGCAGCTCGCGCGCGGCGTGGTACTCGGCATTCTCCTTGAGGTCGCCGTGCGCGCGCGCCTCGGCGATTGCCGCGATGATGCGCGGGCGCTCTTCCGACTTCAGGCGTTCCAGTTCGGCGCGCAAGCGTTCCGAACCGGCCTTGGTGATGGGGGCACGCGCGCTCATGCGTTCAACTCCTTGTGCAGTTCCTGCAGGCTGTGCACGTCCTCGCTGCCGTGGAAATCCAGCGAATGGACCAGCGCCCGCGCGCCCGCGACGGTGGTGGAATAGGTGACGCGCTGCTGCAGCGCCTCGCGCCGGATCGAGAACGAGTCGGCGATCGCCTGCTTGCCCTCGGTGGTGTTGACGATGTAGACGATCTCGCCGTTCTTGATCAGGTCGACGATGTGCGGCCGGCCTTCGAGCACCTTGTTGATGCGCTCGCAAGCGACGCCGTGGTCGTTGAGGTAGGCCGCCGTGCCGGAAGTGGCCACCAGGCAGAAGCCGCGGCGCAGCACTTCCTGCGCCACCGGCAGCAAACGGTCCTTGTCGGCGTCGCGCACCGACACGAACACCTTGCCCTTCGGTGGCGTCTTGATGCCAGCCGCATCATGGCCGCGGGCGAACGCGGCGCCGAAGCTGCGGCCCACGCCCATCACCTCGCCGGTGGAACGCATCTCGGGACCGAGGATCGGGTCCACGTTCTGGAACTTCAGGAACGGGAAGATCGCCTCCTTCACCGAGTAGTACGAAGGAATCACTTCCTTCGTGCTGCCCTGCTCCGGCAACGACCTGCCAGCCATCGCGCGCGCGGCGATCTTGGCCAGCGGCACGCCGGTGGCCTTGGAGACGAACGGCACCGTGCGCGAGGCGCGCGGGTTCACCTCGAGGATGAACACGGTATCGCCCTGGATCGCGAACTGGGTGTTCATCAGGCCGATGACCTTCAGCTCCTTCGCCATCGCGGCAACCTGCCGGCGCATCTCGTCCTGCACCTCGGCGGTGAGCGAATACGGCGGCAACGAGCAGGAGGAATCGCCGGAATGCACGCCGGCCTCCTCGATATGCTCCATGATGCCGCCGATCAGCACGTTGCCCTCGGCATCGGCGATGATGTCCACGTCCACTTCGACCGCATGGTCGAGGAAGCGGTCCAGCAGCACCGGCGAATCGTTCGACACCTGCACTGCCTCGCGGATGTAGCGCGCGAGGTCGGCGTCGTCGTAGACCACTTCCATCGCGCGTCCGCCCAGCACGTAGCTGGGGCGCACCACCAGCGGATAGCCGATCTCGCGCGCCAGCGCCAGCGCCTCGTCGGCGTTGCGCGCGGTGCGGTTCGGCGGCTGGCGCAGACCCAGCCTCTCGATCATCTGCTGGAAGCGTTCGCGGTCCTCCGCCAGGTCGATCGAGTCGGGCGAGGTGCCGATGATGGGCGCGCCGGCCGCTTCCAGCGCGCGCGCCAGCTTCAGCGGAGTCTGGCCGCCGTACTGCACGATCACACCCTTCGGCTTCTCCAGGTCGACGATCTCCAGCACGTCTTCCAGCGTGAGCGGCTCGAAATACAGGCGGTCGGAGGTGTCGTAGTCGGTCGACACGGTTTCCGGGTTGCAGTTGACCATGATGGTCTCGAACCCGTCCTCGCGCAGTGCCAGCGCGGCGTGCACGCAGCAGTAGTCGAACTCGATGCCCTGGCCGATGCGGTTCGGGCCACCGCCGAGCACGACGATCTTCTCGCGGTCGGTCGGATTGGCCTCGCACTCTTCCTCGTAGGTCGAGTACATGTAGGCGGTGGTGGTGGCGAACTCGGCCGCGCAGGAGTCCACGCGCTTGTACACCGGGCGCACGCCCAGGGTACGGCGCAGGTGGCGCACGGCGGCCTCGTCGGAACCGGTCAGCTCGGCAATGCGCGCATCGGAAAAGCCCATGCGCTTCAGTTCGCGCATGCGCGGCTCATCCAGCGCGGCGATGCCCTGCGCCTGCACATCCTGCTCGGTCAGCACGATGTCCTCGAACCCGGCGAGGAACCAGGGATCGACGCGGCTGAGATCGTGCACCTCTTCCAGCGTGAGGCCGGCGCGGAACGCGTCGGCAAGATGGAACACGCGGTCGGGCCGCGGCTCGCGCAACTCGCGCTTCAGCGTGGCCAGGCCCTCGTCCGTGCCGATCTCCAGGCCGGTCGGGTTGAGCCCGGTCTTGCCGATCTCCAGCCCGCGCAACGCCTTCTGCAGCGACTCGTGGAAGCTGCGGCCGATCGCCATCACCTCACCCACCGACTTCATCTGGGTGGTGAGGCGTGCGTCGGCGGCAGGGAATTTCTCGAAGGCGAAACGTGGGATCTTGGTGACCACGTAGTCGATGGTCGGCTCGAACGAAGCCGGCGTGAGGCCGCCCGTGATGTCGTTCTTGAGTTCATCCAGCGTGTAGCCCACCGCCAGCTTCGCGGCGATCTTCGCGATCGGGAAACCGGTGGCCTTGGAGGCCAACGCGGACGAGCGCGACACGCGCGGGTTCATCTCGATGACGACGACGCGGCCGTTCTCGGCATTGATGCCGAACTGCACGTTGGAGCCGCCGGTGTCCACGCCGATCTTGCGCAGCACGGCGATGGAGGCGTCGCGCAGGCGCTGGTATTCCTTGTCGGTGAGCGTCTGCGCCGGCGCCACGGTGATCGAATCGCCGGTGTGCACGCCCATCGGGTCGAGGTTCTCGATCGAGCAGACGATGATGCAGTTGTCCGCGGTGTCGCGGACCACCTCCATCTCGAACTCCTTCCAGCCCAGCACCGATTCCTCGACCAGCACCTCGTGCACCGGGGAAAGGTCGAGGCCGCGCTTGACGATCTCCTCGAACTCCTCCTTGTTGTAGGCGATGCCGCCGCCCGAGCCGCCCAGCGTGAAGCTGGGGCGGATGATGGTCGGGAAGCCCACCTTGGCCTGGATCTCCACCGCCTGCTCGAAGCTCCTGGCGACTTCCGCCTTGGGGCAGTCCAGGCCGATCTCGGCCATCGCCTGCTTGAACAGCTCGCGGTCCTCGGCCATGCGGATCGCATCGCGCTTGGCGCCGATCAGCTCGACCCGGTACTTGTCCAGCACGCCGTGGTCGGCGAGGTCGAGCGCGCAGTTCAGCGCGGTCTGGCCGCCCATGGTGGGCAGCACCGCATCGGGCTTTTCCTTGGCGATGATGCGCTCCACCGTCTGCCAGTTGATCGGCTCGATGTAGACGGCGTCGGCCGTCTCCGGGTCGGTCATGATGGTGGCGGGGTTGGAGTTCACCAGGATCACCCGGTAGCCCTCTTCCTTCAGCGCCTTGCAGGCCTGTGCGCCGGAGTAGTCGAACTCGCAGGCCTGGCCGATCACGATCGGGCCGGCGCCGATGATCAGGATGCTCTTGATGTCGCTACGCTTGGCCATCTCAGCGGGCCTCCTGCATCAGCTGGGCGAACCGGTCGAACAGGTAACCGATGTCGTGGGGACCGGGCGAGGCTTCCGGGTGGCCCTGGAAGCAGAACGCCGGGCGATCGGTGAGCGCGAAGCCCTGCAGCGAGCCGTCGAACAGCGAGGTGTGGGTGACGCGCACGTTCGCCGGCAGCGTGGCGGGATCCACTGCGAAGCCGTGGTTCTGGCTGGTGATCAGCACGCGGCCGTCGCCGTGATCCTTCACCGGATGGTTCGCGCCGTGGTGGCCGAATTTCATCTTCAGTGTCTTCGCGCCCAGCGCCAGGCCCATGATCTGGTGGCCGAGGCAGATGCCGAACAGCGGGATCTTCGCGTCGAGGAAGCTCTTGGCGGCGGCGATCGCGTAATCGCAGGCGGCCGGGTCGCCAGGGCCGTTGGAGAGGAACACGCCATCGGGCGCCATCGCCAGCACCTCGGCGGCAGGCGTCTGCGCCGGCACCACGGTGATGTCGCAGCCCTGCTCGGCCAGCAGGCGCAGGATGTTGTGCTTCACGCCGTAGTCGTAGGCGACAACCTTGAAGCGCTTCGCCGGCTGGTTGAAGGCCTGCCGGTCGAGGTCGTAGACGCCCGCGTTCCACGCATAGGCCTGGTCGGTGCACACCACCTTGGCCAGGTCCATGCCGTTGAGGCCCGGGAAGGCACGTGCCTTGGCCAGGGCGGCCTCGGCATCGACCTGCTCGCCTGCGACGACGCAGCCGTTCAGGGCCCCCTTGTCGCGCAGGATGCGGGTGAGGCGGCGGGTATCGATGCCGGCGATCGCCACCACGCCGTGACGCTTCAGGTAATCGGGCAGGCTCTCGGTGCTGCGCCAGTTGCTGGCCCGGCGCGGCACGTCGCGCACGATCAGGCCGGCGGCATGCACCTTGGCCGACTCGGCGTCCTCGGCGTTGCAGCCGGTGTTGCCGATGTGGGGATAGGTCAGGGTGACGATCTGCCGGGAATACGAGGGATCGGTGAGGATCTCCTGGTAGCCGGTCATGGCGGTGTTGAAGACCACCTCGCCGACGGTCTCGCCAGTCGCGCCCACGGCATGGCCGTGGAACACGCTGCCGTCTTCGAGGGCAAGCAATGCGGGGATGGGCATGGGAACCGCCTTTCGGGTGCAGCAAAGTCCGCAAGCCGCAGGAAGCAGGCTTGAGAACCTTGGAAGGGAGGACATTCGGGCGGGTCGCAATGATAGGCGCAGCGGTGCTGGCTGTCCACTTCGATCGGGACAGAAAACGCCGGCTCGTCAGCTGCCGTACCACTGCACGGCGCTACACTGATGCCATGTTTACAGGGAATGAAGCTTGCCCATGAGTCCGGACGCCCTGCTTGATCCTGCCCGCCTCGAACGTCCGGACACCTTGGTGCGGCATACGCCATTTCCGTTCATGGTCGCCCACGGCCAGTTGCCCGACGAGGCGCGCGGCGACCTGGACCGCGACTTCCCGCGCTACCCCAGCGCCGGCTTCTTTCCCTGGGACCCGGCTGAATGCGGCCCCTCGATCAACGCGCTCGTGGAGCAGCTCACCGCGCCAGCCTTTGCCGGGTTGATCGGCCAGCGGCTGGGCATCGCCGACCTCGGCCAGTACCCCACCCTGGTGACGCTGTGCCGGCTGCTGAACAAGCGCCACGGCACCATCCACACCGACAGCAAGTCCAAGGTGGCCACCGCCCTGCTCTACCTCAATCCGCAGTGGCCCGACACCAGCGACGGCTGCCTGCGCTTCCTCGACAAGATCGACGACATCGACGCCACGGTGGTGCCCGAACTGCCGCCGCTGTACGGCGAATTGGCGGTGTTCCGGCGTTGCGACAACTCCTTCCACGGCCACCTGCCCTACGAGGGCGAGCGCCGGGTGATCCAGGTGGCCTGGCTCACCAGCGAGGAGGAAAAGCTGCGCAAGACCAGGCGCGGCAAGTTCTCCCGCCTGTTCAAGAAGCTGTTCGGCAAGCTGGACACCCGCTACGGCGCCGACCGCGACCGCAACGCCGCGCACCGCGACTGATCTCCTGCCTCAACGGGTGAAATGCCAGGCCACGAAGACGGCGAACACGCCGTACAGCAGGCCGACCGGCAACAGCCAGCGTGCGTCCACGCGACCGCGACGGAACAGCCACCACAGGTAGACGATGGCCGCGGCAGTGAGCACGCCGGACACGATCAGCGGCAGATCGAACAGCCACGGCGTGGCGAAGATCGCCAGCGCGCTGGGGATCGTCGCCTGGATCATCATCGCGCCCGAGATGTTGGCGAGCGCCAGCCGCTCCTTGCCCTGGCGCACCCAGATCAGCGCGTTGAGCGTTTCCGGCAGTTCCGTCGCCACCGGGCTCAGCACCAGCGCCACCAGGTGCGGCGGCAGCGTGAAGGCCTCGCCGATCGCTTCGAGCTGCCCCACGAACACCCGCGAAGCCGCGGCGATCACCACCAGCGCCGCCACCGTCTGCGCCACCACCCAGCGCATCGCGGGCTCGGCCTGATGCGGGCGCAGCTTCAGTGGCTCCAGCGTCTCCTCCTCCGGCGCTCTGTCGTCGCTGCGCATCTCGCGCCATACGTACAGCGCGTAGGCGAGCAGGAACAGTACGCCCAGCCACGGCTTGAGCGCGAACGCCACCAGGCCCAGGCCCACCTTGACCGCGAAGATCGCCAGGAACCACGACTGGTCGCGCGCCAGCCGCTGGTGGTCGACCCGCACCAGCCGGTCGGCACGCCGCAGCCGATGGCGGTTGCCCCACATGGCCACGCCGACCACCGCATAGGCGATCGTGGCCAGCACCAGCGGGCCGCCCATCGCCGCGCCCACGCCGATGTCGCGCGCAGCCGGGGTCTTGCCGAAGATCACCGCCACGAAGGTCACCGCGCTTTCCGGCAAGGCCGTGCCGAAGGCCGCAAGCACGGTGCCGGTGGCGGTCGCGCCCAGCCGCAGCTTGCGGCCCAGCCATTCGATGCCATTGACGAAGTATTCGCAGGCGAGATAGATCGCGCCTGCCGAGACGAGGAACAGACAGAGGATGAGCAGCATGGAAGGCACGGGCCGGGCGAACGGATGAACCGATGGCACAACGACACCGTTCGCCCGGCCGGGTGAAGTGTCGCTGGCCAAAGGTCTCGCCGGGCCAGGCGCCACGTGGATGGCGCTCTCGCTGTCCGCACCATGGCGCCGGGAAACGGCGACCAAGTCTGTTGATGCGAACGCCTCGGGGGTGAGGCTGGCTACTCCCCAATGACAGGCGGGTGATGCTAGCGGCCATCGCCGGGCATGGCAATGCCGGCGGTCTGGTTCAGCGCGGCGACGCGATCACGTCTTCCAGTTGCCAGTGCCCCGGCGCGCGGCCGACCAGCCAGAGCGCCGCCTGCAGCGCGCCACGCGCGAAGATCGCGCGGTCGGTGGCGCGATGCCCCAGCTCCAGCCGCTCGCCTGGCCCGATCAGCAGCGCCTGGTGCTCGCCCACGATGTCGCCGCCGCGCACCACCGCGAAGCCGATGCTGCCGGGAGCCCGCTCGCCGGTGCGTCCTTCTCGACTGCAGACCGCAGTGGCATCCAGCGTGGTGCCGCGCGCGGTGGCGGCCGCCTGCCCCAGCGCCAGCGCCGTGCCCGAGGGCGCGTCCTGCTTGCGGCCGTGATGGGCTTCGACGATCTCCAGGTCCCAGTCCGGCAGCGCGGCGGCGGCCTCGCGCAGCAGTCGCGTCAGCAGCGCCACGCCCAGGCTGAAGTTCGCCGCGCGCAGCAGCGCAATGCTCGCACCTGCCGTCTCCAGCCGCGACTGCAGGGCTGCATCGAGACCGGTGGTGCCGGTCACCAGCGGGACGCCATGCGCGAGGCAGTGATCCAGCGCCGCCGCCAGGCCGGCGGGGCCGCTGAAATCGATCACCGCATCGAGCGCGGGCGCCTGCGACCAATCGTGCGCATGGCGCAAGGCCTGCCCCAGCCAGACCGGCTCGCCGTCATGCACCGAACCCGGCGAGACCAGCGCATGCGCCAGCTCGAAGCGGGCGTCCCTGCGCAACAGCGACAGCAGGGCCTGCCCCATGCGGCCGGAAGCGCCATTGATGGCGAGGCGGATCGGGGCAGCGGTCATGGCCGGCGTCCTGCAGTGACGGAAAGGAAGCCCGGATTATGAAGTAACCCGCGACCAGAACTGCTTGACGCCGTCGACCCAGTTCTTCGCGCGCGGCATGTGTTCCCCGGCCTCGCCGTCGTTGAAGCTGGCTTCGAGATGCTCCAGCAGTTCGCGCTGCTGCCTGGTGAGGCGCACCGGCGTCTCCACCACCACGCGGCAGATCAGGTCGCCGGCGCGGCCGCTGCGCACCGATTTCACGCCGCGCCCGCGCAGGCGGAAGCTCTGGCCGGTCTGCGTCTCCGGCGGAATGCTGATCGGCACCTCGCCTTCCAGCGTGGGCACCGGCAGTTCCGCGCCCAGCGCGGCCTGCGAGAAGCGGATCGGCACCTCGCAATAGAGATCGTTGCCTTCGCGCTGGAAGATGCGGTGCTCGCGCACGTGCACTTCCACGTACAGGTCGCCGGCGGGCACGCCTGCAGGGCCGGCCTCGCCCTGGCCGGTGAGGCGGATGCGGTCGCCGTTGTCCACGCCGGCGGGGATCTTCACCGACAGCGTGCGGGTTTCCTCCAGCCGCCCTTCGCCGTGGCACTGCTTGCACGGCTTCTCGATCGTCTGGCCACTGCCGCCGCAATGCGGACAGGCCTGCTGGATCGAGAAGATGCCGTTCTGCATGCGCACGCGGCCGTGGCCGTGGCAGGTCCTGCATTGCACGGTCTTGCCGTCGGCGGAACCGCTGCCGTTGCAATGGTGGCAGTTGACCTGGGTGGGAATCTCGATCTTCCGCTCGACGCCGAATACGGCCTCTTCGAGGTCAAGCTCCATCAAATAGCGCAGGTCGGCGCCGCGGCGCGGCTGGCGGCCGCGGCCGCCACCGAAGATGTCGCCGAAGATGTCGCCGAAGATGTCCCCCATGTCGCCGAAGCCGCTGCCGCCGCGCCCGCCCATGCCGCCCTCGAAGGCGGCGTGGCCGTACTGGTCGTACATCGAGCGCTTCTGCGCGTCGGAGAGCACTTCGTAGGCCTCCTTGGCCTCCTTGAATTTCTCCTGCGCATGGGGGTCGTCCGGACAGCGGTCCGGGTGGTACTTCATCGCCAGGCGGCGGAAGGACTTCTTCAGCTCGGCCTCGGTGACCGTGCGTTCGACACCCAGGACTTCATAATAATCACGCTTGCTCATTGCTCGATCCGCGATTCGATGCGCCGATCAGGAATGAACCAGATCGCTGCCACCGTGGCATAAAACAGACACGACACCCATGGCGCCACGAACGCCAGCGCGATGCCTCCCAGATACATGGCGACGGCCAGCTTGCCTTTCCAGTCGCCGCCGACCGCCTGCGCCAGCAGCGAGGTCTTGCCGCCGTTTGCGCAGATCAGGCTGTATTGCAGCGGGAGCCAGGCAATGGCGCACATCAGCAACACGAAACCATAGGTCGCCACCGGCAAGCGGGCGAACTGGTTCTCGCCCATCCATCCCGTGGCCGCCGGCATCAGCGACAGCCAGAACAGCAGGTGCAGGTTGGCCCACAGCACGCTGCCGTCCACCTTTCTGGCCGCATGCAGGAAGTGATGGTGGTTGTTCCAGTAGATGCCCACATAGGTGAAGCTCAGCACGTAGCTGAGAAACACCGGCCATTGCGCCGCGAGCACGCTCCACTCGGCACCGTGCGGTACTTTCAGCTCCAGCACCATGATGGTGATGATGATGGCCATCACACCGTCGCTGAAGGCTTCCAACCGCCCCTTGTCCATCGCTTCCCCCAGAAAAACTTGTGCGCTCGTCCATGAGCGCGAAAGTCAAACGGGCGGCCATCCTTGGCCGCATTTTTCAACAACGCACGTTGCTTTCGCGGCGCTCGTTTTGAGCCAAGGCACGCTTACTTCTTGTCGTCCTTGACCTCGGTGAACTCGGCGTCCACCACGTCGTCCGGCTGGGCCGAACCGCCCGGGCCCGGGCCCGGCTGGGCGCCGGCATCGGCCGGACCGCCCTGGGCCGCGGCATACAGCGCCTGCGCGGCCTGCTCCAGCTTGGTGATCTTCGACTCGATCAGCGCCTTGTCGTCGCCGTCCTTGACCTTCTCCAGTTCCGACAGCGCCTCCTCGATGCTGCCGATCTGCGCGCCGACCTTGTCGCCGTGCTCCTTCAGCGCGCTGCGGGTGGCATGCACCAGCTGGTCGGCCTTGTTGCGGGTGCCGACGAGCTCGTGGAACTTCTTGTCCTCTTCCTTGTTCGCCTCGGCGTCGGCCACCATGCGGGCGATCTCCTCCTCGGAGAGGCCCGAGCCGGCCTTGATCTCGATCTTCTGTTCCTTGCCGGTCTTCTTGTCCTTGGCCGACACGTGCAGGATGCCGTTCGCGTCGATGTCGAAGGTGACCTCGATCTGCGGCATGCCGCGCGGCGCCGGGTCGATGCCGGACAGGTCGAACTTGCCCAGCGACTTGTTCGCGTTGGCGCGCTCGCGCTCGCCCTGCAGCACGTGCACGGTCACCGCGGTCTGGTTGTCGTCGGCGGTGGAGAAGGTCTGCGCGGCCTTGGTCGGCACCGTGGTGTTCTTCTCGATCAGCTTGGTCATCACGCCGCCCATGGTCTCGATGCCCAGCGACAGCGGGGTGACGTCGAGCAGCAGCACGTCCTTGACCGAGCCGCCCAGCACGCCGCCCTGGATCGCCGCGCCCACGGCCACGGCCTCATCGGGGTTGACGTCCTTGCGCGGCTCCTTGCCGAAGAAGTCCTTCACCGACTCCTGCACCTTGGGCATGCGGGTCTGGCCGCCGACCAGGATCACCTCGTCGATGTCGGACACGCGCAGGCCGGCGTCGTTGAGCGCGGTACGGCACGGATCGATGGTGCGCTTGACCAGGTCTTCCACCAGCGCTTCCAGCTTGGCGCGGGTGAGCTTGATGTTGAGGTGCTTCGGGCCGGAGGCGTCGGCCGTCACGTACGGCAGGTTCACCTCGGTCTGGTGGCTGGAGGACAGCTCGATCTTGGCGCGCTCGGCCGCATCCTTCAGGCGCTGCAGGGCCAGCGGATCCTTGCGCAGGTCGATGCCCTGGTCCTTCTGGAACTCCTCGACCAGGTAGTCGATCACGCGCATGTCGAAGTCCTCGCCACCGAGGAAGGTGTCGCCGTTGGTGGCCAGCACCTCGAACTGCTTCTCGCCGTCGACTTCGGCGATCTCGATGATCGACACGTCGAAGGTGCCGCCGCCGAGGTCGTACACCGCGATCTTGCGGTCGCCGCCCTTCTTGTCGAGGCCGTAGGCCAATGCGGCCGCGGTCGGCTCGTTGATGATGCGCTTCACTTCCAGGCCGGCGATGCGGCCGGCGTCCTTGGTGGCCTGGCGCTGGCTGTCGTTGAAGTAGGCGGGCACGGTGATCACGGCCTCGGTGACCGGCTCGCCGAGGTAGTCCTCGGCGGTCTTCTTCATCTTCATCAGCACCTTCGCGGAGACTTCCGGCGGCGCCATCTTCTTGCCGTCGGCGGTCGCCACCCAGGCGTCGCCGTTGTCGTTGGCGACGATGGCGTAGGGCACGATGTGGATGTCCTTCTGCACCTCGGCATCGGTGAACTTGCGGCCGATCAGGCGCTTCACCGCGTAGAACGTGTTCTTCGGGTTGGTCACGCCCTGGCGCTTGGCCGGCGCGCCGACCAGCACTTCGCCGTCCTTGCTGAAGGCGACGATGGAGGGTGTGGTGCGGTCGCCTTCCGCGTTCTCGATGACCTTGGTGGTGCTGCCGTCCATCACGGACACGCAGGAGTTGGTGGTGCCCAGGTCGATGCCGATGATCTTGCCCATGTGTTTAGCTCCCGAATCTCGTAAGCGGCCCCACGACCGCGCAATGGTTTTCCAGATGGGGCCCGCGCGCGGCGAATCAATGCCGGCGGGGCTCCGGAGGCGTCGCGTTCAGCGCCGCGCGGTTCAGTCCTTCGCCACGGCGACCAGCGCCGGGCGCAGCAGGCGGTCGTTCAGCACGTAGCCCTTCTGCAGCACGCTGACCACGGTGCCGGCGGCGGCGCCAGGCGCCTCGACCATGCTCACCGCGTGGTGGCGCTCCGGGTCCAGCGGCTGGCCCAACGGATCGACCTGGGCCAGGCCATGGCTTTCGCCCACCTTGAGCAGCGACTTCAGGGTGAGCCCCAGGCCTTCGCGCATCGCCGCCACGTCGGCGGTTTCCACCGCCAGGCCGCTTTCCAGGCCATCGAACACCGGCAGCAGCTCGTTCAGCAGCTTCTCGTTGGCGAAGCGGCGGGCCTGCTCCAGGTCACGATGCAGACGGCGGCGCTGGTTCTCGATCTCGGCCTTTTCGCGCAACACGGTCTCGCGCAGCTCGGTATTGCTGGCCTCCAGCTCGGCCACGCGGGCCTTGAGCGCCTCCAGGTCGGCGTTGGCCGCCGCACTGGCAGCGTCGACATCGGGCGCCGGCTGTGGCGCGTGCGGGTCGTTGTTCTGCATGAATGACTCCAAACCTCGTCCATGGCCGGCATGCACTGCCGACCGCTCGAAAACCGCGGGTATCCCCGCCTCCCGTGGCGGTTATAAGGCCGTCGCGGCGCGATTCAAGGCATCGCTGAGCAGACCCGCGGTGGCCTGCACCACCGGGATCACCCGCTCGTAGGCCATGCGCGTGGGACCGATCACGCCCACCGCGCCCAGCACGCGGCCCTGCACACCATAGCTGGCGGTGACCACGCTGCAGCCGTCCAGCGCCGCGAAGCCCGATTCCTCGCCGATGAACAGTCGCACGCCAGGTGCGCGTGCGCACACTTCCATCAGCTGCAGCAGCTCGTTCTTCTGCTGGAATGCCTCGAACAGTTCGCGCAGGCGCTGCAGGTCGGCCAGTTCGGCATAGCCCATCAGGTTGGTCTGGCCGCTCACCAGCACCTCGTCGCCACCGGCCTGTGGCGCGAACGAAGCGGTGGCCAGTTCGGTGGCGGAAGCCACCAGCCGGTTCAGCTCGCTGCCCGCCGCGCGCAGCTCGGCCAGCAGGTGCGCGCGGATGTCGTCCACGCGCAGGCCCGCGAAATGCGTATTGATGTAGTTCGCCGCCTGCTCCAGTTCGCGGCCGTCCAGCAGCTTGGCCAGTTGCACCACGCGGTTCTGCACCTGGTTGTCGGAGAACACCAGGATCACCAGCACCCGCGCGTCGGGCAGCGGCACGAAATCGATGTGGCGCAGCGGGAAATCCGCCTGCCGCGGCACCGTCACCACGCCGGCGAAATGCGTCATCGCCGACAGCAGGGTCGAGGCGTTGCCCAGCAGATCGCGCGTGGAGGCCTGCCCCGGTGGCAGCTCGCGCTGCAGGCGGGCCATTTCCTCGTGCGGCAGCGGCTGCAGCTCGATCAGGCTGTCCACGAACAGGCGCAGGCCGCGCGGCGTGGGAATGCGACCCGCCGACGTGTGCGGCGAGGCGACCAGGCCCGCCTCTTCCAGGTCGGCCATGATGTTGCGGATCGTGGCCGGACTCACGTCCAGCCCGGACGAACGCGACAGCGTGCGCGAGCCCACCGGTTCGCCGTCGACCAGGTACTGCGCGATCAGGCTGCGCAGCAGGCGTCGCGTGCGAGTATCGAGTTCGTGGTCGTGGCGACGGGGCATGCGCTGTAGCAATGAATGAGACGACAAAGAAATAAGGTCTGCAGGCCCGCGACGCAAGCCGTTCGCCGCATTGTAGCGGCTGGCCTGCCGCTACAATCCCCCGACCACTTCCGGACTGCCACCAGCCCGCCATGCTCACTTCGCTCCATGTCCGCCAATTCGCCGTCGTCGAACACGCCGAAGTCGATTTCGGCACCGGCCTCACCGTGGTCAGCGGCGAAACCGGCGCCGGCAAGTCGCTGCTGGTGGACGCCCTGCTGCTGCTCGCCGGGGCCCGCGCCGACAGCGGCATGGTGCGCACGGGCAGTGACCGGGCCGAGCTGTCCGCCGAATTCGACCTCGCCGCCTTGCCCGAAGCCCGTGCCTGGCTGGCGCAGGAGGAGCTGGACGATGGCGAGGCCTGCCAGCTGCGCCGGGTGATCCGTGCCGAGGGCAGCTCGCGCGCGTGGATCAATGGCCGCCCGGCCAGCGCCGGCCAACTCGCCGAGCTGGCTACGCTGCTGGTGGAAATCCACGGCCAGCATGAGCACCAGGCCCTGCTTTCCCGCGCCCACCAGCTCGCCCTGCTCGACGCCTTCGCCGGCCACGAGGCGCTGGCCGCGCAGGCGCGCGAACTGGCCACGCAATGGCGCGAGCTGGGCATGCGCATGCGCCGCCTCAGCGGCGGCGAGGATCGCGAGCAACGGCTGGAGCTGTTGCGCCACGAGCTCGAAGAGCTGGAGCAATGGGCGTTGCCGCCCGCCGAACTCGCCGAGCTGGAAACCAGCCACAGGCGTCTCGCCAACGCCGGCCGGCTCGCCGAGGGTGCCGCCGGCGTGGTCGAGCTGCTGGACGGCGACAGCGAGTTCGCGCTGCGCCGCGCACTGGGTCGCGCCCATGCCGAGCTGGGCAAGCTGGCCATGCTGGACGAAGCGCTGAACCCCGCGCTGGAGCTGCTGGACAACGCCTCGATCCAGCTGGGCGAGGCCGCCGACACACTGGGCCGCTACGCGCAGGACGTCGACCTCGACCCCGAACGGTTCGCCGAGGTCGATGCACACCTCGCCCGCCTGCACGAGCTGGGCCGCCGCCACCGCCTGCCGGTCGCCGAGCTGCACGGCAAGCTCGCCGAGCTGCGCAACGAACTGGACGAGCTGGAAGGTGCCGGCGAGGCCCTGGAGAAACTCGCCGCCCAGCGCGAGCGTGCACGCGCCGATTACGACAAGGCCGCCGCAACTCTAGGCAAGTCGCGCCGCAAGGCCGCGGAAAAACTCGGCAAGGAAGTCAGCGCGCTGATGACCGAACTGGGCATGGCCGGCGGCGTGCTGCAGGTGGAAGTGGAAGCGGCCGAAGGCGACGAACCCGATCCGCAAGGCCGCGAACGCTGCGAGCTGCTGGTCAGCGCCAACCCCGGGCAGCCGCCGCGCGCCCTGCGCAAGGTGGCCTCCGGCGGCGAACTGGCGCGCATCAGCCTCGCCATCGAGGTCGCCACCCTGGGCAAGGACAGCATCGGCACCATGGTGTTCGACGAGGTGGACAGCGGCATCGGCGGCGCGGTGGCCGAAGTGGTGGGCCAGAAACTGCGTGCGCTGGGCGGCCAGCGCCAGGTGCTGTGCGTCACCCACCTGCCCCAGGTCGCCGCGCAAGGCCATGCGCATCTTTACGTGAGCAAGCACAGCGACGATGGCCACACCCGTACGCGGATCCAGGCACTGGACGCCGAAGGCCGCCGCGACGAACTGGCGCGCATGCTGGGTGGCGTGGAGATCACCCGCGAGACACGCGCCCACGCGAAGCAGATGCTGGAACGCGCCCAGGCCTAGCCCGCGGCCGGCAACAGCCCCCGCTCGCTGGCCATCCGGTACAGCTCCAGTTCCGATCCGGCATTGAGCTTGCCCATCACGCTGGCGCGGTGGATGTAGACGGTCTTCTGGCCGATGCCGAGTTCGGCTGCCACCTGCTTCGGCGTGCGGCCGCAGGCCAGCAGCAGGAACACCTCGTGCTCGCGCGCGGTCAGCCGATGCAGCGGATCGAGCGCGGATTCGGGCTGCTCGGCGCGACGCTGGCGCAGGTCGGAACTCAGGAACTGCTCGCCCTCCATCACCGCGCGCAGGCCGGCCACCAGTTCCTCCGGCGCCACGCCCTTGGTCACGTAGCCGCTGGCGCCTCGACGCAGGGCCTCGGACACGTAGGGTTCGCCGTCGTGCATGCTCAGCACCACGATGCGCGTCTCCGGCGCCACGCTGCGCAGGTGCTCGATCAGCGGCAGGCCGCTGCCGTCGGGCAGCGACAGATCCAGCGCCACCAGGTCGGGCCGGTGCTGTGTCACCGCTTCCACGGCATCGTCCGCGCTGCGGCACTCGCCCACCACCTTGAGATCGGGCTCCAGCCCGATCAGCCGCTTGAAGCCTTCGCGCACGATGGCGTGGTCGTCGACCAGGACAATGCTGTACATGGGCCTACTGTATACGGACCGGGACCGGTCTGCGCCAGCGCCCGTGTACCATCCGCGGATGCGCCTGAAACCGCTTCGCCCGCTGCACTCCGGCCCGCTGCTCGGCGTGCTCTATCTGTTGCTGTGGCTGCTGTTGTGGCCCACCTCGCAGCCGTACTGGATGCTGCCCTACGGCATGCGCTTCGGTGCGCTGCTGCTGTTGCCCGTGCGCAGTTGGGGCTGGCTGCTGGGCGCCGAACTGATCGCCGCCGCCGGCATGACCCTCCACGAGGGATCGCCGATGGGCTGGAGCGGCTACCTCCTGGGCGATCTGCCCGAACCGCTGGTGACCGCGGCGGGCCTGTGGCTGCTGCGCCGCCTCAACCCCCATGCAGGTGCGAGCCTGCACAACCCGCAGGAAACGGCGCGCCTGCTGCTGGCCGCGATCCTGGTGGTGCTGTCCACCACCGCGGTGGATATGGGCCTGCTTACGGTGATCCACACCGCCGCCGCCGAGGATGCCCTGATCCACATGCTCGGCAACGAGTTGCTGGGTGGCTACCTGGGCGTGCTGCTGGTGGTGCCGGTAATGGTGTTGCTGCTGCGCGCACCGCCCGATCGCCACGCGATGGCCGGCCTGGCGCTGGACGGCCTGCAGGTGATGTTGCCGGCGATGGCCATCCTGCTGCTGCTGTCCGAGCAGGCCACGTCGCAGCCGCAGTTCGCCCGCGCGCTGTCGCTGGCGCCGGTGCTGTTCTTCGCCTTCCGCCATGGCTGGCGAGGCGCCAGCCTGGCGATGATCGTCTCCAGCCTCGGCATGACGGTGATGGACCAGCGGCTCGGCCATGAGCCCTCGGCGGCCGGCTACCTGTTTCTGGCGGTGGCCGGCACCGGCACGCTGATGCTGGGCTCGGCCACCGACGCCCTGCGCCGCAGCAAGCTGCGGGTGGCCGAGCAGAACACCCACCTGGCCGCGGTCAACCGTCGGCTGGACCAGCTCGCGCGACAGCTGCGCGCCGCCGCGCGCGGCAACCTGCAGGCCGACGAGAACCAGCGCCGGCACCTGGCCGCCGAACTGCACGACGAACTGGGCCAGAACATCACCGCGATCCAGACCCACGTGAAACTGGCGCAGGCCCGCCTGCAGCAGGTCGGGATGGAGGACATCAGTACCTCGATCAACGGCATCCTCGCCCACATGCGCCGTGCCCTGCACCGGCTGCTGGACGACCTGCGCCCCGCCGTGCTGGACGAATTCGGCCTGCTGCGCGCGCTGGACGAGGGCCCGATCCGCGATCTGCTGAACGCCGCGGGCATCAGCTACCACACCGAGCTGCGCGGCGACCCGCGCCTGCTCGACGACGACACCCGCACCACGATCTACCGGCTGGCACAGGAAAGCGCCACCAACGCCGTCAAGCACGCCAGGGCCAGCGAATTCCGCCTGCGCCTGCGCATCGGCGAACGCCACGGCTCGGCCCTGGCCCTGCTCGACCTGCGCGACAACGGCATCGGCCTGCCCGAGCGCCTGCCGCGCGGCGGCCGTGGCCTGCAGGGCATGCGCGACCGCGTCACCTCGCTGGGCGGGCTGTTCCGGCTGCGCCCGGTGCCGTACGGCGTGCACCTGCGCGTGTTGCTGCGAAGCAGCATCGAATCCCCGGTCACAAATCGGAACATCTAGGAAATTTTCCGATACACAGACCGTAAAGGCTTCGTTACGATCCTTTCATCGATGTGGGGGAGCCGCCATCGTGAGATGGCGTGCCGGAGTCCTCGTGGGGACGGCGACTCCGGAGAGATGGCAGGATGCCATCTGGTCGTTACCTGGGACGCGCACGGCTTGAGCGAGCAACTCGCCCTGCCGGACGTCCAGCCAGGTATCGAAGCAATCGCGGGGTGGACAGGAGTCCTTCCTCGCGATTTTTTTGTGCCCGCCTTTCTGGGGGGCCACCTTTCGGACCACCGCTGAACGGATGTCAAAATCCCTCCCGCGCGATTTTTGCGCCCGCGAATCGCGCCTGCACAGCCCCGGAAACAGGCGAAGTGGGATCAGGCCTTGCGCGCGCGGTGCTTGGGGCGCACGTACAACACCAGGCTGTGATCCTCGATCACGTAGCCGTGGCGTGCCGCGATCTCGTGCTGCAGGCGCTCGATCTCCTCGCTGACGAACTCGATCACCTTTCCGCTGTCCACATCGATCATGTGGTCATGGTGGCGGCCACGGTCGAGCTCGTAGACGGCCTGGCCACCCTCGAAGTTGTGCTTGATGATGATGCCCGCGGCCTCGAACTGGGTCAGCACACGGTACACCGTCGCCAGGCCGATGTCCTCCTGATGGGCGAGCAGCAACTTGTAGACGTCCTCGGCGGTGAGGTGCTTGCCCTCCTCCTCGTCGAAGATCTGCAGGATGCGCATGCGCGGGTGGGTCACCTTGAGGCCGACCCGGCGCAGTTCTTTGGTTTCCTGTTCCATCGTTGCCACCTTGCCCGGCGCGGCGATGCCGAACCGGTAGTGTATCATCCGACACCTTCACGATCTGGACGCAACACGCATGCAAAAGCTGATCACCCTGCCGGTTGTCGCCATGCTGGCGCTTGCCGTTTCCGGCTGTCATCTGGTCTACACGCCGGATGTGCGCCAGGGCAACCTGCTCGACAAGACCATCGACCAGAAGGCGGTGGATCAGCTCAAGCCCGGCCTGACCAAGCGCCAGGTGCTGCTGCTGCTGGGCACGCCGTCGGTGGCCTCGCCGTTCAACCAGAGTCGCTGGGACTACACCTCCACCTACTCGCACCGCGGCGGCCCGATGCAGGTCAGCACGATGACCCTGTATTTCGACAACGACACGCTGGCCCGCGTCGAGGGCAGCCCGTTCCTCGAGAACAACAAGAACCTGCTCAAGGAGAGCAAGAAGTACCACGTCGACTACCCGGTCGACGAATCCAAGGGCGACAAGGACATCAAGGGCAAGGACGACCAGGATTCCGGCGGCGACTCCGGCAGCAGCAGCGGCAGCAGCGGCAACTGATCCGGCTGCCTCAGCCCCGGCTGGCACGACGCCGGCGCGCGGCCATCGGATCGAGGGCAAGCGGCCGGTAGATTTCCACGCGGTCGCCGTCGCGCAGTGCGTGGCCCGCATCGACCCGGCGCGAGTAGACACCCAGCCGCAACGGACTGCGCACCTCCGCTGGCAGCTGCCGCAGCAAGCCCGAGGTTTCGACCGCCTGCAGCGCGGTGCTGCCTGCCGGCACGGAGACACGCCGGCGCCATGTGCCTTGCACGCCGGCATGCACCACTTCCACCACGATCGCCGTCTCAGCCATACACCTGGTCCGCGGCGCGGCAGAAATCGTCCACCATGCGATTGGCGAGGCTCTGGAAACCCAGCTTGAGCACGCTCCCGCCGATGCCGGCGTAATCGAAGTCCAGCGCCAGCGCCACCTTGCAACCGTCGTCGCCCAGTGCAGTGAAGCTCCACAGGCCATCCAGCGAGCGGAACGGGCCGTCGACCAGGCGGATGTCGATGCGCTGGGGCCGCTCGGCGGTGTTGCGCGTGGTGAAGTTGTGCCGCAGGCCCGCGAAGTGCAGGTCGAGCCGCGCCACCAGCACGTTGCCGGCACGTTCGATCACGGCAACCGACGAGCACCAGGGGAAGCGCTTTGGGTATGCTTCCACTCCGTCGACCAGATCGAACATCTGCTCCGGCGAATGGCGCACCAGCGCGCTGCGGCGTATCTCGATCACGGCAGTCCTTTTACTAGTGCATTCGTCCATGAATGCGAGGATCAAATGGGCGTCCGTCCATGGGCGCACTGTGTGTGCTTTTGCATTCATCCTTGAATGCGAGAATCAAACGGGCGCCCATCCATGGGCGCACTCTCAGTAAAAGCACCGCTCCGATGGGGCGTGCAGGGAATGAAGTTTAGCGGACATGGCCAAGAGCAAGGACAAGGACACCACCAAGGGCACCGGCACCATCGCGCTGAACAAGCGCGCACGCTTCGAGTACCACATCGACCAGCGCTACGAGGCTGGCGTTGCCCTGCAGGGCTGGGAGCTGAAGGCGCTGCGCGCGGGGCGGATCAACTTCGGCGACGGCTACGCGATCGTGATCAAGGGCGAGATCTTCCTGGTCGGCGCCTCGATCCCGCCGCTGATCAGCGCTTCCACCCACGTGATCGCCGAGGATCGGCGCACGCGCAAGCTGCTGCTGCATCGCAAGGAGATCGACACCCTGGTCGGCGCGGTGGAGCGCAAGGGCTATACCCTGGTGCCCACCGCGATGTACTGGAAGAACGGCAAGGTCAAGGTGGAAGTCGGCCTGGCGCGCGGCAAGCAGGAACACGACAAGCGCGACACCGAAAAACAGCGCGACTGGCAGATCGAGAAACAGCGCACCATGCGCTCGCACAACCGCTCGGCCTGACCATCGGCCGGAAGCTGGGCGCCTTCGCGTGGAAGGCGCCCAGCTGGCCCGCCTCAGTGTGCCGCGACGGGCTTCTGTCCCGCCTTCGTCAGGCTGGCGTCGAGCGCAGCCAGATCGCCTTGCTGCAACTGTTTCCACTCGCCCAGCGTGGCATCCAGCGTCTTCGACAGCAGCGCCCAGGAAGCCTGCGCATCAGCGCTGGGGTCGGCGTCCGCGCCATCCACTGCCTGCTCCAGCTTCATCAGGCTCATCGACAGCGCACGCAAGCTGTCGACGCGCTTCGGCGGCGCACCCATCGAATTGCGCGGATCGGGATGGGCGACCACGCCGGACACGTCGGCGACCTTGCCGGCCAGCGCCTCGATGCGCGTGCGGGTGGCTGCATCGGCATGTGCCTGCCGTGCCTCCAGCGACTTTAGCAGGGCCGTGGCGGCCTGGGTGGCCTCCATCGCCTGCATGGTGGCATCCTCGACCTGGCGGGCCAGGGCGAACTGGTGCTGGTAAGCGGCCGGCGGCAGATGCACGCGAGGATCAGGCTGCACGGTCAGCGGCTGCCGGTAGCTGCGACCGTCGACCGCGAGATCCACGCTGTACTGGCCCGGCGGCGCCCACACGCCGCCCTTGTGCCGCGCTTCCGTCCGGTCCGCCTGGGGCGCGCCCGGGTGCGCGTAGCGCAAGTCCCATACGAAGCGGTGCATGCCGGGCGCGGTGGACAGCCGTGCCGGCACCGGCACCCATTCCGGCGCGATGGGCAGTTTGGCCGGATCGGGCGTGGTGAGCTTTTCGGCACTGCTGTAGCTGCGCACCACCTGGCCCTGCGCATCGCGCACGGTCAGCGTCACCGGGCCGTGCACGCCGGCGGGCAGCAGGTAGTCGATGATCGCGCCATCGGGCGGGTTCGCCGCCATCGGCTCGTCCTTGGGGAACGGCGTGCCGGTGAAGCCGGCCGGCCGCACGCGCAGCGCCACCGCGGGCTTGAACAGGGTGACGGCATTCGTGCGCGCGTCGGCCAGCTGCCGGAGCGCGGTGACGTCGTCCATGATCCAGAAGCCGCGGCCGTGGGTGGCGATCACCAGGTCGTCGCCGTGCACGTCGATGTCGCGCACCGAGGTCATCGGCAGGTTCTGCTGCAGCGGCTGCCAGTGCGCACCGTCGTCGAAGGAGACGTACATGCCGCGCTCGGTGCCGGCGTACAACAGGCCGCGGCGCTGCGGATCCTCGCGCACCACGTTGACGAAGCTGTCGCGGGGAATGCCGCTGTCGATGCGCGCCCAGCTCTTGCCGCCGTCGGTGGTGCGGTAGATGTACGGCGTGTCGTCGTCGAGGCGATGGCGGTCGATCGCAAGATAGGCCACGCCCGGATCGAAGTGCGAGGGTTCGATGCCGGCCACCTTGGACCACGGCGTGAGCGGCTTCGGCGTGATGTCCTGCCAGTGCGCGCCGTCGTCGGTGCTGCGCCAGACCAGGCCGTCGTCGGTGCCCACCCACAGCGTCTTCGCGTCCAGCGGCGAGGGCGCGATGCTGTAGATCACGCCACGGCGCTTGCTCACGTGGTCGTCGTCGGCTGCGGTCGGCGCGTCGAGGCTGGAAGGAATGCCGGCATCCTCGCGGGTGAGGTCGGGGCTGATCGGCGCCCAGTGGTCGCCGCCGTCCGTGGTGCGGAACAGGCGCTGGTTGGCGAAGTACAGCGTCCTGGTGCCGCGCCTGGAGAAGGTCAGCGGCAGCGTCCAGGCACCGCGGTAATGCGCCAGTGGATAGGCCAGCGTGGGATCGACGCTGCGTACCTGTTCGGTGCGCGTGTCCAGCTTCTCCACCGTGCCGCCGTAGACGATGTCCGGATCGTCCGGGTCGGGCGCGATCATGCCGCTCTCGCCACCGGGCGTGATCTCGTGGAACTGCTCCATGGTGATGCCGTCGCCACTGCCGCTGCGACTGGGCAGCGCCACCGCGCCGGAGTCCTGCTGCGCGCCGTAGACCCAGTACGGGAAGCGGTTGTCGGTGCTGACGTGGTAGATCTGCGCGGTGGGCTGGTTGAACCAGCTGCTCCAGGTCTTGCCGCCGTTGAGCGTGACCAGCGTGCCCTGGTCCACGCCGAGGATCTGCCGGTCGGAATCGGTGGGATCGATCCACAGCGTGTGGAAGTCGTCGCCGGTGGGGTCGCCCTTCAGCGCGATGAAATGCGTGCCGCCATCATCCGAGCGCAGCACGATGGTGTTCATCACGTAAACGCGGTCGGCATCCTTCGGGTCAGCCGTGATGCCGCCGAAGTACCAGCCGCGCTGCCACAGGCGCTGGTCGCCGGTGGCATGCTTCCAGTGCGCGCCCGCATCGTCGGAACGGTAGAGACCACCCTCGCCACCCGCGGCGTCCACCAGCGCGTAGACGCGATCCGGCCGCGCTGGCGAAGTCGCCAAACCGATGCGACCCGGATGCGCGGGAAAGCCGTTGCCCTGCACCTGACTCCAGTGCGTGCCGCCATCGTGCGACACGTACAGGCCGCTGCCCGGACCGTTCGAAGGCGGGTACACGCTCCACGGCGGCCGGCGGGTCTGCCACAGCGCGGCATAGATCGTGCCCGGATCGCCGGGCTTGAACGCGAGATCGATCGCACCGGTGTCGTCGTTCCTGGACAGCACCTTGGTCCAGGTCCTGCCGCCGTCGCTGCTGCGGAACACGCCGCGCTCGGCGTTCGGCCCGTAGGCATGGCCGAGTGCCGCCACGTACACCACGTCCGGGTTGCGCGGATCGACCAGGATCTTGCCGATCTGGTAGCTGTCCGCCAGCCCGATGCGCGTCCAGTGCCTGCCGCCGTCCACGCTCTTGTACATGCCGTTGCCGTGGGCGATGTCCGAGCGCATGTCGGCCTCGCCGGTGCCCACGTAGATGACCTTCGGGTTCGACGGCGCCAGCGCCAGTGCGCCGATCGAACCCACTGGTTCGCTGTCGAAGATCGGCTGCCAGGTGCGCCCCGCGTCCTGCGTGGCCCAGACGCCACCGTCCACCGCGCCGAAATAGAAATGCCGTGCGTCGCCCGGGATGCCGCTCACCGCCAGCACGCGGCCACCGCGGAACGGCCCGATCATCCGCCAGTTCAGCGCCTGGTAGGAGGAAGGCGCCACCGCCGCCTGCGCAGCCCAGGTGACGACCATTCCGAAGGCGAGCACGGTAAGACGATGCGACAGACGCATGATCGGTTTCCCCTAGGAGACGGACAAGGCCAAGGAGAAACTGTGAGTGCGACATTGCGCAGGACTCAAGGGCCGGAAGTCATGGAGTGAAGCCTTGAGCAACGGCGGCAACCCGGTGCCCGCCAGGCAGGCTCCAGATATCCAGCACACCGCTGGTGGCATGGGCGTTGGCATTGCCCTCGGGGAGGATGATCTCGCCCTGCAGCACGATGGGGCTGTTCCAATGGCCCGCACCGCAGGGCAGCGTGGCAACGCGCTTGCCCGAGGCGGCCTCGTACACGTTCAGCCCGCCCTCGCGGGCGTAGACGAACAACAGGCCGTCCGCCTCGAACGGACTGGTGCCGCTGGTTCCGTTCTTCCATTTCTTCCGGAGCTGGCCGTTTTCCAGTTCCCAGGCTGCCGTGCCGCCGTTGTCGGCGGCGAACATCCAGGTCTGGCCGTCGTGCTGCCACTCTGCCGGCTGCGTGAACAGATCGGTGCCGCTGGGCGTGGCAACGATCTGCAGCTCATGGCCCTTGTGGGGAGTCGTGCCGGCCATGGCCTTGCGGCTGAGCAGGCGGATCTTGCCGTCCTTGCCGCCCTGGGCGACCAGGTCGCTGCCCAGCAGCACCGGCGAAGTCGAGCCCAGGTCGAGATCCTCCGCGTTCAGTTCATCGGTATTGGCCGGAGCGTAATTGCCCCGCATTTCCGTGGCGCCGGCATCGAGCTCGATCACCGCATCGCCCCAGTCGGTCGTGCCGTTCCAGTCGGCATTGCCGGTGGCGACGAAGATGTCGCCACTGCGAGGATCGATCACCGCGCCGGCACGCCCCCAGATGGCCGAATCGCTTTGCGGACACGAGTCCGGCTGCAGCAACCCGGCGCGTTGGCTGCACAGCGAGTTCCACACTGCGAGCAACTTGCCTGTGCCGCCGTCGAGCGCGACGACATGGCCCTGATAGGGCGGCCGATCGCCGATGTAGCCCGCCGTGACGGCAATCACGCGGCCGCGGAAGAACTTCAGCGGCGAGTCCATCTTCTCGCGCAATGGCAATTTGGTGATGGCGGTACGCCAGACGACGTGGCCATCGCCGACGACGAGTTTCTGGATATAGCCATCGGGCGAGGCGGCGTAGATGGATTGCCGCGTGGGGTCGGCCACGGGAGTGGAGTTGGTGATCTGCCGCGTGCCCGCCAGTGCCTGGTAGCCGGGCGGCGTGTATTCCCACAGGACGGTGCCGCTGTGGGCATCGAGCGCCAGCGTCTTGCCGTAGGTGGTGGTGACGAAGATGGCATCATGGCGGGCACCGCGGATGGCTACGCCATGCAGGTAGATGGCGCTGGCGTCCACGGTGCCATCCAGCCTGACCTGCTTGCGCGTGAGCGTGGCGACGTTGGCGGCCGTGATGCCGGTGGGTTTGTCGTTGGCGCTGGCGCTTTCCACGTTGCCGCCGAACATGGGCCAGTCCTGCGCCGGCAGGCTCTGGGCGACTGCCGGCGCAGTCATGCCCACGCCAAGCAGCAGGGAAACCGCGATCCGGCACCCCGTGGCCGAGAGGCAAGCGGCCAAGCGGCCCGCGACTGGATGGTGCATGTGCGCGATCCTCTTCATGGCTTCACGAACCGCAGCGTCATCCGGTCCGACTCACCGATCATCTGCATCGCCGCATGCTCGCTGGCCGGGCCGGCAAGATCGGGCGGCAGGCGGTGCACGTTGATGTTCCCGGGGTCTTTCGGATTCGCGTTGATCTCCGATACGCCGCCTAGGCGGAAGCCGGTCTTGAGGCCCAGCGCGATCAGGTAGTCCTCCGGCAGGCGATGCAAGGCCTTGCTGCTCTCCTGCGCAACGGCGAACGGCTTGGCGCGATGCTCGGTGACGCCGAACACGCCGCCGGGCCTGAGCACGTCGAAGGCGGCCTTGAACACTGCGGCCAAGGTCTCGGGGCTGCGGTTGAGCCAGTCATGGGTGTTGCGGAAGGTAAGCACCATGTCGGCCGAACCCGGCGCACCGAGCGTGACCTGTGCAGGTGGCTTGAACGGCAGCACTTGCGCGAAGTGGCCGAACACCGCCGGGTCGGCCTGCATCCGTGCCATGAATGTTGGCGATGGCGACGGCGCCTCGACCAGATGGCCATGCCCGCGCAGGAGCGGCGCGAGGATCTCGGTGTACCAGCCGCCAGCCGGCGCCAGTTCGACCACGGTCATGTCCGGCCGGATGCCGAAGAACTGCAGCGTCTCGAGTGGGTGACGATAGCGGTCGCGTGCCTTGTCCGCCGCGGAACGCCAGTTGCCGTCCACCGCCTTCTGCAACAAGGCGGCGGTATCTCCAGGCGACGAGGTAGCGGTGGAAGATGCTGCGGCAGGACCGGGCAGCAACAAGGCGGCCAGCACGATCAGCAGCTTGCGGGTTCGACGCAACATGATGCGATCCTCCCGGTGCGGAACGTTCAAGCCTACTCCCGCCGACACGCAGTAGTGTCGACGCCACGTCATGGGTAAACGCCTGGCCTATGGCGATGTGGCCGGGAATGCGCGATAACCCGACATCCCCCACCGCACTCATTCCCACGATGCCACGTCGCGCCACCCTGCCCCTTGCGCTAGCCACCGCCCTCACGCTCGCCACCTTCGCGGCTGCGGCGCAGCAGACGGACACGGCATCGGGCGCCGCCACGCCCGCACCGCAATCGGTCACCAACCTGCCGCGCATCGACGTGCACGGCTACGACTGGCGCCAGTACGTGGCGGCCAAGCTCAAGCACCAGATGGCGGAAGTGGCCGGCACGAAGATCACGGTGACGAAGAAGACCACGGTCACCCATCTCGACCTGCAGCCCACCGTGATCGGCAACAACCTGCAGCAACTGCTGGCGCGCTCGCCGGGCGTGCTGGTCTCGCAGCAGCCCACGCCCACCCAGTTCAACCTCAGCTACCGCGGCCTCGGCAATCCGCAGGAATCGGAATACGTGCTGGTGATGCAGGACGGCATTCCGCTGGAAAGCGACTGGATCGGCTTCCCCACGCTGTACGCGATGCCGCTGGCGCAGAGCCTCGACCAGGTGCAGCTGGTCCGCGGCGGTTCCAGCCTGCTGTACGGGCCGGAACCGGCGCCCGTGATCAACCTGGTCACGAAGCGCCCCAAACCAGGCACACCGTTCTCGGCCAGCACCGAACAGGTGGTGGGCGACCACGGCCTGTATTCCACCTACAACACGCTCGAAGGCAGTCGTGGTGCGTGGACGTTCCGCTTTGATGCCGCCTACGTGCGCAGCGACGGCACGCGGCCGAACGCGCAGTCGCAGATGCGCCAGGGCGACCTCTATCTGGAATACCGCCCCAGCGACCAGAACGTCTGGTGGCTGGACCTGCACGCGATCGACGCCGATTCCGGCGACCCGGGCCGGCTGGGCTATCCGCAGTGGCAGGCCGATCCGCGCACCACGCCCACCCCGTGGAACCGCGACTGGGTGGACCGTGACCAGTTGGTGCTGGGCCACACGCGCGAGTTCGGCGATGGCTGGCGGCTCACCGGCAAGCTGTGGTTCGCGTACCAGGATCTTGCCAGCCGCGCGGCGAACGGTGCGCTGGCGCCGCAGCCGCCGCCCGCCAGCACCACGCTGCAGGACGAGCAGTTCCGCACCCAGGGGCTGGACCTGCGCGTGCGCAAGGCCTGGGGCCACGGCAACGCATTCACCGCAGGCACGGTGCTGTTCCACGGCAACGACCCGTTCCGCCAATGGAGCAATCCCGACCTCTATGTCGATCGTTTCGACCGCAGCGGTACGCCGGTCCTGCGCCAGGCGCGCAGCTCGGACTACTACGCGGTATTCGCCGAGAACGTGTTCCGCCTGCCGCACGAGATCCACATCGTGCCTTCGGTGCGGCTGGAACGCGAACGCGTGGCGGTGGACGAAACGGTGCACCCGCCCTTCCTCAGCCGCCCGCTGATCCACGAGGCCGATGCGCGCACCGTGCCGCTGTTCGGCCTCGGCATCGGCAACGACTTCGGCCACGGCAACGAGACCTATTTCAACGTGTCGCAGGGCTGGCGGCCGTTGCGCTACTTCGACATGGCCTCGCCGTTCGCCAACATCGTGCCCGGCCACGCGCCCGATCCGTCGAAATCGCTGTCGTGGGAGGCCGGCGTGCACGGCGTGCCGCTGACCGGCCTGTACTACGACGTCAGCCTGTTCTGGATAGACTTCAAGAACCGCATCGAGGCGCAGCACATCAACGCCATCGACGTGGTCGAGGTGAACACCGGCGACACGCGCAACCGCGGCGTCGAAGGCCAGCTCGACTACGACTTCCTCGCGCCCACCGCGCTCGCCGCGCGCGGCGAGCACCTGGAGGCGTTCGCCAGCGTGAGCCTGCTCAATGCGAGGTTCACCGCCAGCGCGATTCCCGGCCAGGCCGGCAAGGTGCCGGCCTACGCGCCGCGCTACCTCGCCAAGGCCGGCCTCACCTGGCGCGTGGAGCAGCGCGTGAAACTCAGCCTCACCGCGGTCTCCTCGGCGGCGCAGTACTGGCAGGACTCCGACCAGCCGCTCGGCGGCGGCGCCAGCTACCTGCCCGCGCGCATTCCCGCCTACACCGTGGTCGACCTGGCCGGCGACTGGCAGCTCAACCGCCACGTGAAGCTGCTGGCCGGCATCAGCAACCTTGCCGACCGCCGCTATTACGACCGCGTATGGCAGACCGGCCTGGAGCCGGCCTACGGGCGCTCCTGGTACACCGGCGTCCAGCTCAAGCTCTGAACCTCCGGAGCGTCGGAGAAATAAGTGCTGGCCGTGTCGATCCCGCAGCCCACCGTTCGTCGTACCGGTGAGAGCGCCACCGGGCGCCCCACCTCTCCAAGGGAGAAACGACGATGCGATGCATGGTGATCGTGAAAGCGGACCAGGACAGCGAAGCCGGCGTGATGCCGAAGACGGACCTGCTCGCCGCGATGGGCAAGTACAACGAGGAGCTGGTGAAAGCCGGCGTGATGCTGGCCGGCGAAGGCCTGCATCCCAGTTCCCGCGGCGCGCGTGTGCGCTTCGACGGCAGGCAGCGCACGGTGATCGACGGCCCGTTCGCCGAGAGCAAGGAGCTGGTCGCCGGCTTCTGGCTGTGGCAGGTGAAGTCGCTGGCGGAAGCGATCGAATGGCTGAAGCGCGCCCCGTTCGACGGCGGCACCGAGGTGGAGCTCCGCCCGGTGTTCGAGGCCGAGGACTTCGGCGCCGAGTTCACGCCCGAGCTGCGCGAGCAGGAAGAACGGCTGCGTGCACAGATCGACAACCGCCACTGACTCCCCTCCCCTTCCTCACCGGAGAACCGCCATGCAATTCGTCGCCTACCTCAATTTCGACGGCAACGCCGAGGCCGCCTTCGATTTCTACGCCCGCTGCTTCGGCGGCAAGGTCACCATGCGCGCACGCTATGGCGACGCGCCGCCCGAGATGCCCATGCCGGCGGAAATGCGCGACAAGATGATGCACGTACGACTGGAAGTGGGCGACCAGGTGCTGATGGCCTCGGACGCGATGGCGGCGCAATGCCCCTACACGCCGATCAAGGGCTGCTCGGTGTCGATCCAGCTCGACTCGCCCGAGCAGGCCGAACGCATCTTCCACGCACTGGCCGAAGGCGGCACGGTACAGATGCCGATCCAGCAGACCTTCTGGGCCGAGCGCTTCGGCTCGCTGGTGGACCGCTACGGCGTGCCATGGATGATCAACTGCCCGCCGGCGCGATGACGCCACCGCGTTCCTGTCGTGCCCACCGTCCCTGATCGCGGGGCGGCGACCGGACCACCTGCCGCTCCACTTGCCGTCGTGCAGCCGTGATGGTCTGATCGGTCGCCATGACGGCGACCGACACCCATCGCAGCATCGAAGCCATCTGGCGGATCGAATCGGCGCGGATCATCGCCGGGCTCGCACGCATGTTGCGCGACGTGGGCCTGGCCGAGGAGCTGGCGCAGGACGCGCTGGTGACCGCGCTGGAGCAGTGGCCGCAGACCGGCGTGCCGGACAACCCCGGCGCCTGGCTGATGACCACGGCGAAACACCGCGCGATCGACCGCCTGCGCCGCCACCAGCTGATGGAGCGCAAGCACGAGGAAATCGCCCGCGAGCTGGAGGCCGAGCAGGCCGATGCCATGCCCCGTTTCGACGCCATGCTTGACGATGACATCGGCGACGACCTGCTGCGGCTGATCTTCACCGCCTGCCATCCGGCGCTGCCCGCCGAATCGCGGGTGGCACTCACCTTGCGCCTGCTGGGCGGCCTCAGCACCGCCGAGATCGCCCGCGCCTTCCTGCAGCCCGAGCCGACCGTTGCCCAGCGCATCGTGCGCGCCAAGCGCACCCTGGCCGAGAAGCAGGTGCCGTTCGAGGTGCCGCGCGGCGAGGAACTCGCCGCGCGGCTGGACGCCGTGCTGGGCGTGATCTACCTGGTCTTCAACGAGGGCTACACCGCCACCGCCGGCGACGACTGGATGCGCCCCGCCCTGTGCGACGAAGCGCTGCGGCTGGGCCGCATCCTCGCCGGCCTGATGCCGCGACAGGCGTCGGTGTTCGGCCTGCTCGCGCTGATGGAGCTGCAGGCCTCGCGCACGCATGCGCGCAGCGGCCCCGACGGTGAACCGATCCGGCTGCTGGAACAGAACCGCGCACGCTGGGACCGGCTGCTCATCCAGCGCGGCCTCACGGCGCTGGAGCGCGCGCGGCAGCTGGGTGGCGATGCCGAGCCTTATACCTTGCAGGCCGCGATCGCCGCCTGCCATGCCCGCGCGCCTGCCGCGGAGCGGACCGACTGGGGCCGCATCGCCGCGCTGTACGCCACGCTCGCCGCCGTCGCGCCCTCGCCGGTGGTGGAGCTCAATCGCGCCGTGGCGGTGGCGATGGCCAGCGGGCCGGCAACCGGCCTCGCCCTCGTCGACGCACTGCGCGACGAGCCGATACTGGCGAACTACCACCTGCTGCCCGCGGTGCGCGGCGACCTGCTGGAGAAGCTCGACCGCCACGACGAGGCGCGGGCGGAATTCGAGCGCGCCGCCGCGCTCACCCGCAACGCGCGCGAACGCGAACTGCTGCGGAAGCGCGCCGCCGCCTGCGTGCAGCACGCGACGGACGGCTGAAACAGGCCACGTCGCGCGGCGCAAGATTTCGCGCACGCAATGCATGTCACCTGGCACCTGCATTCGCAGGGCATCGGCGTTATCTTCGCCGCTTGCTTCCCCCAGGGGTCTTGCCATGTCGCTGCGTCGTGCCGTGGGTCCGTTGCTCGTGTTCGCCTGCCTCTTGTCTGCGGCGACTCCCTTGTTCGCGGCAGGTGACGCACCGCCACCGGCATCCGCTGCCGGCGCACTGGAATGGCGGCTGGTGGGCCCGTTCCGCGGCGGCTGGGCCACCATGGCCGAGGGCGTGCCCGCGCAGCCGGACACGTTCTACATCGGCACCGCGGGCGGCGGCGTGTGGAAGACCACCGACGCGGGCCGCACCTGGCATCCGCTGATGGACCACGTGCCCGCCGCCCCGATCGGCGCGATCGCCGTGGCGCCGTCGAATCCGGAGATGATCTACGCCGGTACCGGCCAGGTGGCCGCGCGCTACGACGTCGCCGCGGGCAACGGCGTGTACCGCTCGGACGACGGCGGCAAGACCTGGCAGCATCTGGGCCTGGACGACAGCAGGCACATCGGCAAGATCCTGGTCGACCCGCACCACCCGGACACCGTGCTGGTCGGCGCGCTCGGCCACTACTTCGGGCCGAACCACGAGCGCGGCGTGTTCCGCTCCACCGACGGCGGCAAGACCTGGAAGCAGACGCTGTTCGTGGACGAGAACACCGGCGTGGTGGACATGGCCGCCGATCCGGCCAACCCGAACGTCGTCTACGCGGCCACGTGGCAGGTGCGCAACTGGCCGTGGCTGTCGTACTACCTGCCCAACGCGGGGCCGGGCAGCGGCCTGTACAAGTCCACCGACGGCGGCGTGAGCTGGCAGCGCGTGGCCGGCCACGGCTGGCCCGCCGGCGACCTCGCCCGCATCGGCCTCGCCACCGCGCGCGGCGACCGCGTGTATGCCGTGGTGAACGATGCCACGCATCCGGAACAGAGCGGCCTCTACCGCTCCGACGATGGCGGCGCGACGTGGCAGGCGCAAAGCCACGCCGGCTGGCTGCCGAACGACTACTTCAGTCGCATCACCGTCGATCCCGTCGACCCGGACCGCGTGTACTCGGCCGGCCAGTCGATCCGCCGCTCCGACGACGGCGGCAAGACCTGGCAGATCTTCAAGGGCGCGCCCGGCGGCGACGACTACCACTACCTGTGGATCGACCCGACGAACACGCAGCGCATGATCACCGCCAGCGACCAGGGCGCGGTGGTCACCGTCAACGGCGGCAAGAGCTGGAGCAGCTGGTACAACCAGCCCACCGCCCAGCTCTACCACCTGGGCGCGGACAACCAGTTCCCCTACTGGGTCTACGCCGGCCAGCAGGATTCCGGCACCGTGGGCATCGCCAGCCGCAGCGACTACGGCTCGATCTCCTTCCGCGACTGGAATCCGGTGGGTGGCGACGAGCGCGACTACGACCTGCCCTACCCGGGCGACCCGGGCATCGTGTTCGGCTCCGGCCTCGGCGGCCGCGTGTCGCGCTGGAACCGCAGCACCGGCGTGGTGCAGAACGTCGCGCCGTGGCCGGTGAGCAGCTACGGCCAGCGCGCCACCGATTTCAAGTACCACTACACCTGGATCACCCCGATCGCGTTCTCGGCCAAGCCGCCGTATGCGCTGTACGTGGGTGCGCAGGTGCTGTTCCGCAGCACCGACCAGGGCCAGCACTGGAGCGTGATCAGCCCCGAATTGAACGGCAAGCGGGCCGGCGCGCAGGACTGCAAGGGCAAGCCCACGCCGCAGCAGGCGCGCGACTGCGGCTACGGGGTGATCTTCAGCATCGCGCCCTCGCCGCGCGACAACGACGAGATCTGGATCGGCACCGACGACGGCCTGGTCCAGCTCACCCGCGATGGCGGCAAGCACTGGCACGACGTCACGCCCAAGAGCCTGCCGGCATGGGGCAAGGTCAGTTCGATCGATGTCTCGGCGCTGCAGCCCGGCACGGCCTACATCGCGGTGGACAACCATCGCCAGGCCGACTTCAGTCCGCACGTCTGGCGCACCAGCGACTACGGCACGCACTGGACCGACATCGCCGCAGGCCTGCCCGCGCACGACTTCGTCAGCGTGCTGCGTGCCGACCCGCAAAAGGCGGGGCTGCTCTACGCCGGCACGGATCGCGGCGTCTACGTGTCCATCGATGGCGGCGCACACTGGGCGTCGCTGCAGCGCAACCTGCCCACCGCCTGGGTGCGCGACCTGCTGGTGCACGGCGACGACCTGGTCGCCGCCACCCAGGGCCGCGCGATCTGGATCCTCGACGACGTGAGCCCGCTGCGCCAGGCCAGCACTGCGGCCGCCGTGCAGCTGTATGCACCGGCGCCGGCGATCCGCGTGCGCGCCAACGAGAACAAGGACACACCGCTGCCGCCCGGCACGTCGCTGGGCACCAACCCGCCCACCGGCGCCATCATCGACTACCGTCTCGCGCACGCGGTAGACGGCCCGCTGACGCTAAGCATCTACGACGACAAGGGCCAGCTGGTGCGTCGCTATGCCAGCGACGATCGCCCCGGGCAGCTCGACGCAGAACGCTACTTCGAGAAGGGCTGGCTGGGTTCGCCGCAGCAGCTCTCGGCCGCCGCCGGCATGCATCGCTTCGTATGGGACCTGCGCTACCCGCGCCCGCACGCCATCGAATACGGCTACAGCATCGCCGCCACCTGGGACAGCGACACCCCGCTCACGCCGGAAGGCCCACTGGTGCTGCCCGGCACGTACCAGGTGGTATTGCACGCCGACGGCAAGGATTACCGCGCCCCGCTCACCGTGACGATGGATCCGCGCGAACACGTGGCCACCGCCGACCTCGCCGCCGGCCTCGCCTTCTCGCGCCGCATCGGCGACACCTTGCAGCAGGTCCGGAGCAACTACGGCGAGGTGCAGGCGCTGCGCAAGCAACTGGGCGCATTGCACGCGAAGCTCGCCGGCGACGCGACGCACAAACCCCTGCTCGACGCGGTCGATGCCCTGGACGCCAAGGCCAAGCCACTGGTCAGCGGCAGCGGCGAGTACACCTCGAACCTGCACGCGATGAGCGACGCGCTCACCGCCATCGCCACCGACGTCGAGGGCGCCGACCGTGCCCCGACCGACGGCCAGCAGCAGGCCCTCGCCGAATACGACGCCAACCTCGGCAAGGCGCTGGCGCTGTGGCGGTCGATCCGCGGCACCGACCTGCCGCAGCTCGACCGGCAATTGCAGGCGGCCGATCTTCCCGCGCTGGAGATCACGGCAACCGGTGCGCCACGCCCCGACGCGGACGACGATTCACAGGACATCCCGTAGAGCCGTCGCCGTGCCACCCGGAAACGCAAGGGCCGCCCGATGGGCGGCCCTTGCCTATGGCGATGACGAGGCTCAGGACTGGCTGTCGTCGGCCGGTACGGCATCGGCGTCGCTTGCCGCAGTCTCAGCTTGTTCCTTCTTGCCGATCATCGATTCCAGCGCGCCCGCGCCCTTGAAGCCGGCCACAGCCGCGAGACCCTTGGTCAGCAGGCCCGCATTCGGATCGAGCTTCTCGGCACCCTCGACCGCGGCTACCGCACCAGCGACTTCACCCAAGGTATCCAGAATTCCCATGACGACCTCCCGCGTTTGGTAGGAGCGTCGAGCATGTGGCCGGCACCGTTACAGGCGAATGAATCCCGGCGCAAGTTCGCCCGTCGCGAACTTGCGAAAACATGGATGCCGCGATCGGGGCAATCCTTGGAGATCTTCACTCCATCCATCGCGCCAGGCTCCATTGCCGGCAGCATGGGTCGCCCTTCCGTTTCCTCGGATTGCATCACACTTTGAGGCATCCAACCCCTGCCTGAGCGATCGATGGCCGCATACTGGAACAGGGCAGCAGCCCAGCCGGACGCTGCTCCGGGGTGCGCATCGCACATGCACGCCACTCAGGCATTCGATGCGCCGTGAACCGCGATATCAGGCTTCTTCGCGCGGCCTGACACCTCTCGAACCACCAGGCACGCCGCTGCCCCTTGAATTGAACCGAGGTGGATCAGCACATGCTCGCAGCGTGCAGGCCGGTGCGTTCCCCATCCGTCCAGTCACGGGGAGGCCATAGCCATGAAAGCACGCCGACTGACCAGGGCCCTACTCTGCACGTTGGTCGTTACCGCCGGCGCCATCGGCAACATCCCGGCATCCAAGGCAAGCCCCATCGGGCAGCGGGACGCAACAGCGGTACGCCAGGCGGCCTACCCAACCGGGCAGGTCCGGACCACCGCAGGCAACGGCACGGGGCAATTTCGTTCCCAGTCCGCCGCGGCAGCGACCAGCGGCGCGATTCCCCGTTACGACCACGTCGTGGTCGTCATCATGGAAAACGCCGGCAGGAACAGCATCGTCGGCAATACCACCGATGCGCCGTACATCAATTCGCTCATGTCCAGTGGCGTGAATTTCACCCAATCCTACGCGGTGACGCATCCGAGCCAGCCGAATTACCTGGCCCTGTTTTCCGGATCCACCCAAGGCATCACGGATGACAGCTGCCCGTACACTTTCAACACGGACAACCTTGGCCACCAGCTGATCGCCGCCGGCTACAGCTTTGCCGGCTACTCGGAAACCCTGCCATCGACCGGATACACCGGATGCACGTATGGATCGTCCGGGTATGCGCGCAAGCACAGCCCGTGGGTGAACTTCAGCGACCTTGCGCCGTCGACGAACCAGCCCTACACCGCGTTCCCGAGCGACTTCACCCAGCTGCCGACGTTGTCGTTCGTGACCCCTAACCTGTGCGACGACATGCACGACTGCTCCATATCGACCGGCGACAGCTGGCTGGGCTCCCACATCGACAGCTACGTCAAATGGGCCAGGACCCACAACAGCCTGCTGATCCTGACCTGGGACGAGGACGACGACACCGCCGAGGCCAACCAGATCATCACGCTGTTCGACGGCGCGAACATCAAGCCGGGCAACTATGCGGAGAAGATCGATCATTATAGCGTGCTGCGAACGCTGGAAGGCATGTACGGCCTGGCCGCACTCGGCAACGCCTCCGCCGCCACACCGATCACCGACGTCTGGAGTACGGGCGCACTCGACTTCAGCATGACCACATCGCCGACATCGGTCGGCCTGAGTCAAGGGTCACAAGGCAGCGACACGGTCACCGTCTCCGGCTTCAACGGCTTCAGTTCGCCCGTCAAGCTGTCCATCTCCGGACTCCCGAGCGGCGTGACGGCGACGTTTTCCCCCGCGTCGCTGACACCCACGAACAACCGCAGCGCCACCTCCGTGCTGACGTTGTCCGCGTCGCCCGCAGCCGCCGTCGGCAGTGCAACGGTTACCGTGACCGGCACGGCCGGTTCGCTCACCCACAACAGCCCCATCAACCTCACCGTCAATCCACCCGCGGGCGTGGCGTACTGGGTAAAGAGCGTCAACTCGGGCATGGTCATGGACGACCGCGAGAGTTCGACCACCAGCGGCACGCAACTCATCCAGTATCCGGAAACCGGCCACGACAACCAGAAATGGATGCTCGCGCCCGATAGCGAAGGCTCATGGACCATCAAGAACGTGCTGAGCGGGCTGTGCGTGGCCACCGAGAATGCCTCCACATCCGCTCGTGCCGCCGTGGTCCAGGCGACCTGCACGGGCGCAACCGGGCAGGAATGGCAACTCCGGCCCCAGGGGAGTGGCAACGAACTGGTCAACCGGAACAGCGGTCAGTGCCTCGATGTGACCAATTCTTCAATTTTGGCGCGCACCCCGCTCATCCAGTACCCCTGCCACGGCGGCCCCAATCAGCAGTGGATCACGGTGCAGGCGAATTGAAGCATGTGCCACGAAATGCAGCCGAAACCGGATTGGCCATCGGACTGAAACCGATCACCGGTGTACAAAAAAGCCCGGCGATTACTTGCCGGGCTTTTCGTGGGTGGGTCTATCCAACAATCCTCGGCAAGCCTTGTCCTGCAACGAACTCTTGAGTTGCAGGCGGCGAAATGCCCCCAAAGATGCCCCCAGCGCCTCGCAGTGACTGCCTGGCTGGCGTTTGTCTGCGGGCTGGGCGAACCAATGGCCAGGGCACCCTCGCGCGTGCGATGCGGGAAGTCATGTCGACGTTTGCCAGTTTCCGTACGCATACCAACATTCACCAACAGCCCCGAACCTGCCCTGCTGGTCCGGTCAACCAGCTCGCACGCCTTAACATTTGTCAACAGGCGCGAACCTGACCACCGCCATGATTTCAACTTTTTTCAACTGATTGAATCCGGCCTGCCCTGCCGTCTTGGCGCTGTCGCACTTCATTGCACTTTGTGATCAGGTCAGGCCCGCGACGTTCGCGCCGATCAAGGGATGACTGACCATCGCCGACTGCATGCCCTTCGCCACGCCCTTGGCGTCCGTGGCCTTCGGCGCGTTCACCTGGAGCGTGCCGATGGTGACGCTGTTCGAGGTGTTGCCCTTCGCCTGCGCCCCTGCCTGTGCGCTGCGCATGACCGATGCAGGCTGCACCAGCCCGCGCGCATAGGCGGCCTGCGCTGGGGTCAGGCCGTAGCCGCTTGCCATGTGCTGGGCAAGGAGTGCCCGACGCTCGGCCTCACCAGCCGCATCCTTGGGGCGCTCATCCAAGACTGATACAAGCATGGCCGATGCACCGGCATTCGGGTCTTGCCCAAACGCCTTCATCAGGGGCTTGTTGTGCTTGACCTCGTAGGCATAGAACGCAAGCTGCTGCTCGTAGGACGACGCCTGGATCGGCAAGCCCATCACCTTCGCAAAATTGGCCTGCCGATCCGCGTGCCACTGGCCGATGCCATAGGCTTTGCCGTGGTCGCCGTATTGGTAGGGATTGAAGGCGCTTTCTGCCGAAATGTTGGCGGCCATTCCAATAGCCTGATTGCGCGTGAAGCCTTGCGACATGAAATAGTCAATCGCCTTCGATCCCCCCGGAGAGCCGGTCGAAGTGGGGCGCGCACCGATGCCAATATCCTTTGGCGACATCTTGCCAGATAGGATCTGTTGCGCCATCTGCCGATAGTCGGCATCGCTCATGGTGTCGGCGTAGCTGCGCCCAGCTAGCAGAAGAGCCGCCTGCATGGCCGTGCCTCGATAGGTGCTTTCCCTGCCCTGCACGCGCGCCCATAGCTCGTTATTGGTCGGCCCTTTGAGGTTCTTGGGCAGCGGCATTTCGTCTTCATACGTGCCGTCAGCGCGCTTCTTGCCGCCCAACGAATCGACATGGAGGGCGGCGATGCCGGTCAGCGCCACAAGTGCGATCCCGGCCGCGCCCCCAAGTCCCGCCATTGCGCCCCATGCGCCCGTGGTGGCCGTGCCGATCAATGGAATCAATCGACCGAAAACATTCACCATCTGCAACAAGGGAGCCAGCAGCTTGAGTGCCAGCACACCGCCCAGCACTTCTGCGATGGTCTTCCACCCGCCGAGCGACTTCACGACCTCATTCACCCTGTCGAGAAACGTCTCGATGCGCTTGATGATCTGGCCCCAGTCGACGCTGTCCAGCCAGTTGGCGAACTTCGTACCGAGCCGCTCAAGGATGGGCTCTAGGTGCGCAAAGATGCGTTCGCCTACTTGCCGGAACCGTTCCTGCAGATCCGCCCACTGCGCTTGCAGCTTCGCTGCCTGCTCGGAGCTTTCCTTGGTTGCGGCGCCGGTCAGGCTCGTGGTGTGGGCAAGCTGCTGCTGAAGCTTGTCTGGCCCCTGTATAAGCAGATTGAAGATGTCGCCGACGCCCAACTCCTGCGCTGCTTTCAGTGCCTGCTGTCGGTTATGAAACTCCGACAATCGTTTGCTGATGTTGATCAGCGTTTGTTCGGGGCTCTTGAGATCAATGCCAACCCCGTAAAATCGAGCGGCCTGCGTGAATGCAGAATGCCCGTGAAGTTGAGCTTCAGCCAAGCCGCCAGCTACCGATTGCAATGCGTTGGTGGCGTCCTGCCCGGACTGCCCCACCTCCCTGGCCGCCAGCTTCCACGCCTCCAGCTTCTGCGTGGACATGCCGAGGTTGGCAGCCATGCGCCCCAGAGCGGCCTCGCCATTCATGTTTGCGGCGATGAAGCCCTTGAGTCCATCACCCATCCCGAAGGCCGCCAGCGCGCCCAACACCTCGACCTTGAGTAGCGAGAAGGTGTGGGCTGCCTTCTTGCCGCTCTCGGCGATGATCTTCACCTGCTTGTCCGACGTCTCGCCCAACTTCGTCAGCGAGGTATCGACATCCTGCCGCTTCTTGTCGAAATCCCGCGTGTCCAGGCCAAGTGTGATGAAAAGAGCTTCGACGACGGTCATGGGGTTGTCTCCTGGCCGGCTATCGCCTGCCTTTTGCGGTTGCCGTTGCTGGCGGTGCGGGTTTCGGGATCGGCAGCCAGCCGCCCGGTGAGTAGTGCATCAATCACGATTCACCTCGTTGTCTCGATCAGGGTGGAAGTCGCCGCAGCCGTGGCGCTGCATCGGGTAGTGCGTCCCGTGGCCGCAAGCGCAGGTGTTCACGCCTGCCACCGGGTTCACGGGGTCGGGTTGGAAGCTGGCGCATGTCTCGCACGTCACGCGAGGGCGCGGGATGTAGCCGCCTGCCTTGCGGATCGCGCACCACGGACAACCGATGGCGCGTGCCCAGCCGTTGACCATCGGCAGACAGGCGGCGATGGACGGATGCACGAACACCGGGCCGCAGCGCTGGCAGTGGATCGCCGCTGTGTCGTCCAGGGGAGCCTTGCCCGCCTGCCGGGTCGCAGCGTCGCCGAGGGCGCGCAGGTAGTCCGGCAGCGCCTCGGCGGGTACGGTCGACCACAACGACAAGTCTGCGGACGGGATGCGGACAACCGCCGCACGATCGATGCCCAACTGGTCGGCCAGCTCCAGCAATGCGGCGCGCGTGTCCACCCTCACAGCAGGGTCAGCCGGTGGCACTTCCATCATTTTCGCTGCGCCCCCGCTTTTTTCGGTGGGGACTGTGGGGACGGTGGGGACGTGGCTTGCCACAAGGGCTCGCGGTGTCCCCACTTCCTGCCGGGGGCTGGGGACACTGGGGACAAGACCGTGTGCCTGAAGGATCGCCGCGACGTTCATTCGTCACCCCACAAGGCCGGCGTGATGACGTACACGCGCGTGCGGCGCTCGTCCGGTAGCAGCGTCTTGCGCGTGAGCCGGCCATCGCCGCCCACTTCCAGCGCCCCCGCATCGGCGAGCGCCTTTGCCACCGCGCCAGCGTCGAAGCCGTTGCACAACTCGCGCTTGAACGCCTCGGCTTCCACGTAGTACGTGGGGCCATCCGTGCCCGCCTTGCGGAAGCCGGCGCGGTTGATCGTGCGCGGTGATCGGTCATCGGCGCTCCAATCGGTGAACCGCGATTCGCCATGCGCCGAAAGGAACGCCCGTACCTGGTCGACCATCGCCACTGGTTCGGACGCCTGTGCCGTGCCTCGTCCTGCCAGCCATGCCGCAAAGCACGTCGATGCTGCGCACTGCGCCTCGCCCGTCTCCCAGCCGGTCAGGCGGTAGGCCGTCGCCAGTTCACCCGCTGCCGCGACCAAGGCGAAGCGCTGCGCCACGCGCCGCACCTGCCCGTTCGCATCGTCGCCGGCAAGCTCCGTCGCGATGCTGTCGCGAAGACTCGCCAGTGCCTCGCGTGCCCTGCCCGGATCAGCCACCAGTGCCCGCAGGAGCGCCGGCAATGCGTGCCCGTAGTGCTTCGCGCTGGCGGACTTGAGCATGTCGGCGAACGCGCCCGCCGTCATGCCGTCTGGTACGCGGTCGAACAGGCCATGTCCCGCACCCGCATCGGCGGGCAGGTCGATCACACGCACTTCCTGCCCCGCGCGTACCTTGCCGCCCGCTTGCGTCACCAGATCCGAGAGCGCCACCTCGCCAGATGACAGGAACAGGGTGCGCCAGGTGGTCAGCGCACGGGGCGAGCCGTCGCGCGCGGCACGTCCCTTGCCCTGACCGTTCGCCAACATGTAGGCGGTCTGCCCTGCGAGCTTCGGCGCCAGCTCGCCGATTTCGTCCAGCACCAGCAGCAGGTCGGAGTGCATGCCGGCGACGCCTTCCAGGCCGTTGTCGGTGTGCCGCCAGGTCCGCAGGTAGTCGGGCGAGCCGAACAGCGAAGCGGCCACCAGCAGGGCCGTGGTCTTGCCGGTGGAGCTGCCACCACGCAGATGGATGCCGCCACCTGCCATGCCCAGCAGTCCAAGGCACGGACCAGCGAAGCCGGCGCAGATCGCCAGCACCAGTCGCGCGTTGCCGGCGCAGCATGCCGCTACTTCCTCGCGCCAACCGTCCAGGTTGCCGTGCTGACCCAACGTCACACCGTCCATCGTCGCAGCTTGGAACAGCACCGGCTCGGCATCGGTGTCGCCAAAGGTTTCGCGCGGCAGGACGAACACGTCACCATGCCAGCCGGTGCGCTTCACGCATTGCGCAGTCACGCCCGGGCGTTCGCCCTGAATGTAGTCCACCAGCTTCATGCGATCCCGCGACGATGACGTGATGGTCAGCCCTTCGGCCAGCAGCTCGCCACGCAGTTCCTCACCGCTGCCGGCGAGCATCCGCATAGGCATCGTCCATCGATGCATGCGGCGGTCGCGATCGGGGAACACCAGCAAGCGCCCCCACTCGCTGCCCTGCGCGTCGCGGGTCATCGCGGACACCTTGAGCGGCGAGCAAACCCAGACCGGCGTGGCCTGCCCGGTGGTAGTGCCGTCCTTGTCGCGGGCCACGTCGCACCAATAGACGCCAGCCCGCTGGTTGCCGTCGTGGTGCTCCAGCAGCAGGAAATGCGGGCGCGGTTCGGGCTTGTCCCCACTGTCCCCACTGCCGTCGGCTGGCTGGGGACGGCTTGAGGCCTTGTGTGGTGCGGTGTCCCCAGCGTCCCCACTGTCCCCGGTGTTTTCGACATGGGCGCGACGCCGCGGCGGCTGCAGGCGATCCAGCATGGCCAGTTCACGCTCGGCGCGATCCTCCAGCGAGCGGACGTAGGGGTTCACCGGTTCGGCGGATGCGTTCATGCCAGTGCCTCCCTGGCGTGCTGGATGCGATCCGCTGCCCGCACCAGCCGTTCCACGTCATCGTCGACCAACGTCTTGCCGGCGAGCATGTCGCGTGCGGCCAGCAGCACGATGCCGGACTCCCGACCCAGCACGCCCAGTGCTGCATGCCAGCCGTTGCGCTTAAACGCTTCACGGGCACGCTGGCGCGCTTCCGGCGACGGGTCGCGGATGCGCTCGGGGAACAGGTCGGCCAGTTCCAAGTCCAGCGTGCGAAGGATCGCCGGGGCGTCGTGGCAGGCGAAGCAGGACAGCAGGATGCGCCCGTCATCCGCCTCGGTGATGGACAGCGAGCCGCGGGCCTTCGCATGGCCGTTCGGGCAGTTCGCGCGCCAGCCGTCACCGCTGCGCCGCACACCCTCCAGTCGGGACAAGAGCATGGCGGCGTTCATGCCCGCCCCCTGAACCCGATCAGATCCCGCACTGCTTCCTTGAACGGCAGTTCGGTGCGGGCCATGTGGAAGGCCACCATGTCGCCGTGAGCACCGCAGGCGGGGCAGTGATAGGCGCCCTTCCGGCTGGTCAGCCTCACCCTCAGCGATGGCGAATGATCGTCGTGGAACGGACATGGCACCATCGCCCAACCATCGGAGGCGATGTTGCCCAGCTTGTCCAGGTGTTGCGCGTAGTAGTTAGCCGGATCTGGCAGGCGGTCGTGCCAGTCCTTCGGCAGGTAGGTGCTCGGTGAGCGGCTCATGCCTGCAGCTCCTTGGCCTGGTCCGCGGCCTTCTTGCTGAGGCGATCGAGTTCTCTCTTGAACTTGGGGAAGCCCCGGCTCTCGGCAATGGCTTCGAAGTCGTTTTCTGCCATGCGGTAGTACTCCCTGTACTTGGCTTGCATGGCCTGCCCTTCGAAGGTGGAGCGACGCTCCTCCAGGGACATCTCCAGAATCTTGGCCATCGTGACCAGGAGATCGGCCATTTCAGCTGTCATGCCGCTGCGGAGGTAGCGCCTGTGCGTGCGCTCGTGAGAGGCGCTCTTGCCCGCGGCGTTACGCCTGGATTGAATGAAAGCGGCGAAGCGATTCATCGCGCACCTCCAGGCATGAGCGTGTACAGCGCCACGTTGTGGTGCGCACGTCCCTGATCGTCGTAACGGCCTACGCGCACGGTGACGATGTTGTGGCCCTCGTCGCGCAGTTCCTTGACGCGCATCGCCGGGTGCATGACGTTGAGGTCACGGCGCGCGGCGAGCGTGTCGATGGCCTCATGCCTCAGGTGGGCCAGCAGGCGCATACGCTGGGCGGCGGTGCTGGTGTCGGTGATAGACTGAGGCTGTCCGCCAAGACAAACCTCGTTGCCCGCCTCGCGCGGGCTTCGTCGTTTCTGGGGGCGGCTCATCACGCAGCCTCCTTGCCGATGGACTCGGCGAACGCACGCACGTCGGCTTCACGCCAGACGGTGCAGCCCGGAGAAAGCTTGATCGGTGCCGGTGCCTTGCCGGCCTTCACCCAGCTCCACCACGTCGAAGCGGTGACCGGCAGCAAACCGGGCGTACCGGTGCGGCGGTTGCGGGTGATATCGGAGACGCGCAGGTACGCGTGTGTCGCTACTACTTCGGATGCCATTTTGCCGCCCTTTGTTGAATCGGACGGCTATGGACATTAAGCACATGGGGACTGCGAAACTTCCCCTTTACCCCCTACGGGTAGCTTTTTGAGTACCGATCAGCGCATTGCGCGCCGCCTTGTAGGAAAGGCCGATCTTCACGTGTACCTGATCGGCACATACGTCTCTGCTCTTGTACTTGCCCGACGCCCATTCGGCGCGCACTGCGCCAGCTAGGTCGTGACTACCACCGGGTGCAGCATGGCGCTTCATGACAGCGGCCTTGCCTTTGTCACCAGCGATTACCTGCTGGGCACGGACAACGGCGACTGCCACCTGCAAGATGATTCCAGCAGGTGCCCCAGGCTTCAGATGGTCGCGCAACTCGGCGTGCAGGATTTCAACAATTTTCAACAATTCGGGCGGAAGGTTCTTTTTCTTCCGATCACGCCATTGCGGATCGTGTTCCATCGGATCGCGAACATGGATGGGCATCACGCACACCTCTGCGCCCTTCAAGAGGTGCCGCGCCAGCCAGGGAAGGTGCCCGGTGTTCGGGGATCAGCCTAGGCGCGGCGTGAAAGGATTAGGTACTTGTCACTGACTCAGACTCATGCGCGCCAGCCTGAAGATCGGCGGCGAGCTGGCGGGCTTGTTTTGGGGTCAGCAGCAGGTCGCTGGCGTACGTGCCATTGACCACCATGCCGAGGGTCACGCCATCGGCAGAGGCATAGACCTGGGCCTCGATGCCGTCGACGGGGATGGGGGTGGACTGCCAGGTGGTGCTCATGCCTTCGCCCCCCGCTTTCCGGTACGCGCGGCCAGCTCGTCGAACGCAGCGAACAACGCCTGCTCGGCATCCTTGATGCTCTCCAAATCGACGCCCAGCGAGGCGATCCACGCTTTCACGCGGTTGCGCTTCTCGATCAGCTTGCGGCCCTCGGCGATGTCGCGGCGCATCTCGGCCATGGTCGGGCCTTTGACGGCACCCCATTTCTTGTCTAGAAGCTCCATCAACTGCCGAACCCTTGGGGGTAGACACTCTCTCGGATCGATGCCTTCCGTCTCCTCGGTTTCCCACTTGCTTCTGTTACGAATCATCCACCTGTGCCGCGCGTCCACCTCCACGCGGTTCATCCGCCGCTTGGCCTGCCGCTGCACCTTTGCCGGGAACTGCAGGACGACGGCGCTCATAAGCAGCCCTCCTTTGATTTGGCGTTGCGTGTCCGCAAATCGTATTGCGCGCCCGCCCCGATGTGTTGCAAGTCGCTCGCGAGGTTGGCCAAGAAGGTCAACAGATAGCCCGTGTTGGACATCGTCTCGCTTTGCAGATCCTCGTGCGCAGCGTCCTGGGTCATCCAGTCGCCGATGGCGGCGATGCCACTCAGAACCGGCACGAGCGCATTCCGAGCGGCCTGCGCTTTGAATTCTGGCTTCATATTCGGGACGTTGAGGAGCTCGCCGATGCCGAGCACTTCGCTCATGGCGATCGTCGTGTCTGCGCGAGCGTTCATGCGTGGGCCTCCGCCGAGGTGTTGCAAATCTCTTTCAGTCGCGCGATGTAGTCACGCAGCAGCCAGCCGATTCCATCCAGGACGACCTCCGGCGAGGCCAGCACAGCACGCGCATCTACCAGGCATTCAAGAACGGCGTTGGCTTGGTATGCCAGCTTGTCGGCTTCGTCCACAAGATTCAGAGGAAGCACGTAGTTGCTGCGTTGGGTTGCGCTTTCGTTTGCCATGACTCCACCTCTGCACTTGATGCTGAAGGAGCCACCAGGCCGTTGCGGCAAGGTGGCGGACGTGCAGGGTTGGCGAACCGGCCTACTAGGAAACCGGCCAGCCCGAAGGCTGCCCTGCACGCCCACCATAGAAGCGTAGGCATGACGCAACGGGCACAAAAAAAGCGCCATCGGCGCCGTTGCGCCTAGTAGATGACAGGTCGCCAAACCTGGCCCCCGAATTGGCGGGGACGGTGCTAGGCTGCTACCGTTCGCGCAGAAATGCAAGGGTGTGGTGCGTCGGTGACCGAAAGCACCTCACCCAACATATTGAGCGGTCGCACAACCATCGCCTCGGGGGAAGCATGGCTCTCATCAAATGTCCTGATTGCGGGCAGGAAATCAGTGATCAGGCGCCATCCTGCATTAAGTGCGGAAGACCTCTTCTAAAGACTCCCTCGGCGCCTCCAGAATTCACCGTTTCCCGAAACAAGCCACAACCTAAGAAGAAATCAACCTCACTGCTTGGATGGATTGTCGTCCTGGTGCTGGGCTGGATCGCCTATGAGTTCATCGCCTCCAGCTATTCCGGCTATGTAGCTCGATCGAAGGCGTACGAAGCTCAATCGGAAAGCCCTCAAGATCCGACGCCGCAGGGTGATGGCGCAGATGCCGCATCGACAGCGCCAGAAGCGCCTGCAGAACCAAGAATGCAAGTCACGCCAGCACTTCTGTATCAGATGTACAACGCCAACGAAGTGGCTGCCGATGACAAGTTCAAAGGGCGTTTGTTGGAGCTAACCGCCCCTGTAAATTCCATTGACAAGGACTTCACCGACTCAGCCGTTTTGCGTTTTGAGGTAGCCGCCTACACATACGTGCAGGCAACACTAGATGACAGTCAGAAGCCACGCGCTGCGCAGCTGAGCATTGGTCAGCCAGTCTCCCTTGAGTGCCAATCCGTACACAGAATCCTGGATTCTCCGATGCTCGATCATTGCATCATCGTGAACTAAACAGACCTACCCGATCGGTCTAAAAACCCCGCCGCAGCGGGGTTTTTGTTAGGCCCTCTTCCGCTTGAACGCCACCACGTCGCCACCGACGCGTAGCGCGTCCAGATAGTCCGCCCAGCCCTGCATCATCTTCCGCCGCTCGGCCAAGTGCGCCGTGCGGTTGTAGGCACGTCCGTTCGGGTCTTTCACGGCATGGGCTAGCTGGTGCTCGATGAAGTCGGGGCGGTAACCCAGCACCTCGTCCAGGATCGTGCGAGCGGTGGCGCGGAAGCCGTGGGCCGTCATGCTGTCGGTGCCGAAGCCCATGCGCCGCAGGGCCGCGTTGATCGCGTTGTTGCTCATCGGGCGGCGTGGTGAGCGACCACCGGGAAACACGTATTGCCCTCGCCCGGTCAACGGCTGCAACTCGCGCAGGATCGCCACCGCCTGCTTGCACAGTGGCACCAGGTGCGGCTGGCGCATCTTCATCTTGCCGGCGGGGATGTTCCACTCTGCCGCGTCCAGGTCGATTTCCGCCCACTCTGCATGCCGAAGCTCACCGGGGCGCACGAACAGCAGCGCGGACAGGTTCAGCGCCGCACGCGTGGTCACGTCGCCGGTGTAGCCCTCGATGGCACGCAGCAGGCCGCCCAGCACGGCAGGATCGGTGATTGCGGCATGGTGGCGCTCTGCCGGCGAAGCGATCGCGCCTTTCAGGTCGGCCACGGGGTTCCGGTCCGCACGCCCGGTGGCGATGGCGTAGCGCATGATTTGCCCGCAGGTTTGCAAGACGCGGTGCGCGGACTCGATGGCGCCGCGTTCCTCCATCCGGCGCCCTACCCGCAGGAACTCCGGCGCGCTCAGTTCGGCCACGGGACGCGCGCCGATGTACGGATAGACGTCGTTCACCATCCACGCCTCGACCTTGACCCGGTAGTGCTCTACCCACGTCTGCTTGCCCAGCCACTCGCGGGCGATCACCTCGAAGCTGTTGGCTGCGCGTTCCTCGCCTGCGGCTTTCTCGGCCTTGCGGTGTTCGCCCGGGTCGATGCCAGCCGCCAATAGCTTGCGGGCCGCGTCGCGCTTGTCGCGGGCATCAGCCAGGCCGGTGTCGGGGTAGATGCCGATAGCGAGGCGCTTTTCCTTGCCGTTGATCCGGTACTTCCAGCGCCACAGCTTGCCGCCCGCCGGGGAGACTTCCAGGTACAGGCCGCCACCGTCGAACAGGCGTTGCGGCTTGTCGGCAGGCTTGGCTTTGCGGATCGCGGTATCGGTGAGCATGGGGGCATCCTCGCTTGGGGGCATCGCATCTCGGCGGATGCCCCATGCCCCACAGAATGCCCCCACCAAGGGCCGGATTGCAATGGATGCCCCCGGACGGTATCGGACAAGAAAAAGGCCGGAACCGTTGCTATCGCTAGGGTTTCCGGCCTTTATTGGACGCCGCTGGACGGCGAATTGGTGGAGGTGGGGGGAGTCGAACCCCCGTCCGAAGGCGCTTGACGCCCGGTACTACATGCTTAGCTCACCGTTGGGTCTCGTCCCGCGACAGCACGATGTGCGAGGCGCATCGAAGGACCAGCCTGCTTGATTTGACCCTGGCCGACAGGCGGCGGCTTCGGGCGATCCCGTGATAATGACCCTACACCGACGAGCACGAGCACAAGTGGGTTCGGGGCTAGGCCTTAAGCGGCCAGAGCGTAGTTGTCGTCGTTGGCAACTATGAGTTTGCGGCTGGATTAACGAGGAAAGCTGCCCCCTCGGCATGCACCAAGCCATCTCACTACCCCCGTCGAAGCCAGTACACCCCCGGGGAAAACGTCGTGGCCGGGCAAGTATATGGGGTCGCGGCGCAAGGCATCAATGCGATGCGCCGCGATGGCGTGTCGCTCGTTACATCTCCACGCAGTCGAAACGACGATCCGCATCCACTTCGGCTTCGTAGTCCACGTCGCCGCGGTCGAAGCCGAACAGCTTGAGGAACTCGTGCTTGTAGCCGGCGTAGTCGGTGACCTGCTTGAGGTTTTCGGTGGTGACGGTGGGCCACAGCGTCTTGCAGGCGTCCTGCACGTCGTCGCGCAGCTCCCAGTCGTCCAGGCGCACGCGGCCTTCGGCGTCGGTGGGCAGGGCGGCGCCGTCGGCGCGATAGAGGCGGTCGTGGAACAGGCGGTTGATCTGCTCGATGCAGCCCTCGTGGATGCCCTTTTCCTTCATGATCCGGAAGGCGATGGAGACGTAGAGCGGGATCACCGGGATCGCGGCGCTGGCCTGGGTGACCACGGACTTCATCACGCCCACGCGCGCGTCGAGGCCTTCGGCGGCGTGGCGCTCGCGCAGTGCCCTGGCGGTGTTGTCCAGGTGCTGCTTGGCCTGGCCCAGGGTGCCATGCCAGTACATCGGCCAGGTGATCTCGGTGCCGATGTAGCTGTAGGCGATGGTCCTGGCGTCCTTCGCCAGCACGCCGGCGGCGCCCAGCGCGTCGATCCACAACGCCCAGTCCTCGCCGCCCATCACGGTGACGGTGTCCTTGATTTCCTGTTCGGTGGCCGGCTCGATGGTGGCCTCGATCACGGCGTCCTTGTTGGTGTCTACCGAGGTGTTGGTGAACGGCTGGCCGATGGTCTTGAGCGCGGAGCGCGCCACTTCGCCGCTGTCCGGCAGCTTGCGCACGGGCGAGGCCAGCGAATAGACCACCAGGTCGATCGGGCCACCCATCTCGTTCCTGATGATCTCGATCGCGCGCGCGCGGGTCTCGTGGGCAAACGCGTCGCCGTTGATCGACTTGCTGTACAGGCCGGCCTGCTTGGCCGCCTTGTCGAACGCGGCGGCGTTGTACCAGCCGGCGGTGCCGGTCTTGTCCTCGCTGCTGGGTTTCTCGAAGAACACGCCCAGCGTGGCCGCGCCGTAGCCGAACGCGGCGGTGATGCGCGAGGCCAGGCCGTAGCCGGTGGAGGCACCGATCACCAGCACGCGCTTCGGGCCCCTGCCGCCGTCGTGGATCGCGGCCTTGGTGGTGGCGATCTGCTCGGCCACGTTGCGTTCGCAACCGACCGGATGGGCCGTGACACAGATGAAGCCGCGCACTTTGGGTTTGATGATCACTGGGACTCGCTCCGCATGGGAATTGCAAAGCGGCATCTTAGCGAAGGTGGGGGAACATGCGCTGCGGTAGGGAGCCGTTCCACCCTGGCTTCCCTCCGCGCGCGGTGAAGGACCAAGGATGGCCCCGATGCGAGATGCGTTGAAGAGGATCGGGGCGATGGGCGGATGCTCGCTGGAGCGCCGGCTCGATGCCCGCTTCGACGCAAGGGTGTCGCGAGGCGGGCCCTTCACCCGGCGCTCTCCCGATGGAGGGAGGGCGACAAGCGTCAGCCAACGCCCTGCAAGGCCCGCACCAGCGCGCGCACCTGCGCCTCGTCGCTGCGCAGTTCGCCGCCTTGCATGTCGGCGAGCAGCTGTGGCCGGTGGCGCATGCCGGAGGCGAGTTGCCGCTTGGCGGACGCATGGAATTCGCGGGCACCGGTGGCGGCGGCGAGTGCGGCGAGATTGGCGGCCGTCACGCCGGCGCCGGGCATGATGGCAATGCGCCCGGCTGCCTGCACGATCAGTGCGCGGATCAGGGCAGCGCCTTCCAGCGCGCTGGCCTGCCCGCCCGAGGTGAGCACGCGCTCGCAGCCCAGCGCGATGACGTCGTCCAGCGCGCGGCGCGGGTCGCGCACGAGATCGAAGGCCCGATGGAAGGTGACGCCGATGCGCCCTGCCGCGGCGACCAGGCCGTGGCAGCGCTCCAGGTCCACCTCGCCGCCGGCGTCCAGCGCGCCCAGCACCACGCCGTCGCAGCCCAGCGCCACGCAGGTCTCGATGTCGCGGCGCATCGCCTCGCATTCGTCGTCGCCGTAGAGGAAGTCGCCGGCGCGCGGGCGGATCAGCACGTAGAGCGGAATGCGCAGCCGCTCGCGCGCCATCGCGATGGTGGCGTGCGAGGGCGTGAGGCCGCCCAGTTCCAGCGCGGCGCAGAGTTCCACCCGCCCCGCCCCGCCAGCCTGCGCGGCGAGCGCGGAGGCCAGCGAATTGGCGGCTACTTCGAGCAGTCGCCCGCTCATGCGTGGAAGACGCTCTTTGCGGGAATCAGCGCACGCTGGTCCTTCGCGTCGCGATCGGGGTAGCCGCCCTGGCCCAGGGTCGCCCATGCCGCCTCGTTGGCGGCGCTGCCGAAGTCCCGGGTGGAAGCCACGCGCACGGAGGCCGCCTGGCGGGCGGTGCCGGCCGCGTCGAGGCACTTGCCCGTTGCCAGGGCCGAGGCTCCCGGCGGCGAGGCCTTGAGGAATTGGCGGCGATCGGTCATGGCTGCTCTTTTGTTTTTGCGTTCATCCCTGATCGCGCGAATCACGCGTGCGGCCATCCATGACCGCACTTCTCAAATTTGCGATCGTCCCTGATTGCGAAGATCGAACGGGCAGCCATCCGTGGCTGCGCTGCTCAAAGCAAAAGCCCCGCGCCTGGGCGCGGGGCTCGGTTTCACTGCATGGCCGGCACGAGGCCGGCCGATGGAACTCAACCCGCGATTTCGACGCCCGAAGCCTGGGCACCCTTCGGGCCCGTGGTGACTTCGAACTTCACGCGCTGGCCTTCCTGCAGGCTGCGGAAGCCCTTGGAGTTGATGGCCGAGAAGTGGACGAACACGTCCTCCCCACCGTCCTCGGGCGCGATGAAGCCGAAGCCCTTGGCATCGTTGAACCACTTGACCGTACCGAAACGCATTGCTGGAACCTCTGTAAGCATGGACAGGGCGCACCCGACCGAGCTCGAACCATCCCCCTGGCTCACCGTCTTGGTGCCCGGAAAGTATCAACATGTTTCAAGGCAAAGCGCAATACGTGCCTGCCGATTTCCTGCCCGATACCCCATTCCGGCATATGGGAATGCGTCATGCGGTAATGCAATAACGCGCGATCACGCGCGCAGCATCGCCTCCAGCAGGCGCGGCACCTCGGCAGTGGCCGCGGCGAGGTGGGCGAAGATCTCCTCGATGCTGATCTCGTCCTCGTCGCCGCAGCCGGCGGCGTAGTTCGCCACCAGGGCAAGGCAGGCGTAGTCCAGCCCCAGTTCGCGCGCCAGCGCCGCCTCCGGCATGCCGGTCATGCCGACCAGGTCGCAGCCGTCGCGCTTCAGGCGCGCGATCTCGGCGCGGGTCTCCAGCCGCGGTCCCTGGGTGGCGCCGTAGCAGCCGCCGTCGATCACGGCGATACCGGCCTTGCACGCGGCCAGCAGCAGGCGGTGGCGCAGCAACGCGGTGTACGGCTCGCTGAAATCGATGTGCTTCACCTCGGCGCCATCCGTGTCGCAGAAGCTGGTGTAGCGGCCGTGGGTGTAGTCGATCAGCTGGTCGGGCACCACGATGGCGCGCGGGCCCATGTCGGCGCGGATGCCCCCCACCGCGTTGACGCCGACCACCGTGCGCGCGCCCAGGCTGTGCAGCGCCCACAGGTTGGCGCGGTAGTTCACCCGGTGCGGCGGCAGGCTGTGGCTCTCGCCGTGGCGGGCGAGGAAGGCCACGCGCCGGCCGGCGAAATCGCCCAGCACCACCTCGCCCGCGGCGGCGCCGAATGGCGTCTCCACCGCATGTCGACTGGTGTTTTCCAGTCCAGGGAACTTGTACAGGCCGCTGCCGCCGATCACGGCCAGGTCGATGGTGCGCATGGACGTGCTCATGCGCCCGTTTCCTTCAGTGAGTAGATGGCCGGCAGGTTGCGGCCCTGCTCGTGGTAGTCCATGCCGTAGCCGAACACGTAGCGGTCGGGCAGCACGACGCCGTTGAAGTCGGCGGCGATCCCCTCGGCCAGGCGGTCGTGCTGCTTGCTGCACAGGCTGGCGATCAGCACGCGTTTCGCGCCACGGCGCAGGCAGTCGTCGCGCACGGCCTTCAGCGTGTGGCCCTCGTCGAGGATGTCGTCCACCAGCAGCACGGTGCGGCCCGCGAGATCCGCCGCGGGTTCGCGCAGCCAGTGCAGCTCGCTGCCGCGGGTGGCGCCGCGGTAGCGGGTGGCGTGCACGTAGTCGAACTCGAGGTCGGTGCGGATCGAGAGCGCCAGCTGGCCGGCGAACATCAGCGCGCCGTTCATCACGGTGAGGAACACCGCGCGCTCGCCGTCCAGCGCGGCATCGATCCGCCGGCCGAGGTCGGCGATCACGGTTTCGAGTTCGGCGCGTTCGAACAGCAGGTCGGCGTGCGCCAGCGCGTCGCGGAGGGAGAGAGGCGTCTCGTTCATGCGGTGCCCTGTGCGGCGTCCAGCGCCGTGATGCGCGCGACGAAGCGGTCGCGCTGGGGGTTGTCGGTCAGGCTGTCCCAGCTGGCGCCGATCGCGCCGCGCAGCGGGAGCAGCCGTTCGGGGTGCGCCGGCGCGCGGGCGGCGACGGCGGCGATGGCCTGGTCCACCACCTCGGGGAAGCAGGCCAGCACCAGGTCGCAGCCGGCGTCCAGGTGTCCATGCACGCGCTCGGCCACGCCGCCGGCGATGCCCGCGGCGGCCATGCTGATGTCGTCGCTGATCGCCGCACCGGCGAAACCCAGCTCGCCGCGCAGGATCTCGCCGATCCAGGCGCGCGAGTAGCCGGCCGGTTGCGCGTCGACGGCGGGATAGACCACATGCGCCAGCATCACCGCCTCCACCCGTGCCGCGATGCACTCGGCGAACGGGCGCAGGTCGTCGCGGCTGATCTCCTCCAGCGAACGCGGATCGATGGCCTGCGCCTTGTGGGTGTCGACCGCCACCGAACCGTGGCCGGGGAAGTGCTTGAGCACCGCGGCCATGCCGGCCAGGTGCATGCCGCGCACATAGGCCGCGGCGAGTTCCGCGGCCACGGCGGGATCGGCGTGGAAAGCGCGCACCCCGATCGCCGCGCTGCCGCGCGCGAGATCCGCCACCGGCGCGAAACTGAAGTCCACGCCGCAGGCGCGCAGTTCGCTGGCCATCACCCAGGCGTGCTCCTCGGCGAGACGCACCGCCTCGGCGGGATCGCGCTCGTGCACCGCGCCGATCCGCGCCAGCGCCGGCAAGCGGGTGAAGCCTTCGCGGAAACGCTGCACCGGGCCGCCTTCCTGGTCCACCGCGATCAGCAGCTCCTCGCCGCCGATCTCGCGGATGGACTCGCACAACGCCATCAGCTGCGCACGGTCGGCGTAGTTGCGCGCGAACAGGATCACGCCCGCCACGCCGGGCGCGGCGAGCCACGCGCGTTCGTGCTCGGCGATTTGCAGTCCGGCCAGACCAATCAGCAGCATCAGGCGTTCGCCCCATCGTTGGCGTCGCGCTCCGCCTGCGTCCAGCGGGCATGCGGATGCGCGATCAGGTTGACGTTGTAGTAGCGCGCCAGCGCGCTCACCTCGCGGCCCAGCCACGGCGGCCGCGGGAACGGCGCGTCCGCGTGCGGCAGTTCCACCTCGGCCACCACGAGGCCGGCATTGTCGCCAAGAAACTCGTCGATCTCGAACAGCGTGCCGTCGACCGTGACGTGATGGCGCCACTTGCCGAGCACGCCGTCGCACAGCGTGGCCAGCAGCACATCTGCATCGTCCGGCGGAATCGGGTAGTCGTACTCGGCGCGCTCCACGCCCAGCCGCGCGGCCTTGATGTTGAGCCACGCCTCGTCGCCGGACCGGCGCACGCGCACCGAGGCGCGCGCGTGCCCGGCCGCCAGCGCCGCCGCATCGACCAGATAGCCTTGCGCGATGCGTTCGCTGCGTTCGACCTGCGTACGCCACGCATCACTGGCAAGGAGGAATTTGCGCTCTATCTCGATGCCCACGATTACCTCTCGAACACCGCGATGGATTCGACGTGCGCCGTGTGCGGGAACATGTCCATCACCCCCGCCGCGCCGAGCCTGAAACCGTGCTGGTTGACCAGGATGCCGGCATCTCGCGCCAGCGAGGCGGGATGGCAGGAGACGTAGACGATGCGCCGCGTGGCCCGGTGCGGCAGGTAGGCCAGCACCTGGTCGGCGCCGGCGCGCGGCGGATCGAGCAGCAGCTTGTCCCAGGGCTGTCGCGCCCAGTCGGCGCCGCGCTGGTCCTCGAACAGGTTCGCGACGTGGAAGCGCGCATTGGCGATGCCGTTGCGCGCGGCGTTCTCGCCGGCGCGCGCCACCAGCCCGTGCTCGCCCTCCACGCCCGCCACCTCGGCCACGCGGCGCGCGATCGGCAGGGTGAAATTGCCCAGCCCGCAGAACAGGTCGAGCACGCGGTCGCCGGGCTGCGGGTCCAGCAGTTCCATCGTCCTGGCCATCATCCTGCGGTTCATGCCGGCGTTGACCTGCACGAAATCCAGCGGCTGGAACTCCAGTTCCACCTCGTCCGCGCCGCCGCCCGGCGACAGCCTGAACGCCAGCCGCGGCGCTTCCGGCCACAGGGGATGCACGCTGCCCACGCCGCCGGGCTGCAGGTAGATCGCGAAGCCGTGCGTCTGGCCGAACGCGACCAGCGCCTCGTGGTCATGCTCGCCGAGTGGCTGCAGATGGCGGAACACCAGCGCCATGGTGTCGTCGCCGGCGGCGAACTCGATCTGCGGGATGGCGGCGGCGGCGTCCAGCCCGCCAACCAGGTCGCCGAGCAGTTCGATCTTTTCGCCGAGCGCCGGATGCACCACATCGCAATGCCGGATGTCGGCCACGTAGCGCGGATTGGCCTCCTCGCGGAAACCCACCAGCACGCGGCCTTTCTTCGCCACCGCGCGTACCGACAAGCGGCCCTTGCGGCGATAGCCCCAGGGTTCGTCGACCAGCGGCGGCAGCCACTGCGCCGGCTCCACCTTGCCGATGCGGGTGAAATTGTCGGCCAGCACGCGCTGCTTGGCGCCGATCTGCGCCGCCGCATCCAGGTGCTGCAGCGAGCAGCCGCCGCACTGGCCGAAGTGCGGGCACTTCGGCTCGACCCGGTGCGGCGAGCGGCTGAGCACCTCGGTCACCTCGGCCTCGTCGAAATGGCGATGGCGCTTGCGGATGCGCAGGCGCACCCGCTCGCCTTCGAGCGCACCGGCGACGAACACCGCCTTGCCGTCGATGCGGGCGACGCCGCGGCCGTCGTGGCTCAGGTCGGTGATGTCGGCTTCGATTTCCGCGGCAGGCGCACGGGAGCGGGAATTGGATCGGGACATGGTCTGCAGAAGCTCAACACCGTATGGGCAGACCGGCCATTATCACCGATCGCCGCACGCGGCGCCTGCCGCGGATTCGCGACTCACTTGCGCTGCCACGCGCCGGAAGCGCCCTGGTAGTACCAGCCGGATCGCGCGTGTTCGATCCAGGTCTGGGCGAAGGTGGCGCGGATCTGCGCCTCCCACTCGGGATGGTTGTTGGCATTGGCGATCTCGCGGTACAGCGCGGCGCGGTCGCGGTTCTCGTCGGCCACGACGGCGTTGGCCTGGGCGCGCGCGCTCAGCGGCACCTTGGCGGCGTCGCGCATGGCGACCATGCCGTCACGGGTGAAACCCACCGCGCCGCTGTCCAGCAGGGCCTGCAGCGAACTCTGGAAACGTGCGCGCATGCGGTCGTGGATCGCCTGCACCGCCGGCGTCTGCACGCGCAGGTTCGGCACGTCGGCGGCCCGGGCGGCCGGCACCAGCAGGTCCAGCAGCATCGCCGAGGGTTGCTGCGCGGGCGGCGGGTTGTCCCGTGCGGGCGCGCCCTTGTCCGCTGCGGCCGGCGCCTTCTGGCCGCTGCCGTCGAGCACGGTGCCGATGAACTGGTCGGCGGCCTTCTGCGCCGCCGCCTCCGGGAAGTAGACATTGATCGTGACGCAACCGACCAGCGCGACGACCAGCGCAACCAGGGCGATACGGGGGAACTTGCGCATGTGCCACTCCTGTGAACGACGATGGGGCGAGCGGAACGGGCTCAGCGGATCACCGGCGCATGGCCGTTGATGGCTTCGCGCAAGCGGCGTACCAAGGTGGGCCAGTCGACCCGGGTCTGGTGGCCGATCACCTGCAGGTGCGGCAGGCCACTGCCTTCGACGATAGTGTAACCGCCATCCTCGTTCTCCAGGCCGCCCATCTGGCAGACCGCGCCGTGCAGCGTGCAGTTGAGGCCGATGCGCTTGTAGCCGAAGGTCTTGAACAGTTTCAGCATCGCGCCCTGCAGGCCGCCGGCGATGCCGCCGCCACCGACCGCGGTAAGGTTGTTCACCGCGCGCTGGCTGATCCTGCCGCCGCCATCGGCCAGCAGCCAGGCCCTGAACGCGACCGGGCTCCAGTTCACCAGGCGCAACTCGTCGATGGAGCCATCCAGGCGCCCGGTGATGCTGCCGAAGTCGAACACGCTGGTGAGTGCGCCGAGGTCGAGCTGGCTGAGGCTGATGTCGCCGGCCAGCACCGGTGCGTCGCCGAACGGTTGCTGCAGGGAAAGATGGGTGACGTCCACGAAGCCGTCGAACACGTTCACCGAGAGGCCGCCTGCCAGCTCGAAGCGGTCGCCGACCCAGCGCAGGGAGGGGATCGCGCCACCCAGCGTGCCGGGGAAGGACGGCCAGCCCAGCGCATGGCTGAGGCTGGCCATGTCGACGCCGGTGACGGTGAGGCTGGTGGCGAGGCGCTGGCCTTTCGCCGCCGCCGGGCGCCAGTCCAGGCTGGCCAGTCGCAACTGCCCCTTCAGCACCGGCACGACGAGCGGCTGCGACAGGGCCAGGGTGCCGTCACGGCTCTGCCAGTGCGACTGCACCGCACCGCTGGGCATGCGGTAGAACTGCAGGCCTTGCCAGCCCAGCGTGGTGGCGGGCCGGTCGTCCTGCGCCGACCAGTCCAGGCCGCCATGCAGGCCGCTCACTGCGAAGCGGCCGGCCCCATCGGCCAGTTCCAGCCCCTCGGTGTCGAACGCGAAGGCGCGCAGCCCATCGCTGCGCAGGTCCAGGCTGCCGCTCAGGTGTCCGGCGGAACGCAGGTCGTGCACGCCCAGCGTGGCCAACCAGGCCTGACCGTAACGCTGGTAGGCCGCCGGGAAGTTCGCGTGGAAGTGATCCAGCCGCAGCGCCTGCAAGTCGCCCTTGGTGTCGAACGCCAGTGCGCCGTCCAGTTGCAGCGCGTCGGCATCGTTGACGTGCAGCCGCTGCAGTTCGATCGCGCCGTGCCCCGCATGGGCACTCACGTCCAGTTGCACCGGATGCGCGGGCAGCTTCGCGTACAGCGGCCCCAGCAGCAGCTGGCCACCACCCAGGCTGCCCTGCAGGCTGATCTGGGCGCCGTTGTCGTCGCTGTCGAAGCCGAAGCGCCCCTTGCCGTCGACCCCCTGCCCCGCCAGCGTGCCGCTCGGGGTGTCGAAACCCACGTCGGCCAGGGTGAACTGGCCGGATGACTGCACACCCGCATCGTCCGCATCCAGCGCGAGATCGGCATCCAGCCGGCCACCGGTGAGCCGGCCCGACCACACCGTGCCGAGCAGGCCCTGCAGCCAGGCGGCCGGCAGCTGGCGCAGGCTGATCTGCGCATGGCTGGGCTGGTCCAGCGGCAGCCATGCGTTGGCCTGCGCCTTGTCCTGGCGCAGTTCGACCTGCATGGTGTCGGAGTCGGGATTCACCACCCAGGTCAGCTGCGCATTGCTCAACGCACTGCCCGGAGCACCATGCAACTGCACGCGGCCGTCGAACACCCAGCGCAACTGCGCATCGCGCCACAGCCGGCCGTCGAGATGCAGACCCACGCGCCGCCAGCCCATCGCGGCGACATCCGCCTGGCTCGCCTGCAACTGCAGATGCAGCCCGCCGCCCGGATCCTCATCAAGCTGCACGCTGAGATTCTGCAGGCGCAGGCCCGGCAGGCTGAGCTGCTTCGCGGCGACCGTGATGTCCGCCCGCGCCGGCTGCGCCAGGCCGAGGCCAAGCAGCAGGAACAGGCACAGCAGCAGGTGGCTTGATGTCGGGCGCATGTCCGGCCATTCTGCCAAAATCAGCTGAACCAAGGATTCGGTCATGCCAGCAAGCCCTGCCGCTTTCCCGCCGCCACGCGTACTGGTGGCCGACGACGACCCGGCCAGCCGCCACTTCCTGTGCGACGGGCTGCGCGCACTGGGCGCCCACGTGCAGGACTGCGCCGACGGCATGCAGGCGCTGCAGTTGGCCCGTGGCGAGGCCTTCGACCTGCTGTTGCTGGATTGCCGCATGCCCGGCGCCGGCGCACGCGAAGTGCTGGCGGCCCTGCGCACCGACCCAGCGGCCCGGTCGGCCCGGAGCCTCGCCATCGCCAGCTCCGCCGAACTGGACGGTGCCCGGGAGCGCGAACTGCTTGGCTGCGGTTTCAGCGATGTGCTGCGCAAGCCTTGCGGCGTCGCCGAACTGCAGCGCCTGCTGGCCTTGCTGCCCGGCGGCATGCCCGTGCTGGACGACGCCGCGGCCCTGCGCGCCAGCGGCGATGCCGCCACCATGCAGGCGCTGCGCCAGCTGCTGCGTGGCGAGCTGGCCTTGCTGTACCAGGAACTGGGTATGCCGGACCGCGACCAGGCGGCGCTGGACGACCGGTTGCACCGGCTGCGCTCGTCCTGCGGTTTCTGCGGTACCGCTGCGCTGGCAGCGGAGGTGGCACGCCTGCAGCAGCGGCTGCGCGAAGCCCCCCACGAGGCCCTCCCCGCCATCGCGCAGTTCCGCGGGGCCGTGCAGGCCACGCTGCAGGCCCTGGATACCTGAGAGCCGCCTCAACGGCGCGGCTGCACGCCTGCCAGCACCTGCCACGCCCGCAGTTCGCCACCGCCCAGGTGATAACGGATCACTTCGCGCATCAGCTGGCGCAGGGCCGCCGCACCCGTGCGGTCCGGCATGCGGTCCTCGGCCAGCGCCAGCAGGTCGGCGCCGCGCACGGCACGGGCCGCATCGGCGGCGCAGCGCACGGCGCCCTGCTCGACGTCGTAGCGGTAATGCGCCTGCGCGTGCAGGGCCTCCTCGCCGCCGGCTTCGTGCCGCAGCTGCAAGCCGTAGCCGATCGCCTGCAACAGGTCGCGCTCGAAGCGGCGCAGCGTCCATCCCGCCGGTTCGTTCGTGGCCAGCCGCGCCAGGGTGTCCGCATAGGCGTCGAACAGCGCCGGATGCGCGTCCTGTCGCGCGGTGAGCCGCACCACCAGTTCGTTGAGGTAGAGCCCGGCCAGGCCATGGTCGCCAGCCAGCCGCAGCGGCATGCCCACCGTCTCGGCCCCGGTCAGGGTGGCCAGCTCGCCACGCAGCAGCAGGTCCAGCGCCAGCGGCTGGAACGGTTCCAGTTGCGCCCGCCGCAGGCGCGCCCGCTCGCCGCGCACCCCGCGCGCCACCACGCCCAGGCGGCCATGGTCACGCGTCAGGCATTCGAGCAGCAGCGAAGTCTCGCGGTAAGGCCGCGCGTGCAGCACGTAGGCGGGTTGCTGGTCGAGGCGCATCGCGGCCCGGCAGGCGTCAGTCGGTATAGCCGAACTTCTTCAGCATCGCCTCGTCGTCCACCCAGCCCTCGCGCACCTTCACCCACAGCTTGAGGAAGACCTTGCGCTCGAACAGGCGTTCCATGTGGCGGCGGGCGGCGCTGCCGATGGCCTTGAGCTGGGCGCCGCCCTGGCCGATCACGATGGCCTTCTGGCCGGCGCGCTCGACCCAGATCACCGCGTGGATCTCGGCGATGCCGTCGGGGCGGTCGCTGAACTGCTCGATCTCCACCGTGGTGGCGTAGGGCAGCTCCTGGTCCAGCCGCAGCATCAGCTGCTCGCGCACCATCTCGGCGGCGAGGAAGCGTTCGCTGCGATCGGTGATCTCGTCCTCGCCGTAGACCGGCGCCCGCACCGGCAGGCGCGCGAGGATCGCGCGCTCCAGCTCGGCCAGGCCCTTCTTCTTCAGCGCGCTGACGTAGTGGATCTCGTCCCAGGCGTGCTGCTCGCTCAGGGTGGCGACGAACGGCAGCAGCGCGGTCTTGTCCTTGCTCAGGTCCACCTTGTTGATGACCAGCAGCCGCGGGGCCTTCTGCTCGGTGAGCGCGGCATACAACGCCTCGTCCTCGTCGGTCCAGCGGTCGGCCTCGATCACCTGCACCACCAGGTCGACGTCGCTGATCGCCGCGCGGGCCGCGCGGTTGAGGCTGCGGTTCATCGCCCGCTTGGCGCCGCGGTGCAGGCCGGGCGTGTCGACGTAGAGGATCTGCCCCGCCTCGCTGCTGGCGATGCCGAGGATGCGGTGGCGGGTGGTCTGCGGGCGCGGGCTGACGATGGAGAGGCGGAAGCCGATCAGCGCGTTGAGCAGGGTCGACTTGCCCACATTCGGGCGGCCGGCCAGCGCGACCAGGCCGCAACGGTAGTCGGCGTGCGGCAGCGCGCCGTCGGCGCCGGGTTCGATGGGGTGATTCATGGGGGGAAAGATACTCGGACAGGTGGACGGCATTGTAGTGCGCCGGCTCGTGCCCGCAGGCTGCCGGTGCAAGTGCGGCCGCGCTCAGGCGGCGCGCGACTGCTCGATCAGGTGGGTCAGCACGGCCTCGGCGGCCTCCTGCTCGGCGTGGCGCCGGCTGGAACCGCTGGCCTCGGCGCTGAACGCCTCGGGCTCGGCCACGTTGCAGCGCACGTCGAAGGTCTTGGCGTGATCCTCGCCGTGGCTGTCGATCAGCTCGTACTGCGGCAAGGCGTGGCCATGGGCCTGCAGCCACTCCTGCAGGCGCGTCTTGGCGTCCTTGGAGGAGCGCCGCAGCGCCGCGATGCGCCCCTCGAACAGCTCGCGCACCACTTGCCGGCAGGTGTCGAGGCCGCCATCGAGGAACACTGCCGCCAGCGAGGCTTCGAACGCGTCGGCCAGGATGGAATCGCGGCGGAAACCGCCGCTCTTCAGCTCGCCGGGGCCGAGCTTCAGGGCATCCCCCAGTTCCAGCTCGCGCGCGATCGCCGCCAGCGCCTGGCCGTTGACCAGCTGTGCGCGCAGCCGCGACAGCTCGCCTTCGCTGGCTTTCGGATGCGCCTCGTACAGCATCTCGGCAACGAAGGCGCCCAGCAGGGCGTCGCCGAGAAACTCCAGGCGCTCATTGTTCGGCTTGCCGACGCTGCGGTGGGTCAGCGCCAGCGCGGCAAGCTCGGGATCGCGGAAACGGTAGTTCAGGGTCAAGCGGGATGGCTCACTCGTTCACGTTGCCCTGCATCTTCACACTCTTCTCGAAGTGCAGCAGGAAATCGATGTTGTAAATGAACGGGATGTCCTTGTCGTAGACGACATGCAGCGTACTGCTACCGCCGTTGTCGCGGCTGATCGTGATGTCGGTCGGCTTGATGGTGTTGTCGCCGACGTATTGATTGTCAAACTTGAACATCAGATCGCGACGGATCTCGTCCAGTGACTTGCCGGATGTTCCGCTCGAAGCTTCCTGATTCACCGCCTTCACCACACCACCGTATTCGGTATAGGACGGCACCAGCTTCATCGCCATGTAGCCGAAGAAGCCCACCACCAGCAGGATCACCAGGAACCCGACCAGGGTCACGCCCGACTGTCTCGTTTTCATAGTCCCCTCGCTATGCGACCGGCGCGGCCGGCTGTGTTGTGTGTGGCAGCCGCATGCCCATGTGGCCGCCGGCGCCGATTATGCCAGCGGCCGCGCGGACTGCATCCGCGGCCGCGTCACATCAATGGATGATCTGGCCGATGCGATGGAAATCCACGCCGCCGGTGCCCCAGCCCTTCCAGCTCATCCAGATCATGAAGGCCTTGCCCGCCAGGGCCTGCTCCGGCAGGCAGCCCCACCAGCGGCTGTCGGTGCTGTTGTTGCGGTTGTCGCCCATCACCAGGTAGCAGCCCGCCGGCACCTTCGACGGCACCACCGCGTTCGGGATCGAATTGGGCGTGGTATAGGCCGGCATGCGCGCGATCATGTGGTTCACCACCTTGCCGTCCTTGCGTACCAGGTGTTCCGTCCACACCGTGGCGCCCATGTCCAGCATCAAGCGCTCCTCGTCGCGCTGCGGGTTGCCCACGTAGGGGCCGATCTCGTCGGCCTGCACCGGCTTGCCGTTGATCAGCAGGTTGGCGCCCTGGATCTCCACCGTGTCGCCGGGCAGGCCGATCACGCGCTTGATCCAGTTCTGGCTGGGCACCGGCGCATGCGGATCGGCACAGCTGCCGTCGCCGCTGCGCACCAGCTTGTCGCTGGCGTCGCGGCACAGATAGCCGGGCCAGCGGAACACCACCACGTCGCCGCGCTTCGGTTCGCCGAGGTCGAGGAACTTGGTGTTGAACGCCGGCAGGCGCAGGCCGTAGGCGAACTTGTTGACCAGGATGAAATCGCCCACGTCCAGCGTCGGCATCATCGAGCCGGAGGGGATGCGGAAGGGCTCGGCCACGAAGGAGCGCAGCACCAGCACCACCAGCACCACCGGGAACAGCGAGCGCGCCCAATCCACTGGCGCCGGGTCACGGTACTCGCTGCCCTCGGCGTCGAGCCGTGCCTTGCGCTTCCTGTAGAGAAACAGCCGATCCAGCCCCCACACCACGCCAAACAGCACGGTGAGGGCCAGCAGAATGGCGGAAAAGTCGAATTCCATGCCTTGCTCCTATCGAAGGACGGGGAACGGGGAACGGGGAACGGGAAACAAGAGCCGGGCAAGCTGCCGCGCGCTGCATGTTCCCCGTTCCCTGTTCCCTGTTCCCCGCTCCATTATTTATCCGTCCGCAACACGGCGAGGAAGGCTTCCTGCGGAATCTCCACCCGACCGACCTGCTTCATGCGCTTCTTGCCTTCCTTCTGCTTTTCCAGGAGCTTCTTCTTGCGGCTGACGTCGCCGCCGTAGCACTTGGCCAGCACGTTCTTGCGCAGCGCCTTCACCGTGGAGCGCGCGATGATCTGCGCGCCGATCGCCGCCTGGATCGCCACGTCGAACTGCTGGCGCGGGATCAGGTCCTTCATGCGCTCCACCAGCTCGCGGCCGCGGCGGTCCGCATGCGTGCGGTGCACGATCAGCGAAAGCGCGTCGACGCGGTCGCCATTGATCAGCACGTCGGTGCGCACGAACGGGCCGGCCTCGAAGCGCTCGAAGTGGTAGTCCATCGAGGCGTAGCCGCGCGACACCGACTTCAGGCGGTCGAAGAAATCCAGCACCACCTCGGCCAGCGGCAGCTCGTAGGTGATCTGCACCTGGGTGGCGAGGTACTGGATCGAGCGCTGCACGCCGCGCTTCTCCTCGCACAGCGTGATGATGTTGCCGATGTAGTCCGGCGGGGTGAGGATGCTGGCCACGATGATCGGCTCGCGGATCTCGTCGATCTGCGGCACCGGCGGCAGCTTGGCCGGGTTGTCCAGCGCCAGCACCGTGCCGTCGGTCTTCAGCACCTCGTACACCACGGTGGGCGCGGTGGTGATCAGGTTGAGGTCGTACTCGCGCTCCAGGCGTTCCTGCACGATCTCCATGTGCAGCATGCCGAGGAAGCCGCAGCGGAAGCCGAAGCCCATCGCCTCGGAGCTTTCCGGTTCGAAGAACAGCGCGGCATCGTTGAGGCGCAGCTTGTCCAGCGCCTCGCGCATCGCCGGGAAGTCGTCGGCGGACACCGGAAACAGGCCGGCGAACACGCGCGGCTGCATGGTCTGGAAGCCGGGCAGCGGTTCTGAAGCAGGTTTACCAGCATGCGTGAGCGTGTCACCCACCGGCGCGCCGTGCACGTCCTTGATCGAGGCGTTGATCCAGCCCACCTCGCCCGCCGAGAGCTTGTCCAGCTTCTTGCGCTTGGGCGTGAACACGCCCACGTCGTCCACCTCGTGCACGCGGCCGGTGGACATCACCAGCAGCTTGTCGCCGGGCTTGATCTCGCCCTGCATCACGCGCACCAGCGAGACCACGCCGAGGTAGTTGTCGAACCACGAGTCGATGATCAGCGCCTGCAGCCTGTCGGTGTCGCGCGGCTTCGGCGGCGGGATGCGCGCCACGATGGCTTCCAGCACCTCGGTGACGTTGAGGCCGGTCTTGGCGCTGATCGCGACGGCATCGTCGGCATGGATGCCGATCACCGCCTCGATCTCGCCCTTCACCTTGTCGATGTCGGCGGTGGGCAGGTCGATCTTGTTCAGCACCGGCACCACTTCCAGGCCCATCTCCACCGCGGTGTAGCAGTTGGCGACGGACTGCGCCTCCACGCCCTGCGCGGCGTCCACCACCAGCAGCGCGCCCTCGCAGGCGGCCAGCGAGCGGCTCACCTCGTAGCTGAAATCCACGTGGCCGGGGGTGTCGATGAAGTTGAGCTGGTAGGTCTTGCCGTCGCGCGCCTTGTACGGCAGCGACACCGACTGCGCCTTGATCGTGATGCCACGCTCGCGTTCGATCGGGTTGTTGTCCAGTACCTGCGCTTCCATCTCGCGTTCGGCCAGGCCGCCGCAGATCTGGATGATGCGATCCGCCAGCGTGGACTTGCCGTGGTCGATGTGGGCGATGATGGAGAAGTTGCGGATCAGTTCCATGGAGCGCGGGGAGCCAGCCTTGCCTTGGGTATGCCGCCGAAGCGGCGACGCGAACCCCGTATTGTCGCATGGAACCCGAGGCTGTCACCGTGCCTCCCTCCGGCGGCACGCCGCACCCGCACGGCGCAGGGCGGCAAATCGCACCGCCCTGCGCCAGCCGCCCTCACTTGTCGTCGGGTACGGTCAGGCCGAAGAAGCGGTTCTGCCCGTCGCGGCGCACCAGCAGCAGCACGGTGGAGCCGGCCTTCACGCCCCTGGTCGCGGCCCGGAACGCCTCCACGCTGCCCACCGGCTGCTGGTTGACCATCAGGATCACGTCGCCCGGCTGCAGCCCGGCCTGGGCCGCCACGTCGCCGGTGACGTCGCCGACCAGCACGCCCTGCCCCGGTTTCAGGTTCATCTGCTTGCGGGTGGCGTTGTCCAGTGGCTGCACGGTGAGCCCCAGCGCGGCGCTCCCGCTGTTCGCGCCGGGTGCCATGCCGCCATGGTCCACCGCGTCCTGGTCACGCGGCATCGTGCCGACGGTGACCTGCACGGTCTGCTTCTTGCCGTGGCGCAGGATCTCCAGCGGCACCCGCGTGCCCGGCTTGGTCATGGCCACCAGCGGCGGCAGGTCCGCAGGGCTGCTTATCGCATGGCCGTCGTAGCCGAGGATGATGTCGCCGGCCTGGATGCCGGCCTTCTCGGCGCCGCTGCCGGGCGACACATCCGTCACGGCCGCACCGGAAGCATCCGGCAAGTGATAGGCCTTCTCCATGTCGTCAGTGACCAGCTGCACATACACGCCGAGCTGGCCGCGCGTCACGTAGCCCTTGGTCTTGAGCTGCTCCACCGCGTTCATCGCCACGTCGATGGGAATCGAGAACGACACGCCCTGGTAGCCGCCCGTGCTGGAGTAGATCTGCGAGTTGACGCCCACCACCTGGCCTTGCAGGTTGAACAGCGGGCCACCGGAATTGCCGCGGTTGATCGGCACGTCGGTCTGGATGAACGAGGTGTCCTGCTGGTCGCCCGGCCCCAGGTTGCGGCCCACCGCGCTGACGATGCCCTGGGTCACGGTGTAGTCGAAGCCGAACGGCGAGCCGATCGCCAGCACCCACTGGCCGGGCTTAAGGCTGCGGGAATCGCCGATGCTCACTGCGGGCAGGCTGCCGCCCGCGCTGACCTTGAGCAGGGCGATGTCGTAGGTGGGATCGGTGCCCACCACCTTGGCATCGAGGATGCGCCGGTCCTGCAGGCGCACGATCACCTTGTCCGCGTGATCGACCACATGGTTGTTGGTAAGGATGTAGCCGTCGGCGGAGATGATGAAGCCCGAGCCCAGCGAGGTATGCGCCCGCTCCGCCGGGGACGGCATCATCGGCATGCCGAAGAAACGGCGGAACAGCTCGGCCTGCGGATCGTCCGGCATGCCGCCCTGACCCGCCTGGCCACGCAGGCGCGGTTTGCCGCCGCCGTCGTACTTCGCCTCCACCTGCACCACGGCGGGCGCGTTCTTCTGCACGATGCCGGTGAAGTCCGGCAGGGACGCCGCCGCGGGCGCTGGCTGGGCCTGCACGCCCGGTGCAACGGCGGCCGTGCCGGCGAGGGCACAGCACACCAGCAGACTCAGGCGGGAGCTGCGCAGGATGGACGAAGTCATGACGCCTCCTTGGGTACGGGTTGAAACACGGGAACGGACACGCATCGCCCGCGACCCCGAGGGGGCCGTGCGCGAGCAGAACAGCATGGGATGGCGGACCGCGGAACGTGCACGCGGCCGGGCCTCACTGCGTGCCGGTGGCGCCCTGGCGCTGCACGTCAGGCACCTGCTGCTGGGCAGGATCGAGCAGGATCAGATAGCTGCCGTCGTGGTTGTCCAGCGTGCGATAGCGCTGCGCGCGGAACGGCAAGGCGCCGCGGCCATAGGACGAGAAATCGGTACTGGCCGGCGCACCCAGCGTGGCCGAGGCCTGCTGGCTGAGCAGGCCCGGCGCCTTGCCGCTCAGCCACGGCGGCACCACGGCCACTTCCGACGGCTGCGGCAGGGCTGCCGGAGCGCTGCGCGCCGGCATCTTCGGCGCGGCCTGCGCGGTCATCGGAGCGGCGTGCCGTTCGGTGTCGGCGGTGGGTTGCGCGATCATCAGCGCCGCGGCGGCCACGCCGGCCGCGATCGCGCCGCCGGCCGACCAGCGCAGCCAGCGGTGCTGGCGCGGCGCGGCAGCCGCGACGGATTCCTGTTCGATCGCCAGCATCACCCGCGACACGAAGCCGGCCTCGGCCAGCGCCGGCAACTGCCGGCGCAGCCCATCGCGGGCCACGTGGTAACTCACCCAGGTACGGCGCAACTCGCCATCGTGGTCGAGCCGCCGCAGCAGGAAGCGCAGCTCCTCGTGCGACAGCTCACCGTCGATGCCGGCCGAAAGGTGCTCACGCGCATGCTGGTCTGGCTGGTTCATGTCTGCTCCTCGCGGTCCGACAACAGCGGCCGCAACTTCTCGTCGATCGCCTCGCGGGCCCGGAAGATGCGCGAACGCACCGTCCCGATCGGGCAGCCCATCGCCTCGGCGATTTCCTCGTAGCTCAGGCCGTCCACCTCGCGCAGCGTGATGGCCACCCTGAGCTCCTCTGGCAGCGCTTGGACAGTGGAAAACACCGAATGTTCAATTTCCTGCCGCATCAACTCGCGTTCGGGGGTGGCGCTGTCGTGCATGCGCTCGGCGCCGGACAGGAACACGGCTTCCTCGGCGTCGATGTCGTCGGTGGGCGGGCGCCGCCCCATCGCCACCAGGTGGTTCTTGGCGGTATTCACCGCGATCTTGTAGAGCCAGGTGTAGAACGCGCTGTCGCCGCGGAACGAGCCGATCGCCCGCCAGGCGCGGATGAAGGACTCCTGGGCGATGTCCTCGCACTCGGCATGGCTCTTCACGTAGCGCGAGACCAGCCCCACCAGCTTGTGCTGGTACTTGCGCACCAGCAGGTCGAAGGCGCGCTTGTCGCCGCCCTGCACGCGTTCGACCAGTGCCCGATCCAGTTCGTTTTCGCCCGTCCGGGCCGTATCCGTCGTCAATGCCGTCTTCCGCTGCGGAGCTTGTGCCAGAACGAGCGCGCTGCTCAGACCGGGGCCGGGCGCGCAAGTTCAGCGTTGCGCGCCAGTGTAGCGATTCCATCCTGACGCACGGCCTGCCGTCGGCAGGCCCGCCTGGCGGGTCAACCGAGCATGGGGCCGAAGCGGGTCCGGCTCAAGCCGGTACGGCGGTCGCCTGGCCCAGCAGGTTCTGGCGCTCGGCCAGCAGGCGCTCGAAGGAAACCACCGGCAGCGGCCGGCAGAACAGGTACCCCTGCAGCTCGTCGCACTGCTCGGCGCGCAGGAAGGCCAGGTGCTGCTCGGTCTCCACGCCCTCGGCGACCACGCTGCGATTGAGCCGATGCGCCATCTCGATGGTGGCGCGCACGATGGCCTCGTCGTCCGGGTCCACCCCGATGTTGCGCACGAAGCTCTGGTCGACCTTGATGCGGTCGGCCGGCAGCTTGCGCAGGTAGTCCAGCGAGGCGGCACCGGTGCCGAAGTCGTCGATCGCGATGCGGCAGCCCAGCCGATGCAGCGCCCGCAGGTTCTCCACCAGGTTCGGCGCGGCCTTGATGCTGATGCTCTCGGTGACCTCCAGCTCCAGCAGGGTGGGATCGAGCCCGGTTTCCTGCAGCGCGCGGAATATCGTGGCGGGCAGCTTCGGCTCCATCAGCTGCAGCGCGGACAGGTTGACGCCCAGGCGCAGGCGCAGGCCGTAGCGCTGCTCCCATTCATGGGCCTGGCGGCAGGCCGTGCGCAGCACCCATTCACCGATCGGCACGATCAGGCCGGTCTCCTCCGCCAGCGGGATGAACACCGCGGGACTGATCGGCCCCAGCTCGGGATGCTCCCAGCGCAACAGCGCCTCCATCCCCACGATGTCCTCGCTCTCGGTGCCCACCTGCGGCTGGTAGACCAGTCGCAGCTCGCCGTTGCCCAGCGCGTGGCGCAGGCGCGAGCGCAGCGCCAGGCCGTGCTCGCGCGCGTACTCCGGGCTCACCTCGTAGATGCGGCAGGTGTTGCGCCCCTGGCGCTTGGCCGCGTACATCGCCTCGTCGGCGTGCTTGAGCAGGGTTTCCGCGTCGGCCGCGTCGTCGGGGAAGAAGCTCACGCCGATCGACACGCCGACCTGCAGGCGCGTGCCGTTTTCCAGCTGCAGCGGTTCGGCCACCACCTGCAGGATCTTCTCCGCCACCCGCTGCACGTCGTCGTTCTTCACGATGTGGCGCAGCACCACGGTGAATTCGTCGCCGGCATAGCGCGCCACGGTGTCGGAGGCGCGCACGCTGCCACGCAGGCGGCGGGTCACTTCCTGCAGCACCTGGTCGCCGGCGGCGTGGCCATGGGTATCGTTGACCGTCTTGAAGTGGTCGAGGTCCACGAACAGCACGGCGAAGCATTCGCCGTTGCGCACCGCCTCGCGCAGGATCGACTCCAGCCGGTCGCCGAACAGCAGCCGGTTCGGCAGGCCGGTGAGCGCGTCGAGCAGGCCCTCGGCACGCCCCTGCTCGCGCGTGAGGCCCAGCTCCAGCCCCTGCGCGAAGCGGGCCGCCGCGCAGCGCAGCAGCGGTTCGACGATCGCCATGTCGCCAAAACCGCGCCGGGCGCCGGCCAGCATCGCGCCCAGCACCACGCGACGCTCGTCGAGCAGCGGCAGGCCCACGAAGCCGGACAGTTCGAGCAGCGGCAGCAGGGGATCGTCAGGCATCCGTTGTTGCGCATCGCTGCGATGGAGCACCGCCTCGCCGTCCAGCACACGCTGCAGCAGAATCTGCGACTCGACGGGCGGCCACGTCGGCTCCGCGCCATTCCACAGCTGCAGCAGCGGCACCGGAACCTCGCCGCCTTCGTTGCGTACCGGCCACACGGCGAGATAGTCCAGCGCCAGCTCGTCGAACAGCAAGCGGGCGGTGGCGTCACGGGTGGCGCTACCGCCACCGGTGGCGAAGATGCGCACCAGCAGGGCCAGGGCGTTCTCCGCCGCGCTGCGGCTTGGCGCGGGTTCCGCCGATGGCGGGGCCGCTGGCAGTTGCTGCCAGCGTGTCAGCAGTTCGGCCTCGATCTGGGCGGCATGCAACCAGCCTGCGACTTCGTCGGGCAACTGGGCGGCCTGCAGCGGCGCGGCTTCGTCCAGGACCGCCAGCAGCGGCACGCCCGCGCCGGCCGCCAGGGCGCGCAATTGCTCGCAGCAGCGGCGGGCCTGCGCCGCATCGTGGCCGAGCACGGCCACCATCAGTTCCAGCGGCTGGCGCCCTTCCAGCAGAATCGCCGCGTGCTGCGGGTCGCGGGCACTGTGGATATGCCGGCAGCCCGCCCGCTCGAACACGTCGAACAGGCGGCGACGCAGGTCGCGCTGCTCGGCCAGTACGAGAATGCCTTCGCTCATGCCTGCCCGCTCAGCCAGCGGCCGTCGCGCAGGCGCAGGCGCTGCGGCAACTCGGGCTCGCTGTCGATGCAGCTGATCAGTTCGCCCAGTTGCTCGACCAGGGCCCGCGGTGCGTTCAGCAGCACCACGCGACGCAGGTGCCCGGTGGTTGCCCGCGCCAGTTGCCGCAACAAGGCGAGATCGGTCGATGCCAGCGGCAACTCCAGTTCCTGCAGCACGTAGACGCCGAAATGCATGCTCTGCTGCATGTAGCGCAAGGCCTGGCCGAGGCGTTGCGCATCGGGTACACGCGCATGCGCATCGCGCAGGCTGGACAGGCCCAGGCCCGGCTGCCACAGGTACACCGCCTGCCCGCTGTGACGGGCGATGCCGCGGAAATGCTCCAGCAGCGCCTCGCCGTCCTCGCTGCGCACGGCCACCACCCCGGCCGGCGCGGCCAGGATCCGCTCGAAGACGTCGTGACCGGAAGATGGCAAGGGCATGTCCATCATCGATGTCATCGTGACTCCCTGAATCATTCGGCGCGACCGGCACGATGCTGCGCCGGCCGGCGGCCTCCATGGCACATTCTCCATGGTTTGCGCCCATTCTGGAGCCTGTCCGCCGCAGCGATGGGCGAACCGCTTCACATTCGACCGATCGGAAGATTCCGAAAGTCGACGCAAGTCCGTGCGTTGCGCCTGCCGGCATGCCCCGGCCGCACCTCGCATTCGCCCGGACGGGACGGTATGGTTCGGGCTTCGTCCACCACTCCCCAGCCCCCATGTTCGAAGGATTGCGCTTCAACCACTGGAAGACGAGCCTGGACGAGCACGGCATCGTCACGCTCAGCCTCGACCGCGCCGGCAGCAGCGTCAACGCCATCCATCGCGCCGTGCTCGACGAACTGGGCCAGATTGTCGAGCGGCTGGCGATCGAGCAGCCGGCCGGCGTGATCGTGCATTCCGCCAAGCCCGCCGGCTTCGCCGTGGGCGCGGACATCAGGGAATTCGTGGAATACGCGAAGCAGGGCAGCGTGCTGGAGAACATCGAGCACGGCCAGCAGGTGTACGAGGCGCTGGCAAGGTTGCCCTGCCCCACGGTGGCGGCGGTGCACGGCGCCTGCATGGGTGGCGGCACCGAACTGATCCTGGCCTGCAACCAGCGCATCGCGGCGGACGACGACAAGACGAAGATCGCCCTGCCCGAGGTGATGCTGGGCATCCATCCGGGCTGGGGGGGCACCGCACGCCTGCCGCGGCTGATCGGCGCCTCCGAGGCACTGCCACTGATGCTGACCGGCAAGGCGCTGTCCGCGAGGCGTGCGCTGGCGCTCGGCGTGGTCGACCGCGTGGCGCCGCCCGAGGAACTGCTGGCCGAGGCGCGCGCCCTGCTGCGCCGCCCGCAGCCGCGGCCCTTCGCGCGCCGCGCCAGGGCCTGGCTCACCAACTGCTGGCCGGCGCGGCAGATCCTCGCGCCGATGGTGATGAAGCAGACCGCCGCCAAGGTGCGCAAGGAACACTACCCGGCCCCGTTCGCGCTGATCGACGTGTGGCAGCGCGGCGGCGGCGACATCCGCCGGCGGCTGAAGCTGGAGGCGTGCTCGGTGGCGAAACTGGCGGCCACGCCCACCGCGCACAACCTGATCCGCCTGTTCTTCCTGCAGGAACGCCTGAAGAACCAGGGCGCCGGCACCGAGCACGGCATCAAGCATGTGCACGTGGTGGGCGCCGGCGTGATGGGCGGCGACATCGCCGCCTGGACCGCGCTCAAGGGCTTCGAGGTGACCCTGCAGGACCGCGAGATGAAGTTCGTGCAGCCCGCGCTGGATCGCGCACGCAAGCTGTACGAGAAGAAGCTGAAGACGCCGGAAAAGATCGAGGCCACCGTCCGGCGCCTGCGCGCCGACGTGGGAGGCAGCGGCGTGAAGGACGCCGACCTCGCCATCGAGGCGATCTACGAGAACGCCGAGGCCAAGGAGGCGCTGTACGCCGCCATCGAGCCGCAGTTCCCGGACGGGAAAATCCTCGCCAGCAATACCTCCAGCATTCCGCTGGACGAGTTGCGCAAGCACCTCGAGTCGCCGCAGCGCTTCCTCGGCCTGCACTTCTTCAACCCGGTGGCGCAGATGCCGCTGGTCGAGGTGGTTCGCCACGACCAGCTCGACCCCGCCGTCGAGAAGCGCGTGCTGGCGTTCTGCAAGGCGATCGGCAAGCTGCCGGTGGCGGTGAAGGGCACGCCCGGCTTCCTGGTCAACCGCATCCTGATGCCCTACCTGCTGGAGGCGCTGCGCCTGTACAACGAAGGCGTGCCAGGCCCGGTGCTGGACAAGGCGGCGAAGCAGTTCGGCATGCCGATGGGGCCGATCGAACTGGCCGACACCGTGGGCCTGGATGTCTGTGTTTCGGTAGGGAAGGAACTGTCGCCCTTCCTCGGCCTGGAACTGCCGCCCGGGCTGGAGGACAAGCTGGACGCCGGCAAGCGCGGCAAGAAGGACGGCCAGGGCCTGTACGTGTGGCAGGACGGCAAGCCGATCAGGCCGGAAGTCGATCCCGACTACCAGGCGGCGCCCGACCTCGTCGACCGCATGATCCTGTCCATGGTGAACGAGGCCGTGGCCTGCCTCGCCGATGGCGTGGTGGACGACGCCGACCTGCTCGACGCGGGCGTGATCTTCGGCACCGGCTTCGCGCCATTCCGCGGCGGTCCGATCCAGTATCTGCGCAGCGAGGGAGCCGATGCGGTCAAGGCGAAGCTGGAACAGCTGGCGCAGCGCCACGGTGCCCGCTTCACGCCCAAGGAAGGCTGGGATCACCCAGCGCTGGCGGCCACCACCACGTTCTGATGCGGCATACGCCGCAACGAAAACGCCCGGTACCAGCCGGGCGCTTTCACATGCGCAACGCGGTCGTGCTACCAGACCAGATCGTCAGGCACGCCGTCATCGTCGCTGCCAGCCACATCCGGATCGACCAGCAAGGCCAGTTGGTGCCCGTCGATCGTCCGCACCTGCTCGGCAATCTCGCGACTGACCAGCAGGTAACGCCCTGCTTGCTGCACCACGCCCAGCTCGCCCGCATTGAGCGCGGCCAGTTGCGCCGCATCGACGTGGATGCGGCGGATCTTGCCGCCGTACTCGAAGTTGCGTACCAGTTCGGTCTCGGCCTTGTTCAAGGCCTTGCCGTCCAGCAACTGCTGGATCTTCTGCTTGCGCTCGCGGCGCAGGCGCGCCTGCTCCTCGGCCTCCTGCTGCGCGCGCTTGCGCTCGGTCGCCTCGGTCTGGGCACGGATCGCGTAGGCCTTGGCCAGGTCGATCTCTTCCTGGCTGCGGCGCGGCGCCGGCGGCTTGCCGCCATGGCCCTGCGGCCTGCCGGATGACCTGCCCTTGCCTTCGTTGCCGCGCTTTTCCTCGCGGATTTGCTTGACGAGACCGCTCTTCAGCAGCTGGTCGCGCAGGGATTCGCTCATGATCGTGGTTCCGGTAATGCCCGATGCTTTTCACTGCGATCGTCCATGATCGCGAAGATCAAACGGGCGGCCGTCCTTGGCCGCACTCTTCAGTAGTGCGGCGGTGGCGGCTCGCTGTGCGCATCGGATGCCGCGCCGAGGCGCACGCTCTGCAGTTCCTGGCGCAGCAGGTGCAGCAGCCGCTCCAGTTCGACGATGCGCATCGCCTGTTCGGCATCGGCCGCGGCCAGCGCCTGCACGGTATCGTCGATGAAGGTCAGCCGCACTTCGAGATCGGCCAGGCGCTGCTCGATCGCATCCATCAGCGCGCCTTCCGCAGGCTGCGGCCGCGGCCGATGCCGTAATAGGCCAGGCCCGCCTCCTCCACCGCCACCGGATCGTAGAGATTGCGGCCGTCGAAGATCGCCTGCACCTTCAGCGTGGCGCGGATGCGCGCGAAATCGGGGCTGCGGAACGCCTTCCACTCGGTGACGATGGCCAGCGCGTCCGCATCCTGCAACGCCTCGTAGGCATGCTCGCACAGCACGAGATCCGCGCGTTCGCCGTAGATGCGCCGGGTTTCCTCGCGCGCCTCCGGATCGAAGGCCTGCACGCGTGCGCCGGCCGCCCACAGCGCCTCCATCAGGTGGCGGCTGGAGGCTTCGCGCATGTCGTCGGTGTTCGGCTTGAAGGCGAGGCCCCATAGCGCGATGGTCTTGCCGCGCAGGTCGCCATCGAAATGGCGCATGATCAGCTCGAACAGCTTGGTCTTCTGGTCGTGGTTCACCGCCTCGACCGCGCCGAGCAGGCGCGCCTGATAACCCGTGCCGCGCGCGGTGCGCTCCAGCGCCTGCACGTCCTTGGGGAAGCACGAGCCGCCGTAGCCGGCACCGGGGTAGATGAAGTGGTAGCCGATGCGCGGGTCCGCGCCGATGCCCTGGCGCACCAGTTCCACGTCGGCGCCCACGCGCTCGGCGATGTTGGCGATCTCGTTCATGAAGCTGATCTTGGTCGCCAGCATCGCGTTGGCGGCGTACTTGGTCAGCTCGGCGGAACGCTCGTCCATCACCACGGTGCGCTCGTGGTTGCGGTTGAACGGCGCGTACAGCTTGCGCAGCACGGCCACCGCGCGCGCGCTGGAGCTGCCGATGATGATGCGGTCGGGGCGCAGGCAATCCTCCACCGCGTCGCCTTCCTTGAGGAATTCGGGGTTGGAGACCACGTCGAACTCGACGTTCGCGCCACGCTCGGCCAGCTCCGCCGCGATCGCCGCGCGCACGCGGTCGGCGGTGCCCACCGGCACGGTGGACTTGTTCACCACCACCGCGTAACGGTCCAGGTGCCGGCCGATGGTCTTGGCCACGCCCAGCACGTATTGCAGGTCGGCGCTGCCGTCCTCGTCGGGCGGCGTGCCCACCGCGATGAAGATCGCCTCGCCATGTGCGACCGCCGGCGCGGCCTCGGTCGTGAAGTCGAGCTGGCCGTCGGCATGGTTGCGCTTGACGATGGGCTCCAGGCCCGGCTCGTAGATCGGGATCTCGCCGCGCTTCAGGCGCTCGACCTTGCCCGCGTCGATGTCCACGCAGACCACATGGTTGCCCATCTCGGCGAGGCAGGCGCCGGTGACCAGGCCGACATAGCCGGTGCCGAAGATCGTGACTTTCATCGTGCTGCCGATTCCTGTGGAACGTGAACGCGCATTCTAACCGGGCGGCCGTCGCCATGGCCCGACAAAGCGAGAGGGCGCGAATCGCTTCGCGCCCTCTCGCCATGGACTGCCAGGGCCGTGCTTACTGGCCGCTGTTGCCGCCACCGTTGCCGGCAGGAGCGGCCGGCGTCGGCTTGGTGCTGACCAGGGTCACGTCGAAGATCAGCGTGGCGTTCGGCGGCATCGGCGGCTGCGGCTCGGCGCCGTAGGCCAGGTTCGCCGGGATGAACAGCTTGTAGTGGCCACCCACCTGCATCAGCTGCAGGCCCTCGCGGAAACCCGGGATCACGCCGGCCAGCGGGATGTCGGCCGGGCCCGGCGGGTTGTGCTTGGAGGAGGCATCGAACACCGTGCCGTCGATGAAGCTGCCGGTGTAATCGATCTTCACCGTGTCGCTCGGACCCGGGCGGGCACCGGTGCCCTGGCTGATGACCTGGTACTGCAGGCCCGAGGCGGTGACCTTCACGCCCGGCTGGGTCTTGTTCTTGGCAAGGAAGGCGTCGCCCTCGGTCTTGTTCTTGGCGGCTTCCTTGGCCATCTCGGCCTGGTACTTGGCCTTGATCTTGGCCATGAAGGCGTCATGCACCTGCTTGGCCTCGGCCTCGCTCATGGTCGGCTTCTGGCCGGAGAGCGCGGCCTTCACCGCATTCGCCACGGCAGTCGGGTCCAGCTCGTCACGCATGATCGGCGGAACCTGGGAAGCAATCTCCCAGCCCACCACGTAGCTGGCCTTGGCCTTGTCAACCGTGCCGGCGGCACTGCTGGGGGCCTTGGTGGTGGTCTTCTGGGCGGCGAATGCACCCGCCGACAGGCCCAGCGCCGCGGTCATCGCCACCGCCGTCAGCGTGGGGCGCAGAAAATGCTTCATTCGAAACTCCCTCGTATTGGATATGCCGGTGCCGCCGGCCGGGCCCCCACCGCGGAGGCATGGTCGCCCATTGTGGGGCGACTGCGCCGGGCTTGCAATCGGGTTCAGTTGCGACAGTCAAGTCGTGGAAAGGTTCCGTCGATTCGGCACGAGGCACCGGCGAAACATGCCTGACCCCATCAGGCGGAATGGCCCTGCTCGGGCGGCTCCGGCTTGTCCAGCGTCTCCTTCAGGGCGGCCTGCAGCCGCGCATGCAGCTTCACCAGGCTGCGCCACAGCACCACCGCCAGCGTCACGCCGGCCACCAGCAGCGACAGCGCCACCCCGCGCGGCGGCAGGATCGCCGAGCCCAGCGCGCTGACCAGCAGCGCCAGGGCGAACAGGGTGGCCAGCGGGATCATCCGCGCCAGCACGTTGCGGATCGCCTGCGTGTAGGCACCGGCGAAACGCTCGCGTATGCCCAGCTCGGCCAGCAGCATGCCCAGCGCCTCGGCCTTGCGGTACACGGCGATCAGCATCGGCAGCGACAGGAACAGCGCGCCGGCCCAGATCAGCGTGTGGCGCAGGTCGCGATGGATGCCGAATTGCGCGAACCAGTCCCAGCCGTGCGAATTCACGTAGGCGCCGATCACGAACAGCGTGACCACCAGCAGCACGTTGACCGCGATATGCCACAGCAGGCGGCGCAGCATCGCCGCCAGCACCGCGTTCTCGTTCACCGGCTTGAGGTTCTCCAGCCAGCCGCTGTAGCTGTCGGCCAGCAGGCGCAACGACCGCGGCGTGATGCGCGACAGGCCATCGGCAAGCCGGTCGGCCGAGCGCCCCAGGTACGGCGACGACGCCATGCACAGCACCGACACCGCCACCGCGATCGGATAGAGGAAATCGCTGATCGCGCCCAGCGACAGGCCCAGCGTGGCGATCACGAACGAGAACTCGCCGATCTGCGCCATGCTCAGGCCCGACCGCAGCGCGGTGCGCGCGTCGTGCCCCACGGCGAGGATGCCCAGGCCGCAGGCCAGCGTCTTGCCCACGATCACCACCGCGGCGATCAGCAGCGCCGGCAACGCGTACTGCCACAGCATCGCCGGGTCGATCTTCAGGCCGATCGCCACGAAGAACAGCGCGGCGAACATGTCGCGCAGCGGCTCGATCAGGTGCAGCACGCGCCCCACGCTGCGCGCCTCGGCCACCACCGCGCCGGCGAGGAAGGCACCCAGCGCCACGCTGAACCCCATCCACACCGCCAGCAGGCTGGCGCCGAAGCAGATGCCGAGCACGCTCACCAGCAGGGTCTCGTCGCGGCCGAAGCCGGCCACGTAGTCCACCAGCCGCGGCAGCAGCAGCAGGCCCAGGATCATGCCCACCACCACGAACAGGCCGAGATGGCCGATCAGCGCGAATGCGGTGTCCGCATGCACGGTGCCGCCGATCGCCACCGCGGTGAGCAGGGTCAGCATCACGATGGTGAGCACGTCCTCCGCCACCAGCAGCCCCACCACCAGTTTCGCGAACGGCAGGCCCTGCTTGCCGCCCTCCTTCAGCGTGCGCGTGGCGACCATGGTCGAGGACAGCGCGATGATCGCGCCGAGGAACAGCGCGTCGATGCCCTTCCAGCCGAACAGGCCACCCAGGCCCACGCCGATCCACAGCATCAGGCCCACTTCCAGCACCGCCACCGCGAGCACGCCGATGCCTACCTCGCGCAACTTGCGCACGCTGAACTCCAGCCCCAGCGTGAACATCAGCAGCACCACGCCGAGATTGGAGATGTCGTCGATCGCGCGCGGATCGGCGACCAGCATGCCCGGCGTGTGCGGGCCGATCAGCACACCGGCCAGGATGTAGCCAAGCAGCACCGGCTGGCGAAAACGCTGGAACAGGATCGTGGCGGCGCCGGCCACGAGCATCACGATCGCGAGGTCGCGGATGAAGCCGATCTCGTGCATGTCTACCTCTGGTTGCGCCGATGCCGGGAGCTTAAACGATGCCTCGCATGCAGCACGCCCGACGCCGGACGGATCACGTCCAATGACGCCCGGCGATCACGTGAAGATTTCTTGAAAAAAAGCTTGACGGATTTCCGACCCCCACCTATTCTTTGCGGCTTCCAGCGGCGGGGCCATAGCTCAGCTGGGAGAGCGCCTGCATGGCATGCAGGAGGTCGGCGGTTCGATCCCGCCTGGCTCCACCAGGGTTTGATTCAACGCAAGTCCTTTGCGAGAACCCGCACTTCCCTGTGCGGACTTTTCGAAAAAGCAACGTCCCCATCGTCTAGAGGCCTAGGACATCACCCTTTCACGGTGGCGACCGGGGTTCGAATCCCCGTGGGGACGCCAGGATTTGGTACGCGTTGTTGCTTTTGCTGGAAACACATGTGGAGCGGTAGTTCAGTCGGTTAGAATGCTGGCCTGTCACGCCGGAGGTCGCGGGTTCGAGTCCCGTCCGCTCCGCCACGATCAACAAAGAAGCCGCCCTGGGGCGGCTTTTTTGTTGGCTCGGCGAGCCTCCCTTGCAGGAGCGGCTTCAGCCGCGATTCCACGCCGTTGGTCGCGGCTGAAGTTGCTCCTACGACGGCCCGGCATCGGCCCGCACCAGCGTTCCCATCGAGTGTCCCTGCTCCGCCAGGTACTCCAGCCAGCGCGCGAGGAAACCATTCATCTGCAGGCGATGCTGGAACACCGTGTGCGCGGGCGCGAACGGCCCGAGCACCTGCCACAGATGCCGCCCGGGATGACAGTGCAACGCCTCGGCCACGTGGGCATCGGTGTACATGCGCAGTTGCGCCGACGGCGCGCGATGGCCGGTGTGCGCGTCGACGAAGTCGTAGGTGAGTTCCAGCTCCAGCGTGTAAGGGTGGCGCTCCTGCACTGCCAGGTGCACGTTGAGACCGTCATCCACGTCCGACACGTACTGCCCCGGCGCCAGCTGCTGGGGTGCGAACAGCCGCGTCAGCCGGTGGTAGTTCTCCGCATACAGGCCCATCAGGAACTCGAAGCGTCCCGGCAAAAGGCTGTGGCGATCGTCGAGTACGGCACTCATGGGACGCTGGCTGCTCCTGTGCGGTGTTTCAATACATGGTGCGCTCGATGCCGAAGCTGGCGAAGATCTTGCTCGCGATCTCCTCGATCGACACGTGCGTGGTGTTGAGGGACGGGATGCCGGCCTGGCGCATCAGCCGGTCGGCCTGCTCCAGCTCCCAGCGGCACTGCTTGAGGGTGGCATAGCGGCTGCCCGCGCGGCGCTGCTCGCGGATCTGCGCCAGCCGCTCGGGCTCGATGGTGAGGCCGAACAGGCGATCGCGATACGGGCGCAGGCGCGCCGGCAGTTCCAGCTTTTCCAGATCCTCGTCGGTCAGCGGGTAGTTGGCGGCGCTGACGCCGTAATGCAAGGCCATGTACAGGCAGGTCGGCGTCTTGCCCGAGCGCGACACGCCGACCAGGATCAGGTCGGCCTGCGCGTAGTCCACGTCGATGCCGTCGTCGTGCGACAGCGCGTAGTTGGTGGCGTTGATGCGCGCCTCGTATTTCTCGAAATCCACCAGGCCGTGCGAGCGGTTCACCGCGCCGGAACGCTTGGCGCCCAGCTCCGTCTCCAGCGGACCGATGAACGGCGCGAACACGTCCAGCATCAGCGCGCCGCTGGCCGCGACGATGTCGCACAGCGCGCGGTCGGCCATGGTGTTGACCACGATCGGCCGCTCACCGCTCTTCGCGTAATGCGTCTTGATGCGCAGCGCGGCCGCCTCGGCCTTGTGCGTGTCATCGATGAAGGGCAAGCGATGCTTGTCGAAACGCAGTCCCTCGAACTGCGCGAGGATACTGTTGCCGATCGTCTCCGCGGTGATGCCGGTGGAGTCGGAAATGAAGAAGACCGTGCGCTGCATGGAGGGTCCGGAAGCCATGGTGATCGCCTGCGACGCACCTTAGCGCAAGCCCCCGGAGACTGTCGCCGCTTGACCGGCGCCTGACTGGTATGCAGTTGGCGCGGCGCCGGCCGGCATTGGTCTTCTTGTGCCGCGCACCATCGACAGCGGACAATACCAATCCTTTGCGGCCCGCTTTCTGCCTGCGCTTCGCGACCATTCCACTGTCTGCGGCACTTTCCCTGAGGAGATCCCCTTGAACCAGCTCGTGCTTTGGCTCGACCAGTTGCGCATGACCGACCTCGCCAAGGTCGGCGGCAAGAACGCGTCGCTCGGCGAGATGATCGGCAACCTCGCCAGGCTGGGCGTCTCGGTGCCCGGCGGCTTTGCCACCACGGCCGACGCGTTCCAGCAGTATCTGGAAAAGAGCGGCGTGGCCAAGCGCATCCAGGCACGCCTCGCCGAGCTCGACGTCGACGACGTGGACGCGCTGACCAGGGCCGGCAAGGAGATCCGCGAGTGGGTCACCGAGACGCCGCTGCCGGCCGAGCTCGACCAGGCCATCCGCGACGCCTACGCCAAGCTGTGCAAGGACGCGGCTTCTGTTGAAGGGTCCGGCGATGGATCTCCGGTTTTTGATTCTGGCGATCAGGGACGATCGCAGAAGTATCCGGACGTCGCGGTGGCGGTCCGTTCCTCGGCCACCGCCGAAGACCTGCCCGACGCCAGCTTCGCCGGCCAGCAGGAGACCTTCCTCAACGTGGTCGGCATCGACGACGTGCTGCACAAGGTGAAGGAGGTCTTCGCCTCGCTGTACAACGACCGCGCCATCGCCTACCGCGTGCACCAGGGTTTCGCGCACGAGAACGTGTTCCTCTCCGCCGGCGTGCAACTGATGGTGCGTTCGGACGTGGGCGCCTCCGGCGTGCTGTTCACGCTGGACACCGAATCGGGCTTCCGCGACGTGGTGTTCGTCACCGGCAGCTACGGCCTCGGCGAGATGGTCGTGCAGGGCGCGGTGAACCCCGACGAGTTCTACGTGTTCAAGCCCACGCTGAAGGCCGGCAAGCCCGCCGTCCTGCGCCGCAACCTCGGCGCCAAGCAGTTGCGCATGGTGTATTCGAAGCAGCCCGGCGAGCGCGTGAGGACCGAGGACACCCCGGCCGAGCTGCGCAACCGCTTCTGCATCGGTGACGCCGACGTGGAAGCGCTGGCGAAGCAGGCGCTGATCATCGAGCAGCACTACGGCCGCCCGATGGACATCGAGTGGGCGAAGGACGGCCACACCGGCAAGCTCTACATCGTGCAGGCGCGCCCGGAGACGGTGAAGTCGCGCGCGCACGCCACCCAGCTCGAACGCTTCCACCTCGGCGAGAAGGGCAAGGTGCTGGCCGAGGGCCGCGCGATCGGCCAGAAGATCGGCGCCGGCAAGGCGCGCGTGATCCGCTCGCTGGCCGACATGAACAAGGTGCAGCCCGGCGACGTGCTGGTGGCCGACATGACCGACCCCGACTGGGAGCCGGTGATGAAGCGCGCCAGCGCCATCGTCACCAACCGCGGCGGCCGCACCTGCCACGCGGCGATCATCGCCCGCGAGCTGGGCGTGCCCGCCGTGGTGGGCACGCACAACGCGCTGGACAGCATCCCCGACGGCGCCGACGTCACCGTGTCCTGCGCCGAGGGCGACACCGGCACGATCTACGAAGGCCAGCTGAAGTTCGAGCGCGTCACCGCCGACCTCGGCGCGATGCCCGAGGCGCCGCTGAAGATCATGATGAACGTGGCCAACCCCGAGCGCGCGTTCGACTTCGGCATGCTGCCGAACGCCGGCATCGGCCTCGCCCGCCTGGAGATGATCATCGCCAGCCACATCGGCGTGCATCCCAAGGCGCTGCTGGAATACGGCAAGCAGGACGCCGAGACCAAGGCGAAGATCGACGCGCGCATCGCCGGCTACCCCGGCCCGGTCGAGTTCTACGTGGACCGCCTCGCCGAAGGCATCGCCACCATCGCCGCCTCGGTGTACCCGAAGCCGGTGATCGTGCGCATGAGCGACTTCAAGTCCAACGAATACGCCAACCTGCTCGGCGGTTCGCGCTACGAGCCGCACGAGGAGAACCCGATGATCGGCTTCCGCGGCGCCAGCCGCTATGTCGATCCCAGCTTCGCCGAGGCGTTCGGGCTGGAGTGCAAGGCGGTCAAGCGCGTGCGCGAGGCGATGGGCCTGGACAACGTATGGGTGATGATCCCGTTCGTGCGCACGCTGGAGGAAGGCCGCAAGGTGGTCGAGGTGCTGGCGAAGAACGACCTCCGGCAGGGCGAGCACGGCCTCAAGGTCATCATGATGTGCGAGGTGCCCTCCAACGCCCTGCTCGCCGAGGAGTTCCTGGAGATCTTCGACGGCTTCTCGATCGGCTCCAACGACCTCACCCAGCTCACCCTGGGCCTGGACCGCGATTCCTCCATCGTCGCCAACCTGTTCGACGAGCGGAACCCCGCGGTGAAGAAGCTGCTGTCGATGGCGATCAAGACCGCACGCGCCAAGGGCAAGTACGTGGGCATCTGCGGCCAGGGCCCCAGCGACCACCCCGACCTGGCCGAATGGCTGATGGACCAGGGCATCGAGTCGGTGTCGCTGAACCCCGACACCGTGGTCGACACCTGGCTGCGGCTGGCGAAGAAGAAGGCCGGCTGAGCCCGCCTGCCGTGGCAAGCCGGCCCCGCCGCGCTTGTCACGGCACCATCCACCACGTAAAATCGCCGGCTCGCGCAGACCACGCGACCCCTTTGGAGAGGTGGCAGAGTGGTCGAATGTACCTGACTCGAAATCAGGCGTTGTGGTAACACAACCGTGGGTTCGAATCCCACCCTCTCCGCCAAAGACAAAGTGCAAGTTGCTGATTTAACTTCACTTTTAAGCAAGAGACAACGGCTGGTATGCCATCTGGTGTGCCAGCCGTTGTTGTCTGCGTTTGATGTCAGTTGGGGCTGACTACCAATCCGACTGTCGCGCTCGACACGCCACGCCAAGGTGGCAATGAACTCGCCGCATGTGCCCGACTCCGCACAACCGGCCCCAGTTCACCGAATCGGCTACGCCGACCGATCAATCATCGGGCGTGGCTGGCCTCAGTTTCTCAAGTTCTTCTGGTGAAACCCTTCGTACTGGTCGTGCATATGCGGCGATCTCGCCGTCTCTTGAATACGAAAACTGCTCATAATTGCTTCGTATGGGGCAGGCATCGCCCGACTCAAAGTCGCTCGCATGTTTCTCTGAAAGCTCTATCGAATCTAGCGTATTCTGATAATATTCAGAGAATGCACTATTAGTATTCATTGATTCAATAATAGACCTAACGTCAAATTTCCTGGTATTCCTCCAGTGCCTTGGCCAATCCAAGATTAGACCACTACCCTCTTTGTATAAATGGTTTTTTAATTGCTTATCGAACATTAAGCAGTAACGAGGAGGAATTGTCTGCTGAGTAAACGAATTGCATATTCCAGCACCAATAAACTGTTGATTGATCTCCAGCATGTGTGCATCAATGACAGGCTGGCCAAGAAAGATATTCCTGACTTTATCCAAAACTCCGTCTCCAACGGCTAAAGCACCCCGAAGCGGCAATCCAACCTGAAGACTGCGGCAGATCAATTCGTTGCAGACATCCAGAAATGGGTCGCATGGCACTGGGTAGAATAGCCAATCATGAAGCGGGTCTTGAGATAATTTTTTAAGCTCGTCTTCTCCCGTTGTATGGAGAGCCGACCATGTGTAATTCGACCAGACTAGAAATGTGTCACTCGCATAAACAGCATAGACTCTGCTGTCAATTACGATCTTCGCTTCGCTACACCAATAAGGCCCTTCTTTCCTATCTGGAAAAAACCGATCCATCTCAGCTCTATGCTTGTCACCCTCCATCACGATATCAATTAAAGCGGCGTATCTGGCAGTAATTTGCTCAAGACCTAATTTCTCAAATTTGTCTTTAAAGCCAAGCACGTCAAACAAGCCTACTGCATAGGGTCTTGCTACAACCGGATTTTGCTCCGATATGTCCCAAGGGCTGTTTGCAGTCATAGCTAAATGCTCCAGCATTGCAATATAAAAACCAATACTCAATTGATCCGCTCGACAAAGGGGACTTTTAGACGATCAGCCACCGTGAGTGGCTTTGTATCGTTCGATCCGTTCAAGGTAAGCCTTGTCTTCGGCTGCTGTCGGTGGCACCCACCCCATCGCCTCCACCCGTTTCAGGATTCGGGTGTTCGAGTCGTAGAGGGCCTGGAAGTCCGCGCGCTGCTCCGGCGGCAGCTTCGCTGGGGTAAGGTGCCGGTCGAGATAGCGGTGTTCGAGTTCAAGGAAGAAAGCATTAGCCTCGTTGACGTAGCCGCCTGCGTTCTTCGGATCCAGCTTCACGACCAACATTGCCAGGCCGAGCAGGTCACCCGGCCTGCGCTGGTGCGCGTAGACCGCTTCCAAGGGTTCCAGCATCCCCGCCACGGTTTCGTGCGGCGTGGTCGTGCGTAGGTAAATCCCACTGTCGATCTGCTTCTGCGTGATATTCATTTCGTGGATATAGACGGAATCCGGCCATGAAGCTGGACTGGTGCCTTCAATGTTGAACCAGCGGCCGTTGACGTCTTGAAGCCGTGCGAATTCATGTTCCGGTGCCTGGCTTAGCGTCATCGTGAGCCCGAGTTTCTGACCCAGGATCATCAGCAGCGTGGGCATCGACACACAGTTACCCTTGCGGGTACGCAGGTAAGTCGACACCAGTTTGTTCTGATATATCTTCCCGAAGGGATCATCCAGGTCATACGAGAACGGGTGGTGGTCGTTCCATGGGCCGGACTGGTAGATGACCTGGCCCAGGGCCGTCATCACCGTCGTGGGAGGCGCATCTTTCGGCACACGGGCCCGCACGACCGCGACCCAGTGGTCCAGCGTGGCGTTGAAGGCTTTGGCATCGAACGTGGGATTGGCCGCGCGCTCGATGGCGATCTGGACCAGCGTGTAGTCCACGTGGCCATCGGGTGGGCTCGCGAGCTCTTCGATGATGTGGAGGTTCGGGTCATCGCGGACCGCGACGCCGCCGGGCATGTGGGCTTGAGCCCACGGGCTGACTGCCAGAAAGGCGAGTAGCCCGATTCCTCGACCCACCCTACGCGGCAAGCGCACGCGGTGGCTTCGCGATGAGCCAGAACACGGCGGCGGTCAAGGTGCCCAGGATCGCGCCGAGCGCCGCCACTCGCACCCCGAACAGCAAGCCACAGATGATCGCCCCGACCAACAAGCCGGCCAGAGCGTAGGACCACCACGCGGTCCAGCGGCACTTCACGAGGATCAGGTGGGCGGGTGCGCCGAGCACAATCATGGCCGGGTAACCAAGCATGGCCGCGAACTTCAACGACCAAACGCCCTCACCCGGATGCCCGAACAGCGAGAACGCCAAGAACAGCAGGCCGGGAACCAAGGGCGCCACAAGGATCGCTAGAATGAAACGGGGCCAGTTAATTGCAGACACTGATGGCTCCTGTGCCGCATCCCGTCGCCCTCGGTGTGGGGGGTGGCGGTGGGGGTGCTTCTTGTTTCCATACGTTGTTGATGTCCGGTCCGAACTCTCGGCCTTCCCATGTGCTTGGCGACTGAAGCGGTGCGGTGCCCTCGCCCCAGGTTTGTATCGAGGTGCTGCCGTCGCTGGACTGCGTGGCTTCACGCACCACGATACCCGACTGCAACGGATGACCCGGCTCGGTGACGTTTACGATGACCGGTTGGCCATCCTTCTGATTGGTCATGGTGAACGACATCACAGGGCTGATCGAGCCCGGTAGGACGTTACCAACTACCGGGGTGGCGTCGTTCGGCGTGCCTTGCGGACTAGCGCCGTTCGAACTGCCGGGTGTCGGTTTCTGGACCAGGTAATTCTGATCTTCTGTCACGGTGTGGCCCGGAGTGTCTACGGGCACCGAATAGAAGTGATAGTTGGGCGACGACGTGGTGAAGTCCTTGAACCCAGGTTGCGCTGGAAACTGCACGCGATACATGGCCGTGAAGCAGGTGGTCACTCGGTTCGAGGTGGTGCAGTCACGCCCATCCGGATCTAGGTTCGTCACCGGGTTGTTGTTGGCATACGCGTATCGGTTGAATCCGAAGATGTTGCCGGCAGTCGGCAACTTCGGATCAGGTGACAGAAAGTGTGCCTGAGCTATCGGACACCACACGACGGCAGCGACCAGCATCAAGCCGGCCCATGATCCCTTCACCATCCCCTACCTCCTAACATCAATCCCCTTTCGGGGCGAGTCTACTCTTCGGATTCTTCGGTGCAACTTGATCTGTCAGCGTATGCCGATACGTATTTCGGCTTGCTTGCCATGCGGGGCGCTGGGATAACAGAGGTGTCGGGAAGTCTGGCGCCACATGGATGACCGATGCACCGACCAAGGTGCCTACGGAGGCGCCTTGGTCGTTTCAGGGTTTGCATGCGTCAATGGAACAGCCCCTTCTCCCGATCACGGGAAAAGGGGCTGTTCTGTCACTGACCGAGCGACTTGCAGACGCTGGCCCACTCTTGCATCTGCTCCAGACTGGTCGAGGTGTCGGCGTTCTGCTTCTGTTGGTCAGCCGTGAACTTGTCCTGCAGCTTCTGGATGCAGGGGGTCATCTTCGGCCAGCCATCCGGGCCGACGTCACCGCTATGCACCGCCGCATCTGCGACTGGCTGCCCATGGGACTGCGAGGCACCGGTCAGCGTCGCCGTGGCCGAGTTCACCACCTGCTGTGTTACCGGAGCGACAGGTGTCGGCTGGACGGCTTGCGCTACCTGTGGAGCAGGAGTCGGTGGCGTCATGGCCGTGCTCGCCATGGCGACAGCAAGCGCGTCAGGAGTGTTAGCCGTCTCCTTCTCAGATTTCGATGCCGAAGCGGCTCCAGATATCTGCGCCCACTTATTGAACCCGACTTCTTGTGCCAGCACGGATTCAGGGGCACGCCCTACAGTCTGTGCATTGCGGTCGTAGCACCGATTGCTTAGGCAGAAGAGCTTGTTCGGAGCAAGTTGAAGCAGTCTGATGATCTCGTAAGGGTTATTGGAGCTGAGGTTGTCTACAGCGGTATCGGTATAGCTGGTATCGATTTTCTTGGCGAATTGGACATCCGCTGGGTTTACTGGGAACAGCTGATCGACGAATCGATCGTTAATGGAGACGATGGGGTAGCCAGCCACACCAATGCTGAATACCCCCTCTATGGGTGCGCGCTTCCACTGGTAGGCAAGGCTTGCAGCTTGAGCTGCATTGTGGCCGGGATAGTAAGCAGTCAGGGTATTCCCGTAGGTCGTATCCGTGAAAGGCTTGGCTGGCTTGACGGGAATGCGCCAGCCATAAAGGTGAGAAAGAACATGGTCGTAGTCAGCCACTTTGTTCTCGACCGCCATCTGCATGACAGCGGTGTACCACGGCGCACCATCGATATATGCACCACCACCAAGGTTAAGCCGGCTCACGTCTTTGGAGTTTCCGTTTGCATAACGGTAGTGCAATGCGATGTAGGTAAGACTTGGTTTGCCATCCGAGCCAAAAATCCACTGATAAGTCTCACCAACGGCAACGGCAGGGTTATTTGAAGGCGAGTTTGTAATATCTCTCGCAATAAACATCGAGTCTTTGACACCCTTATACGTGCAGTCGTACTGAACAAAGGTCTGGTGTTGTTCAGTTTCATCGATCTTCCACTTCACTGAGTCACAGACGTTGCGGTAATCCAGCGCCTGATCCACAGTCATGTTCGGATCTTGGACGTTCTCACTGGGGTAACTGAAGGGCAATGCCTTCACTTCGGCAATGTGCTTGTCGGGAGCACAGCCGGTCAGGGCCAGAAGGCCCAGCAGTCCGGAGACGATGAAAAGCTTTTTCATGAGAGATTTTTCCTCAGTTAAGCATCGAGTTCATGGCATACAACCCCTTCCGACTAGGAAGGGCTGCGAGGGTGGACTTACTGATCGGCAGGGGTATCGATGCCTTGGAACAACGCCGCATTGGCTTGGGCGTTTGCTGCGCGTGACATGGCATCGGCTGCCGCGGCACGCTCCGGTGAACCGACGATGCTGACGAGACTGATCAGCGAGAAGACGGCGTAGAACACGAGCCAGAACACCGGGGCATTGATGAGACCGGGCTTACTGACGTACAACGGCTCACTGCCCGTGATGGGCTGCACTCGACTCCAGCCGACGTTGAACCCGCGAATCAGGAACCATGCCGCGGTGAAGGCGGAGAAGCCAGCAACGCAAGCGAGGGAGAAACCGTTGAGACCCTCGACCAGCGCGCAGGGAAGCCAGCAGGCGACCAGCAGGATCGCGCCACCGATGGCCGCATTGCGGTATTCCTTCTTGAGCGCACTATCGCTGCCGAGCGCGAAGCCGGAGGCAAACTGCTTGCCACGCTGGCGAAGGCCCTTCTGATAGCCACGTCTGACGATGTACGGCAAACCAGTGAACAGCAGGGCGCCTACCATCAGGACGTAACCCGTCTCCCCCGCCGACACGCTGATGAACGCCGTGATGAGGAGGCTGGCGAACAACGTGCCGAAGAAGAGGCGGCTCAGGATGAGATTCCAGCGATCGACGGAGTCGAGCGACTGGGTATTGGCCTTGTAGGTGTTCCAGGTGGCAGTAACCGGATTCATGGAGGTTGCCTCGTGAGTGGTTGTAGTTGGCTTAACTGGTACTTTGGGAACCGCCTTCGTGTACGAGACCCACGCCATCCCCACAGGACGTCCTTGGAACTGGTTCGTCCAAGATGAGGGTTAAGGGGCAGAACCCGCTGCGCGTGATCACCAACCGACATACCCACCGCCACTTCAGAGTCGATGAAGTGTTCACTGGCTTTGCCTTGGGCGTGTGCGGCTTCGCATCGGTTGTTCGATGGCCCCCTGTGGCCATGCGGGAATGCCTCAGTGGGCACCCGTGAGTAGCTATATACTGTCACGGTATAGACTATTGCGCGCGGCGTATATAGGCAATGCTGATGACGATTAAGCTGCCGATGCCAACGCTTGACCACGTCCGTCGCCGCCATCTTTGCCAAGCGCCTGAAGGCTGCCCGTTCTTTGCGGGGCCTTTCGCAGCGGGCATTGGGAGGACTCGTGTCCGATGACAAAGCCAACGGCAGCGTTCGGATCAACCGCTACGAACAGCAGGTCAACCGGGCGGACATGGACACGGCCGCAGCGCTGGCGAAAGCACTCAATGTTCCGCTCGCCTACCTGTTCGCCGAAGACGACGACCAAGCCGACATGCTGCTGGCCTTCGCCAAGCTGACGAAGGCTGAACGATCGAAGCTGCTGAGTCAGGCCAAGCAATTAGCCGCAAGTAAACAAGATGCGGCGGATAAAACTTGATGCGGAACGCCGGACTACAGGAGTCCCCGGCTAGCCATGCTGACGCATTCGGCACCGATGACGAGGTGATCGAGCACCCTCACACCGACCAGACTTAGGGCATCGCGTAGTTCCCTGGTGATGGCTCGGTCAGCCGCGCTGGGTTCGGCTACGCCGCTTGGATGGTTGTGGGCGAAGATGGCGGCACTGGCATTGATGCTCAAGGCAGCTCGCACGACCTCGCGCGGATAGACACTGGCACCATCGACGGTGCCAGTGAAAAGCCGCTGGCAATCCAGGATGCGGTGCCGGTTGTCGAGCCACAGGACGTGGAACTCCTCGTGCAGGAGTGCGCCCAGGCGCATGCGCAGGAAGTCGGCGGCATCCATCGGGTTGCCGATGCAGCCTTGCCGCTGAAGTTTCTCGTGCAGGATGTTCTCGGCGGCGGCCAGGATGGCTTGATCCGTGGTGTTGTGGGAATGCCCGGCTGATGGCGGCGCCGGACGTAAAACCGTTGGCATGACAGACTCCTTGGATGCGATGGCATAACGCCCCGGGCCCCGCGTCTGCCCGGCCCCGGGCGGTATGCCGCTACGAGAGGGAAAGGTCGAAACGAACCGCGCCAGGGTGCCGTGGCTTAGCGGGACGTGTCGCCGAAGGTGTGGCCGCAGGCACGGCAGCGGCGGTTGTGCAGGATGTTCCGGTCGATGGCATCACCGAGACGGGAACCAGCCGCACAGCCGGTGGCGCCTCCGACAATGCCCTCGATGACCACGCCGGCCGCCGCACCGAGCAGCGCCCCGATGGGGCCACCCAGGATGCCCGCCTCCGCACCTGCCACCGCCGCAGCGACGCCACCAGTCGTTCCTACAACGGCACCAATCGCCCCGCCGAAGCGTCTTGCCAGGTTGCGTGGCTCGACGTGAGTCGATCGGCATTGGGGACAGCACGGCGGTGTGAACTCCATGAGGTCACCGCTCCATTCGTCATCCGGGAGACCGTCATCCATGACAGCCGTCCTTCAAGCGATAGGCCACGTACCAGCGAATGCCCCATGACCATAGGGCGCCGGCCAGAAACAGGACGGCAAAGACCACGAGGCATTCGACCAGCGAGGTATAGGGGTATCCAGCCCACGATCTATCAAACATCACCAAACCTCCTACAAAGGGGAGACATCCACCGGTCAGTCGGGTGGATGGAACTGCCGAGGTGGCAGCTCGGAAAGGTGGTGTGGAATCGTGGTTTGCTTATTTCGCAACGAAGCTTAATTGCAGATGGGAACGTGCTTTGCTGAGTTTCGTTGTGCTTCCTTGCGGCAACTTTGTCCTTTCAGGGACTTGAACCAACTCGACGCTGGAAGTTGAGCCAACTAGGCATCAACTCGACACGAAATCTGCGCCATTTTGCGGCCCGCCATAAATTCCGTATTTCACCAATGCCTGTACCGCATCGGGCAGGTAGCGCTTTTCTACTCGTGGAGTGAATGATCTCGTTGGCGTCAGGAGGGAAATGCGCAATAGCTTCGCTGGCGAGACCGCAATTTGCATCGACGCACTTCATGGCTGAGGTGGAAAGGTGCTGAAGGCCACGGTGGAACCGGCAGGCGGCCCGAGGAGGGTTCTGCATCGGTCGCAATACGGCTCCACCTGTTTGACTTCCAGATGCAGCAACGGCGCGGGTTTTTGACATCGGGAGCGTCGATGTCGAATTTTTGAACTGTACGTCCTCACGGACTTCGATCCATTCTTCGTTCATCGCAGTCACACACGGGACGGAAGGATGGCTATCGACAACGACGTTGCAGGGAAGCTGGTTGGTCTCATGGAGTTTGTGGGCAAGAGCATCGAAGCTTTGGGCCAACAAGTGGAGATCCTGAGCAAAACCGTTGCCCGTCTCGCGGCCCATGGCGGCGACGAAGACCGCGTGATGCGGGAATCTGAGGTAGCGCACAAAGTTGGACTGAGCGCGTCCACCGTCCGTAACAGGTGCACCGTTGGCCACCCGTCGTTCGACCCGGATTTCCCGCAGCCACAGTGCCTGGGCAGCGGCAAGACCCGAAACGCCGTGGGATGGAGGTGGAGCCGGATCCGGGACTGGATCGACACGCGACCGACGGCCTATCTCAACCGCCAAGTCAACAAGCGGCCACACGCTAGCAGTCGTGCGCAAAAGAGCCCCTACAGCGGGGGGGAGTGGCGCGCATAGGAGGCGATTGCCTGGAAATCTTTACGGTTACATATGCAATGCAAATGCAATGCATGGATAACTGACGTGAGGACGATTTCTGGTATCGCATAGGCAAGGCCATTGGCCGATCACCGATCACAGGAGGCGGAAATGACTTGTATTAGTCGAACGAATAACATCAACGAGGAGTTCAAGGTGAAAGAAGCAGAGAAAAATAACATCGGCAAGAGGTTCAAGCCCGACATCATGGAGGATATGCAGCGGGAAATTGCTGCAAGCGAAAGGCGCTACCAGCGACTCTCCAAGGGCATCGTTCGCACCAGTGACGGTTGTAGCCACATCACTGAAGAAATCGACTTGCCATACCACATCGAGCGGATGGCGAGCGTAACGAAGCGCATTGTAGCTGGTAGTGAAAACGCCGTGGAATTAGGTACGGGAAAGGGTCTTCTGACCTACGGCCACTTCGAGCACCGGCTGACCTGGCTGGGCACGAAGATCCGGGACATCTGCATGGATATTGTCCCCCATATCGAGCAGGCATACCCGAGCTGTCGTAGGGTAAGCGGGCTGTCGGTCAACATCACCCTAAGGGAGAATCCGCACGACTTTCCGCGCATGGATGACCTCAAGATCATCTTGAACCCCTTCCTAACGGTGATGCTTCGTGCCTGCCAGCGGATTGGCCCGACGTTGTGCAGGTATGGCGGCAAGAATCTCGATGTCGATGCGCCGGCAGTCGCCAGGGCCTTCGACCACCTGCTGCGCTTCGTGCGCCGCGTGTGTCGTTCCAAGAAGTTCAGGCGCATAGTGAACAACTATGGTCGCAATGCACGTGAAAATTTTCGAGCGTGCTGTCGGTACATGGCCTCCAAGTTTGCCGAGCATTCGCGCCTGCTGATCCTCCGCGTGGATTTCTACATCGCTCCGGAGCATAAGGTCTGGGCTATGACCGAGGACGCAAACCGGTGCATCCACAACTACCTTCGGACTATGCGCGAAAGTCGCATCGTGCCTGACGTGAAGGCGTGGATCTGCAAGCGCGAAAACGGGTTCCGGCGCGGCATCCATTACCACCTCCTGGCGGCTATGGATGGGCACAAGCACCGCGAGGCTGCGACGTATTCGCGCCTGCTCGGAGAAGCGTGGCAGCGTCGTTACAGTGGCGGTCTTGGCACGTATTTCAATTGCTGGACGAGGCGCGGCGAGTACTCGATAAACTGCCTTGGGCTTGTCCACGTCAGCGACCGGATGAAGTTGCTCGGCCTTCGTGAAGCCATCAAGTACATGACCAAAGAAGACTTCCAAGTGGATACGGGGTATGCGCGTGACCTGTGGAAGGGGGTCACACGCCGGTCATGGGCCAGCGTGAAGCGTGGCGCACCTCGTAAGCTCCAGCACGACCTCGCAATCGTCAGCGAGATCTTGGGCGACGCCTAGACTTCTTGGCCTTGGTAGACTTCTTGACTTCGGCGGCTTCCCCGGTCTCGCGAGCATCTTTGGCAAGTTCGGCGTCGGATTTGATCTGCTTTTGGAGATCATCGTATCGCTGCGGCCACGTCACAAAGTCAACGATCGTTTTCCGCTCGTCATCAGAGTCAAATCTCCATTTGCGGAGTTCATCGCGGAGCTTATCCATCAATTTGACTTGATGCTCCGCAGTGACCGCATTTTTCTGGTGATCAGAGCTAACCTTATTAAGTTGCTCCCAATGGTCTAAAGCCAAAATCACGACGCTCAGGCGCTTGCTGACGTAGTGCTCAACATTTTCACGGTATTTGGAAGCCTCATCCACGATTGCAGGGGAGATCTCTTTCGACTGGTAGTCGCTCGACGCCCATTTACGTTTATCGTTCTTGGGATGGATAAGCTTGAATGCGAGTCTGACATTGCGCTCCCTAGTGAGCCCTGCGTAGTTCCCCTGTATCTGTGTAATCCAGGCGATCACTGGCACACGACGGTCAGAAAACCAATCTTCAAGCAGGTTCTGCTTGATCGGAGGGTATCTAGGTTCGTCAAAAAAGTATTTGGCAGCGGCATAGAGCACGAACACGGCGGGAGCGCGTGATCGAAGATTGAAAGGATCATCCTCCTCAAGCTTCATCATGGGCAGAGGCGGCGGTAGTGGCTGGTCTTCTTCGGGGACATCTTCAAAGGGGACGTAAGCAGGCAGCGTACCGTGGCCGATGTCAGTGTTGGCAATCCCATCTACAGTTGCGATGGGCACGTCGGTATCGACTGAATTTTTTAGCATCCCTATGGCGCGACGATCCAGAAGGACATCCTGCCAGTCGATCCTGATGGCATGCTCGCCTGCTTCAAGAATCCACGGCCCACGGTCGATGGTTTCGCCTGCAGGACGTAAGTAGAGCTGGGCCGGAACAAACTCCAGCCCGCTTTGCTCGTGTTCGACCTTGGCGGGTATGAGTTTCAGGCCGCCGGGAAATTGCTGGACGCGCGCCATTCTTGCGACTAGCAGACTCTGTGCATCATTCGGCGCCAAGGCCAAGAAGTCGACCTCACGGCAGAGGGTAGGCTTTTTGATAACAAGTGCACCTCTACGCTTGGCCTCGGCCATCTTCTGCCGCACCGTGGGCGTCACGCAACTGGATACGTCCAGCTTTGCACTTCCTGTGTAGACCACTCTCTCCAACGGTACTGGAACATACAAGCGGAGCTTGCTTTCCGCCGCCAGGGCCAGAATGCGGCTTTGTTGATCCGCATCCGGCACAGCTTCCACGAGCGGCACCAAGCGGATAGGTTCAAGTTGCTGAGTGTCGGTCACGGGGCTTTCTAGCTCGGCGGGGCATCACGAAGTCCGCCCAAGCCTGCATCAACGCGCGTCGCTGCTCAAGCAAGTCGGTGCGGTGGTAAGCCGCCTCCACCTTGTTCTGCACAGTGTGCGCCAAGGCTCTCTCGGCCAGATCGCGCGCATACCCTTTCTCGCTGCACCAGTCGCGGAAGCTGGATCGGAAGCCATGCGCAGTAGCCACCCGTCCCGGAACGTCACTGACGGCCTTCACGCGCCGTAGGAAGGCCGTCAGAACCATGTCCGACAATGGGACACCCTTGCGCACGGACGGGAACACGAACGTGTCGTGCAGCCCCTGTTGGCGCTTGAGGAGTGCAACGGCTTGCTTGGAAAGCGGCACGCGGTGGCTCAGCTTCGCTTTCATCCGCTCCGCAGGCACTGTCCAGAGCTTGGCATTCAGGTCTACCTCGTCCCACGTCATGTAACGCGCCTCACCCGAACGGGCGGCTGTCAGCACCACGAAAGCCAATAGCTGGCATGTGACTTCAAGACTCTGTTCAGGGTCTTGCGGTAGATGAGCGGTCACGAACGTCGGAATCAATGACCAAGGCATAGCCGGCTGGTGCTGCGTGCGAACCGTCTTGCTTGGCTGGAGTGGCAAGAGGTGATTCACCACGTCGACCGGGTTGGACTGACAAAAGCCATGTGCCCATCCCCAGGCCATGACGGCGTGCAGCCGCTGCCTCACCCGTCCGGCCGTCTCGGCCTTCTCTAGCCAGATTGGCCGCAGCACGTCGGCAATGTGGCGCGGCTGGATTTGATCCATCGGCATCGCACCAATCAGCGGAAAGGCATACTCAGTGAGGGTGTTGATCCATTGCTGCGCGTGCTTGGCGTTCTTCCAGCCCGGCGTCAATTCCTTGTGCAGGGTTTCCGCAGCTTCACGTAGCGATGGGGTATGTGGCTTGGCGGCGTCAGCAGCCTTGATCTCCAACGGGTCTTTCCCGTGAGCGATTTGCTCGCGCATGAAACGGGCTTGCTGCGCTACCTCGGCAATGCTGACCTCGGGGTAGCTGCCTAGCCCCGCGTTCCGACGCTTCTTGGTAACAGGACTAACGTAACGGAAGACCCACTTGCCCTGCCCTTTACTGCTAGGGGACGGGTGGAGCGTCAGTCCGGTGACTCCGCCATGTGCGAGCGGAACGCCTCCAGGTTTGACACTGCGTGCTTTGGTGTCAGTGAGCAGGGCCATAGTGGAGGCTCCAGGTCCAGTTTTTGGTGTGCCATCCAGTATGCCACGCAAATCTGGATGTGATTGATTTTCGTTGTGGCTCGTTGAGCAAGAACCTCCAACAAACGGCTTAAAATAAGGGTTTACTCTGAGCCTCCTTGCAAAACACTGAAGCTCATTGTTACTATCCAAGGCGGCCACCCTCTCCGCCAGAAATGTAAATAAGCCCCTGAATTAAGGGGCTTTTTTATTGCCTTGTGCTCGTCGTCCCGACTTTCGTCCCTACTTCACAACCCGCTTGTGCGCGGACGGCTACGGACGCAGATCGCGGCGAGACGCGTGGCGATTTCGCTGTGCTCGGACTGCGGAGCAATAGGTACGTACTGCCCTCCCCGCGCGACGCGCTCCTGCACATGCCTGCATGGGCTACGCGCAACACGTACACTCGTCTCCACAACAGTAGGAGTGCGGCGTGGACTTAATTCAGGGGGTGACGCTCGGGATTGCCGTGATAGGCGCCACACTCGGTGTCTTCAACGCTTACTGGATGGTTCGCAAGGATGTGGTGCGTTTGCGGGTACTCAGTCGCGTCATGTTCATTTCGACCGGACAAGTAACCGTCTGCATCGAAGTCATAAACACCGGGTACATACCCGTGACGATTACGGAAGTCGGCTACACCTCTAGTCGCTTCGCTAAGCAAAAGTCCGTTATTACGAACGACTTCCTGCGGCAAACGCAGTTGCCGTGCCGCCTTGAACCAAGGGCAATTATTACCGTAACAGTCGAACCAACCTCGCTGGATGACCCAGCAATGAGTCACCTAGCGTACTGCCACGCGAAAACGGCGTGCGGCATCCTCATTCGTAAACGCCTCAGCCGGAGCTGGCGAGGTGACGCAGCGAAGCGGCTTCGTGAAGTCGAACGCACAATTCAGCAGATGTCTGCCGAGCGTCGCTAAGTAAGGTCTATGGGAGATACTGCATCTATGAGTTCCATAGTCACTTTCTTGACTGGCGGCCTGTTCGTCAAAGTCATGGAGCTTGCCTATCAGCGATGTCCCCCCGCTTTGAGTAGCGGGTGGATTTAGAGTCCGGGGTTACTTAACTGCTTCGCGTAGGCGGCCCGTGTCAGCCCGCCCAGCGCCTTCTTCGGCCACTCCTCGTTGCATGCGCGTCGCCAGCATTCGATTTTGGTGCGGGCGTGCAGCAGGCTGGGAAACCGGTGTTCGTTGTGGCACTCATCGCGCAGGCAACCGTTGAACGATTCGATGTAGCCGTTCTGGTCCAGGTTGCCCGGCTCGATCAAACGCATTGCGCCCAAGTGACCATCGCCGGCACCCTCCCGGACCTCGCTGTCCTGGTCGAGCCGTTCTTCCAGCGCGGCCAGGATCAGCTCTCGCCCAACACAGCGTGGATGCAATGGGTGCCGCCGTCGTCGACCAGCGGCACGCACAGCTCGCCGTGCGTGGTCGCCAGCGCTGCGTCGTCCAGCGAGGCGGCGGCGATGCCGCGCTGGCAGCCGTGGGGATTGCTCACGCGGATCTCGTAACAGGTGACGATGCCGCCGGGGCCGTGGCGGCGGTAATGGATCTCGGCGTGCGGCCACGCCGCCGGCAGGCATGGCGACAAGTGCAATTGCGCGCCGTGCAGGCGGAAGCCGAGGATGGCTTCCAGGCCGGCGCGATACAGCCAGCCGGCCGAGCCGGTGTACCAGGTCCAGCCGCCGCAGCCGATCCACGGCTCCACCGAATAGACGTCCGCGCACGCCACGTACGGTTCCACGCGATAGCGTTCGACCGCCTCGGCACGGTCTGCGTGGCGGATGGGGTTGAGCAGGTCGAACAGTTCGCCGGCGCGGTCGCCCTGCCCCAGCCTGGCGTGGGCGAATACCGACCAGACGGCACCGTGCGTGTACTGCCCGCCGTTCTCGCGGATGCCGGGCGGATAGCCCTTGATGTAGCCGGGGTTCTTGTCGGTATGGTCGAACGGCGGCGCGAGCAGCAGCGCGATGCCCGGGCTGGGCACCAGCAAGTGTTGCCGCACGGCCTGCATGGCGGCCTCGGCGTGGGCGCGGTCGGAGGCGCCGGCAAGCACGCTCCAGGATTGCGCGATCACGTCGATGCGGCATTCTTCGTCTTCGTGCGAGCCCAGCGGCGTGCCGTCGTCGTAGTAGCCGCGGCGGTACCAGGCGCCGTCCCAGCCGGCGTCGCCGTCCATCGTCCGCCGCAAGGCGTCGGCATGCCCGCGCCAGCGGGCGGCGCGTTCGTCCTGGCCGCGCGCCGCGGCCAGCGGCGCGAACGCGTCGATGGTGGCGATCAGGAACCAGGCCAGCCAGGTGCTTTCGCCGCGTCCCTGCGCGCCCACGTTGTTCATGCCGTCGTTCCAGTCGCCGGTACCCATCAGCGGCAGGCCGTGCGCGCCGGTGGCCAGGCTGGAGTCGATGGCACGCGCGGCGTGTTCGTACACGGTGGCGGCGTCATCGGAGGTTTGCGGCAGGTAGAACGCTTCGGTGGCGTCCTGCGGCACCGGATCGCCGTGCAGGAAGGGCAGCGATTCGTCGAGCACGGCCGTGTCGCCGGTGGTTTCCGCGTAATGCGCGGCGACGAACGGCAGCCACAGGCGGTCGTCGCTGATTCGGGTGCGGATGCCCTTGCCGCTGGGCGGCAACCACCAGTGCTGCACGTCGCCCTCGGGGAACTGGCGGCCGGCGGCGCGCAGCAGGTGTTCGCGCGCCACGTCGGGCCGGTTCGTGCACAGCGCCATGCTGTCCTGCAGCTGGTCGCGGAAGCCGTAGGCACCGCTGGCCTGGTAGTACGCGGTGCGCGCCCACAGGCGGCAGGCCAGCACCTGGTACGGCAGCCAGTCGTTGAGCAGGAGATCCATGGCGCGGTCGGGAGTGCGCACCTGCACGACGTCGAGCATGGCATCCCACTGCGCGCGCACTTCCGCCCATGCGGGGTCGATGCCCGCCGCCCGGTACTTGCGTACCAGGGTGCGCGCCTCGTCGCGCGAGGCGGCATCGCCGAGCATGAACAGCAGCTCGGCTTCGCCCTCGGGCGGCAGCTCAAGCACTGCCTGCAGCGCACCGCAGGGATCGAGCCCCGCGCCGGTGCGACCGGACAATCCACGCCGCCCCAGCAGGACGGCCGGCCGCTCCACCGAGCCGTGGCGCCCGAGAAACTCCAGCCGGTCGCCGGTGCAGGCGCCGGCCAGCTCGCCGAGGTCGACGAAGGCCACGCGCGCACCGAACTCATCGCGCCAGGCGTTGCGGGCGAACAGCGCGCCGCCGGCATCGCGCTCGGTCACGACGAAGGGCGCGCCGGTGGCGCCGTTGGCGCCCAGCGCCCATTCCACGTAGCCGGTGACGGACAGCCGCCGCCGCTGCGACGAGCGGTTGCGCAGGCGCAGCCGCGAGAGCTTCACGGTGACGTCGGCCGGCACGCATTGCAGCAGCTCCACCTCGATGTCCTGCGCGGTGTGCTCGAAGCGGCTCCAGCCCTTGCCGTGCGTGACGCGGTAGCGCGCCGAGGGCACGCGGATCGGCGCGGCGGTGGCGCTCCACAGCAGGTCGCGATCTTCGTCGCGCAGGTACAGCACCTCGTGCGGAACGTCCGACACCGGGTCGTTCGGCCATGGCGTCAGCGTGTTCTGCTGGCTGTTCTGCGACCACGCGTAACCGCCGCCCTCGGCCGAAACCAGGCAGCCGAACTGCGGGTTCGCCAATACGTTGATCCAGGGCACCGGCGTGCAGCGTTCGCCGCTCAGCTCGAGCTGGTAGCTGCGTCCGCCATCGACGAAGCCGCCCAGGCCGTTGTCGAACTCGCGCACCGGCGTGTCGGCCGGCGGCGCCGCCGCGAACGGAACGGGCGCGCGCCGCGGCGGCGCAGCGAACGCCGGCATTGATCCGCGCAGCGGCGCCGGCCACGACGAAGCGCTGTCGAGCTCGATCCGCGCGGCGGTGCGCAGGCCGTCGCGCAGCGCCGGCTGCAAGGTCTGCTCGTCCAGCGCGAAGCATTCCGCGCGAACGGCCTCCTTGCCCTTGAGCTGCCCGGCCTGGGTTTTCGCCATGGATTGCAGCGGGTCGTGCAGGGCGCCGCCCGCACAGTCCAGCAGCACCACATCGATGCCCAGCTGCATGGCTTGCCAGTAGCGCTGGGCCTGCAGCAGTTCGCGTGCGCGGCCGAGCCCGGCCTTGTCCGGCAGGCGCAACAGCACGATGGGGCGGTCGCCGGAAATGCCGGCACTCCACAGCACCGGCGCACCTCCCTGCCCGCGCGCCAGCGCCTCGGCCGGAGCGCGCCACGCGGCGTCCGGGTAAAGCAGCGCGCCGACCAGGGCATCGAAGCGTGCGGCCTGGTCCTCGTCGATGCCCAACCCGCTGCGCCGCGCCGCGGTGCAGGCCTCGCCGCTGCGTAGCGCCTGGTCGGCGGCGTCCTTCGCCTGCAGGGAACGCAGCGATGCCAGCACGCCATCGCGGCTGTCGGCCAGCACGGTCCAGAAGCACAGGCTCATGCGCGCCCCGGGCGCCAGTTCCACGCGGCGGCGGATGCTGAACACCGGATCGAGCATGCAGCCGGTGCGGTTGGACAGCCGCGCGCCCGCCCGCATCGCGAGCGCGTCGTGCAGCGTGCGGCCGCGGCCGAGGAAGCGCATGCGGTCGCTTTCGTGCGCCTCGGCACCCGGCGTTCCGTCAGCAAGCACCATGGCATGCGCGGCCCATAGGCGCGGCTCGTCCGGCGTGCGCGGGCGGCGGGTGGCCAGCAACGCGCCTGCTTCGGCCATCCATTCGGTCTGCACGAACATCTTGGAGAACACCGGGTGCGTGACGTCCGCACCGGCCGGCCCCAGCACCAGTTCCGCATACGAGGTGATCGACAGCTCGCGCGGCCGCTCGCCGTGGTTGGTCAGGGCGAGGTGGCGCAGTTCCGCGTCGAGTGCGCCGTGCACCGCGATGTCCAGCACGCTTTCCAGCGTGCCGTGGTTGCGCGTGAAGCGTGCGCGGGACGCGTCGAAGTCCACCGCGAATTCCCGCGATTCGCCACCCAGCGGTTGCGGCGTGGCGGACCAGGCTTCGCCGCTGGCTTCGTCGCGCAGCAACACGTAGCTGCCCCAGGCATCGCCGACAGCATCCTCGCGCCAGCGCGTCACCGCCTGCCCGTTCCAGTGGCAGCCGCCCGCGCCGGCGGCGCCCACGAAGCTGGCGAGATGGCCGTTGGAAAGCCACGACACGGGATGCGCGATACGGGAAGGCAAGGTCATGGTGGTCAGTGGCCCTTCGCGCGGCGAGGCTGCGACCGCGCATGCAGAGGGAACCCCGAGCCTACGGGCCGCCCCCGGAGCGTGGCGTGAAATCGGGGGCTGCGCGCCCTCTACACACGACCCATGCAAGCGCTGCGGCACTCTGCGGAGACGGCTCACATCTGCCTGCCCTGCATGCCCGAGGAATATTCCGCCACGCCCTCCTGCCCCGCCGACCGCCAGTCGTTCCCGCACACGCTGGGCGATGAGGCCCTGCTCGACCGCCTGCAGCGCGCCGCCTGCGACTACTTCGCGCAGATGGGCAACCCGCGCAACGGCCTGGTGGCGGATACCTCGCGCGAGGGTTCGCCTTCCAGCATCGCGGTGACGGGCTTCGCGCTGTCGTGCTACCCGATCGCGGTGGAGCGCGGCTGGATGTCGCGCGCCGAGGCGTTGCGGCGCAGCCTGGCGGCGCTGCGTTTCTTCCACGGCAGCGACCAGAGCGGGCGCCCGGACGCCACCGGCTACAAGGGCTTCTACTACCACTTCCTCGACATGCGCCGCGGTGGCCGCGTGTGGTCGTGCGAACTGTCGATGATCGACACCGCCCTGCTCGTCGCCGGCATGCTGGCCGCGCGCGAATACTTCGACACGGACGCCGCCGACGAGCGCGAGCTGCGCGAGCTGGCCGATACGCTGTACCTGCGCGTGGACTGGCGCTGGGCGCAGGACGGCAAGCCCACGATACGGCAGGGCTGGAAGCCCGAATGCGGTTTCCTGCACTACGGCTGGGACGGCTACAACGAGGCGATCGTGCTGTACGCGCTGGCCGCGGGCTCGCCAAGCCATGCCGCCACCGACGAATGCTATGGCGCGTGGACGCTCACCTACCAGTGGGAAAACCTGTACGGCCACGACTTCCTCTACGCCGGGCCGCTGTTCGTGCACCACTATTCGCATGCGTGGATCGACTTCCGCGGCATCCGCGACCGCTTCATGCGCGGGAAGCGCTGCGACTATTTCGAGAACAGCCGCCGCGCGGCCCTGGTGCAGCGCGAATACGCCAGGCGCAACCCGAACGGCTTCGCCGGCTACGGCGAATCGTGCTGGGGGCTGTCGGCCTGCGACGGCCCCGGTGGCGAGCGGCCGGATGCCTCCGGCGAACCGCGCCGCCTGTTCGGCTACTCGGCGCGCGGCGTGCCCTACGGCCCGGACGACGGCACCGTGTCGGCACCGGCCGCGCTGGCCTCGCTGCCGTTCGCGCCGGAGCTGGCATTGCAGGCGCTGCGCCACATGCTGGCGCAGTATCCCGAGACGCTGCGCGATGATCGCCTCGCTGCCAGCTTCAATCCCTCGCTGCCGGACGCCGGTGGCCGGCCATGGGTGTCGGACGGACACTACGGACTGGACCAGGGCATCGTGGCGATGATGATAGAGAACCATCGCAGCGGCCTGCCCTGGCGCCTGATGCGTCGCAGCCCCTGGCTGGTGCGCGGACTGCGCCGGGCAGGCTTCCGCGGCGGCTGGCTGGAGGATGCCGCGCCGGAGACGGGTCGATGACGACGCCCGATGCCCCTCATTCCCCGCCGCTGGACGAGGTCGAGCGCCGTCGCATCGGGCACCTCCACCCGGCAGGCTGGCGCAACCCCGAACCCGCCGCGCGCTACCACCTGGTGGTGATCGGCGCCGGCCCCGCCGGCCTGGCCGCGGCGCAGGCCGCCGCCGCGGCGGGTGCACGGGTGGCGCTGCTGGAGCGCGCGCAGATCGGCGGCACCAGCCTCAACACCGGCTGCGTGCCGTCCAAGGCGCTGATCCGCACCGCGCGCCTGTACGCGGACCTGCGCGACGCCGCGCGCTACGGCGCCAGCGCGCCCGGCGAGACGGCACCGCCCGACTTCGCGCGCGCGATGGAGCGCGTGCGGCGCCTGCGTGCCCGCCTCGCCGACGACGCCAGCGCGCAGCGGCTGGCGGCCGCGGGCGTGGACCTGTTCTTCGGCGAGGCGCGCTTCGCCGGCACCGACTGCGTGCGGGTCGGCGACACGATGCTGCGCTTCGCCAAGGCGCTGATTGCCACCGGCGCGCGCCCGAACATCCCCGCGATTCCCGGCCTGGCCGAGACGGGCTACCTCACCCACGAGAACGTGTTCGACCTCACCGCGCTGCCGCCGCGCCTGCTGGTGATCGGCGGCGGCCCGCTGGGCTGCGAGCTGGCGCAGGCGTTCTGCCGGCTGGGCGCGAAGGTCACCCTGGTGCAGGACCGCCCGCTGTTCCTGCCGCGCGAGGAGCGCGACGCCGCGCAGCTGCTCTCCGACGCGCTGGCCCGCGACGGCATCGCCATCCGCCTGAACACCCGGATCACCGCCGTGCAAGGCCGGGACGGCACGCGGCTGGTCGAGATGGTCAGCGACAACTACCGCAGCAGCGTCGAGGCGGACGCCATCCTCACCGGCATCGGCCACGCCGCCAACGTGGAAGGCCTGGACCTGGAACGCGCGGAAGTGGACTGCAGCCCGGCCGCGGGCGTGCTGGTGGACGACTTCCTGCGCACCGGCAACCCGCGCATCTACGCCGCCGGCGACGTGTGCATGGAACACAAGTACACGCACGCCGCGGTGGCCGCCGCCCGCATCGCGGTGCGCAACGCGCTGTTCCGCGGGCACGAGCGCCTCAGCCGGCTGGCGATCCCGTGGTGCACCTTCACCGACCCGGAGATCGCCCACGTCGGGCTGTACGTGCGCGAGGCCAACCGCCGCGGCATTCCGGTGAAGACCTACACCGTGCCCATGCACGAGATCGATCGCGCGGTGACGGACGGCGAGCAGGAAGGCTTCGCCAAGATCCACGTGCAGGACCGCAGCGACCGCATCCTCGGTGCCACCGTGGTGGCCCGCCACGCCGGCGAGATGATCAACGGCATCACCCTGGCGATGGAGTCCGGGCTGGGCCTGCGCGGGCTGGAGCGCGTGATCCACGCCTACCCCACCCAGGCCGAGGCGATCCGCGCCGCCGCCGACGCCTACCGCGTCTCGCGCCTCACCGCGCGGGTGCGGGCACGGCTGGCGCGGTGGCTGGACCGGGCCTGAGCGGACTCCGTGAACCGGTCGGGTCCCCTCGCGGCCATCCCTTCGACGCCTTGCGCGGGATAGCCGCGAGGCGCGCCTTCATGGACGCGCAGGCGCAACGGCCGGCCCCGCAAGCGGTACGCGCGCCGATATCGCGTTTACCGGCGGAACACCTCGGCGTGGTGGTCGCGGCCGTCGTCCACCAGCGCGATGGCGTCCCCGTCCTGCACGCGGCCATCCAGCACGCAGCGTTCCGCTTCGCCGTCCCGCACGCGATGCACCGCGATGTGGTAGTCGGTCTCGCGGTAGCGGTAGTCCAGCGCGAACGCGTCCCAGCCCGGCGGCAGCAAGGGCGCCAGGCGCAGGCGCTCGCCTTCCACGCGCAGGCCCAGCAGCGATTCCACGACCAGCCGGTACAGCCAGCCCGCCGAGCCGGTGTACCAGCTCCACCCTCCCCGCCCCAGGTGCGGCGGCGCGCCGTAGACGTCCGCGGCCACCACGTAGGGTTCCACCTTGTAGGTGGCGATGGCCTCGCCCAGGCCGTGGTTGACCGGGTTGACCAGGTTGAGCAACTCCCACGCACGCGCCCCGTCGCCCAGCTCGGCGAAGGCCATCGCCGCCCACACCGCCGCGTGCGTGTACTGGCCGCCGTTCTCGCGCACGCCCGGCACGTAGCCCTTGATGTAGCCCGGGTCGAGCGCGGACGTGTCGAACGGCGGATCGAGCAGCTGCACCAGGCCGGAGTCGCGGCGCACCAGGTGCGTGTCCAGCGCGTCCATCGCCTGGCGCTGGCGCCCGGGGTCGCCCGCGCCGGACAGCACCGACCAGCTCTGCACAATGGAGTCGATGCGGCACTCGTCGTTGGCGGCCGAGCCCAGCGGGGTGCCGTCGTCGAACCAGGCGCGGCGATACCAGGCGCCGTCCCAAGCGTGCCGGTCGAGGTTCGCGCGCAGCGCGGCGGCCTCGTCGTCGCACTGCTGCGCGAAGGCCCCGTCGCCGCGCCGGCGCGCCAGCGGCGCGAAACGCTGCAGCACGTGATACAGGAAGAAGCCCAGCCACACGCTTTCGCCGCGGCCGCCCTCGCCCACCTTGTTCATGCCGTCGTTCCAGTCGCCGCTGCCCATCAGCGGCAGGCCGTGCGGACCACGCTCGCCGGCATGCCTGATCGCGCGCTTGCAGTGCTCGTACAGCGGCTCCCGCAATTCCGCATGCGTGGGCAGGTCGTAGTAGGACTCCTCGCCCGGCCCCAATGGCCGCCCCTCGATGTAGCCGACCTGCTCGTCCAGCACGCCGGTGTCGGCGGTGACCTCCACGTAGCGGCTGGCGACCAGCGGCAGCCACAGGAAGTCGTCCGAGCAGCGCGTGCGCACGCCACGGTCCAGCGGCGGGTGCCACCAGTGCTGCACGTCGCCTTCGGTGAACTGGTGCGCGGCGCACAGCAGCAGGTGCTGGCGCACGGCATAGGGCGAGGCATGGACCATCGCCATCGCGTCCTGCAGCTGGTCGCGGAAACCGATCGCGCCGCCGGACTGGTAGTAGCCGCTGCGCGCCAGGAAGCGGCAGGCGATGGTCTGGTACATCAGCCAGCCGTTGGCCAGCACGTCCACCGCCGGGTCCGGCGTGCGCACCTGCACCTTGCCCAGCGTCCAGCGCCAATGCATGCGTACCGCGTCCAGCGCGGCCGCGGCGGTGCCGCGGCGGCGGAAGCGCTGCACCAGTTCGCTGGCCGCCTTGGCGTCGGCGGCGGCGCCGAGGCGGAAGATCACCTCGTACTCGTCGCCGTCGTCCAGCTCGAACGCCACTTGCGCCGCGCCGCAGGGGTCCATGCCCGCGCCGACCTGGCCGGACAGCTTCGCGTTCGCCATCGCCGCGGGCTGGCGCTGGCTGCCGTTGCGGCCGAGGAATTCCACCCGGTCGCCGCTGATGCTGCGCCCGGGCTGGTCCACGTCGAGGAAGGCGACGCGGCCGGCGAATTCCATGTTCCAGGCGTTGCGTGCCATCAACGCGCCGGTGGCGGGGTCGGAGCTGGTGACCACGTGCATCGCGGTCTTGTCGCGCAGGTCGCCCAGCACCCATTCCACGTAGCCGGTGGCGCTGAGCCGGCGCGTGCGTCCGCTGGCGTTGCGCACGCGCAATACCGAGAACTTCACCGGCGCGTCCAGCGCCACGTACACCCACAGCTCGCTGCGGATGCCGTCCTGCTCGTGCTCGAACACGCTGTAGCCGAAACCGTGGCGGGTGCGGTAGGCGCCCCGGCCGCGGCACGGCAGCGGCGTGGGCGACCAGAATTCGCCGGTCTGCTCGTCGCGGAGATAGATCGCCTCGCCGCCGGCGTCGGTGACCGGGTCGTTGCCCCACGGAGTGAGCCGGAACTCGTGCGCGTTCTCGCTCCAGGTGTAGGCGCTGCCGCTTTCGGAGACGACGGTGCCGAACTGCGCGTTGGCCAGCACGTTCGCCCAGGGCGCCGGCGTGGCGTGGCCCGGCGCCAGCACCACCACGTATTCGCTGCCGTCCGGCGCGAAGCCGCCGCAGGCATTGCGCAGCGCCAGCTCGTCGCTCGCCGGCGTTTCCGCCGGCGCGGGCAAGCTGGTCGCGGGTCGCGTCTCGGTGGCGCGGAACGGCGCGGGTTGCGACTGCACGCGGCGGCGCTCGATCTGCTCGGCCAGGCTGCCGCGCTGGCCGCTCAGCACCAGCCGCGCGGCGGCCTGGATCAGCAGGCGCTCCTCGCTGGACAGCTGCTGCGCGGAACGCACGAAGATGCCGCCGGGGCGGTCGATCAGGTTCGCCTCCACGCCCGAGGCGATCAGGCCCATGATCTGGTCGCGCAACTGCTGGTGGTAGCCGGCGTGGTCCTCGTTCCAGATCACCAGGTCCACCGCGAGGCCCTTCAGCCGCCAGTAGGCGTGGGCCTGCACCAGTTGCCGCACCAGCTCGATGTGCGCGGGATCGGCGATGTGCAGCAGCACGATCGGCAGGTCGCCGGATACCGCCTGCCCCCACAAGCCGGACTGCCCGAGGCGGTTGGCGCGCAGAATGCCGGGATCGGCACGCAGCGAGGCGTTGGCGTAGACGATGGAGGTGGCCATGTGCTCGTACAGCTGGGCATCGGCCAGGCTGGCGTTGAGCTGGCGCAGCAGCACCTGGCTGTGCGTCCAGGCCAGGTCGAACACGCGGTCGGCCAGGTGGCGGTCGCGGTATTTCTCGATCAGGCGCAGGCAGGCATCGCGGCTGTCGCCCATGCCGGTGACCAGGTCCACCCGCGCCGACTGCTCGGGTTCCAGCGTGATGCGGCAGCGGATCGCCACCACGGGGTCCAGCACCGGCCCCTCGCTGTCGCCGAGCTTGCGGTGCGCCTCGCCCGGCGCCAGCGCCTGCGGTGCGGCCAGGCTGCAGCCGCGGCCGATGAAGCGCGCACGGTCGGTCTCGTAGGAGATCTCGTCGATGTCGGCACCATGCACCGCGAGCAGGTGGCACATCCACGGCACCTGCTCGTCGGCCGCGCGCGGCCGGCGCGTGCACACGATGGCCTGCAGCGCGCGCACCAGCTCGGTCTGCACGAACAGCTTGCTGAAGGCCGGGTGCATCGCGTCGGCCAGCGGCGGAGCCAGCACCACCTCGGCGTAGCTGGTGATCTCGATGGTGCGCCGCGTGCGGGCGCGGTTGGTGATGCGCATGCGGCGCAGCTCGATGTCGTCCTCGGGCGAGACCACGATCTCGGTGTGCGCGTCGAAGTCGCGCTCGCGCACGCGGAACTCGGCGCGGGCATCGGAGAAGATCGCCTCGTGGGAGTCGACGCGGCGCCGCACCGGCTGGTGCGCGGCGGACCAGAACACCCCGCTCTCCACGTCGCGCAGGTAGCAGAACTGTCCCCAGTCGTCGCGGCTGATGTCCTCGTGCCAGCGCGTCACGGCCAGCTCGCGGCAGCGGCTGTAGCCGCCGCCGGCGCTGCTCACCATGACGTGGTAGCGGCCGTTGGAAAGCAGCTGCACGGCGGGCCGCGGGCGATCCGGGTCGGCGAACACGCGCAGCCGCGTCTCCGCCCCGCGCGTCAGCGCCTCGGGCGCCGGCGCCGGCGAGGTGTGGCGGTATTCGGCGGCGCTGCGCGGCACGCGCTCCTGCAGCAGCAGCAGGGTGGCCTGCAGCGCCGGATCGGCGGCGAAGCGACGCTGCATCGGCTGGCCGCACAGCAGGTGGTCCAGCGCCAGCAGGCTCATGCCCTGGTGGTGCGCCATGTAGGAACGGATCACCGCGGCGTGCTGCCCGTGCTGCAGCCGCGCCGGTGTGTAGTCCACCGCCTCGTGCAGGCCATAGCGGCCTTCCAGGCCATCTTCCGCCAGCCGCTGCAGATTGGCGCAGGCGGCTTCCGGCGCCACCATCAACGCCAGCGCGGTGGCATAGGGCGCCACCACCAGCTCGTCGCCCAGGCCGCGCTTCAGGCCCAGCCCGGGCACGCCGAAGGCGCGGTACTGGTAATTGAAATGGGCGTCCATCGTGTTGTAGCCGGACTCGGACACGCCCCACGGCAGGCCGAGCTGGCGGCCGTACTCGATCTGCCGTGCCACCGCGGCACGGCAGGTCTGGTCGAGCAGCGTGCTTTCGTAGCTGGGCATCACCAGCGTCGGCATCAGGTACTCGAACATCGAGCCGGTCCAGGACAGCAGCACCGGCTCGCCACTGGTGGTGGTGAGCAGCCGCCCGAGCGCGAACCAGCTTTCCTGCGGCAGCTGGCCCTGCGCGATGGCCACGAAGCTGGTGAGTCGCGCCTCGGAGGCGAGCAGGTCGTAGAAGCCCGCGTCCAGCCGGCGCTCGTCCACGTTGTAGCCGATCGACAGCAGGTCGCGCCGCGCGTCGTGCAGGAAGCCGTAATCCATCGCCGCCAGCTTGCCGGACTGGCCGGCAAGACGCTCGATCACCGTGAGCAGGCCGGCGGCGCGGCGGCGCGCCTCCAGCAGCGGGATCGGTGCCTGCGCCTCGTCGACATGCGCCAGCTGGCGCAGCGAGGGCATCGCCGGGGCGCTCTTCCCGGCCGGCCAGCCGGCGAAGGGGCGAAGGTAGTCGCGGGCGTCGAGGCATTGCACGCGCAGCGCATGCAGCCAGTAGGCGGCATCGCTGTCCGGGTCCGCGTCCGGCGCGATGGCGCCGGCGAGGTCGGCCAGGCGCTCCATGCAGGCGATGGCCGCCTCCACGGTGGCGGGCGGTTCGGCCAGCGCGGCGTCCAGTTCGCGGCGCAGGCCAGCCAGCATGTCGGCGTGGAGGCCCGCCCCGGCGAGCGCGTGTTCGAGCAGCTCCAGGACATCGGCCACGCCTTCGAGCTGGCGGCGTTCGAACAGCGGCGCATCGATCAGTTCCAGCAGGCCGGTCCGCAGGGTGAGCAGGTGGCCGGCGAGGTTGCCGCTGTCCACGGTGGACACGTAGTGCGGCGGCAGCGGCTGCAGCGACAGCGTGTCGTACCAGTTGTAGAAGTGGCTGCGATGGCGCGGCAGGTCCTGCATGGTGCGCAGGGTGCCGTCGGTGCGTTGCAGCAGCCGTTCGGTGCTGAGGTAGCCCAGGTCCCACGCCGACAGGTTCGCCAGCAGCGCCATGCCCATGTTGGTGGGCGAGGTGCGGTGCGCGATCATCAGCTCCGGCTGCTCCTGCCGGTTGTCCGGCGGCAGCCAGTTCTCCTGCGGACCCACGTGGCTCTCGAAGAACGCCCAGGTCCTGCGCGCCAGCCGGCGCAGGAAACGCACATCGGCGGGCGTGGCGTCGAAGCGCGACGACGTTGGCGGTCGGCTGATCCGCCACGCTACTGCAGGCGCCAGCAGCCACAGCAACAGGAACGGCCCCGCCACGCCCAGCGCGGCCGGCCGCGTCCACGCCAGTGCCATGCCGGCAAGCACGCCCAGCAGCGGCGCGACCCACATCGCGCGCCACAGCGCGGCGGGTTCGTCGCGCCCGGCGCGTGCGGCCTGGCGCGAGGGATTCCACTGCAGCAGATTCCGGCGGCTGACGAAGAGCCGCCACAGCGTGCGCAGCACCGCATCGAGGCTGTACAGCGCCTCGTGCGGCAGCCATACCAGGCCCAGCGCGGCGCGCGCCGCATGCTGCCCCACCACGCGCATGGCGGCGCGCAGGTGCTGGTCGAGCACCGCATCGCGCGGCTTCTGGAACAGCTCCAGCAGCGAGGCCAGCAGCAGCGGCACCAGCACCACCATCAGCACGGCGAAGGTCCACGAGGGCTGCGCCGCGCGCGACAGCCAGCCGAACAGCAGCAGCACCAGCAGCGAGGGCGACACCAGGCTGCGCCGCAGGTTGTCCAGGATCTTCCAGCGCGACAGCGCAGTGAGCGGATTGCGCCGCCAGCCGCCGCGGCTTGCCGGCGCCCATGGCAACAACCACGGCAACAGCTGCCAGTCGCCGCGGATCCAGCGATGCCGGCGCTTGGCGTCGTCGAGGTAGCGCGCGGGGTATTCCTCGTAGAGCTGCACGTCGCTGATCAGCCCGCTGCGCGCATAACAGCCCTCCACCAGGTCGTGGCTGAGGATGTGGTTGTCGGGAAAGCGGCCGTCGACGGCCCGCTCGAAGGCGTCCAGGTCGTAGATGCCCTTGCCGATGAAGGAGCCCTCGTCGAACAGGTCCTGGTACACGTCGGACACCGCGCGCGTGTACGGATCGATGCCGGCGTCGCTGCCGAACAGCCGCGCGTACGCCGAGCGCACCGCGCTGGACAGGCTGATGCCCACGCGCGGCTGCAGGATGGCGTGGCCGGCGGCGACGCGGCCGTGCACGGGGTCGAACACCGGCCGGTTGAGCGGGTGCGCCATGGCGCCCACGAAACGGCGTGCCGCGTCGCGCGGCAACTGCGTGTCGGCGTCCAGCGTGATCACGTAGCGCACGTCCGCCAGCACTTCGGTGCGGCCCACCACCAGCGCGAAGGCGTCGCGTGCGCCGCCGCGCAGCCAGGCATTGAGGTCGGCCAGCTTGCCGCGCTTGCGTTCGCGTCCTCCCCAGCTGCGCTCGGAGGGGTTCCACAGGCGCGGACGGTGAAACAGGAAGAAGCGATCCGTCTCGGCGTCGGCATAGGCTTCGTTCAATGCCTCGATGCGCTCGCGCATCGCCTTCAGTAGCACTTCGTCCTGCGGCTGGCTCTCGGCAGCGGCGTCGGCGAAATCGGTGAGCAGGGCAAAGTGCAGGTGGCTGTCGCGGTTGGCCAGGTAGCGCACCAGCAGGTCTTCGGCCAGTTCGTCGACGTCGTCCGCGCCGGTAAGCATGGCGGGCACCGCCACCAGGGTGCGCATGTCGGAAGGCAGGCCGTCGTCGTAGTCCATCCGCGGCAGGACACGCGGCCGGGTGACCACGGTGGCCAGCCAGTTCACCAGGCTGATCGCCAGCTGGCTGCTCACCAGCACCACCGGCACCGCCAGCAACAGCCAGGGCCAGCGACGGTCGGCATCCAGCGGCAGGCCCTGCACCAGCGGCCAGGCCAGCAGCGCGGTGAGCAGTGCGATCAATCCCAGGTACAGCTCCAGCGGCCGGCGCCCGCGCAGCAGCAGCCGTCGCCACAGCCGCGCCGGCGTTGCGCGCGCCGCGACGCGCGCTTCCAGCGCGTCCAGCCCGCTGTCCACCAGATAGAAGCCGACATGGCCACGCGCCTCGGCCCGTTCGCCGCTGCCGCCTTCGCGCGCCAGCGCCACCGCGGCCTCGGCCACGGCCAGTTCGGAAAACGCGCAATGCCGCGCCAGCCGTTCCACCACATGGCGGTATTGGTCGCGCGTGGCGAAATCCATGTGCGCGTAGACGCCGGCGGGCTCTTCGCGCAGTGTGCGCTCCACCAGGCTGGTGCTCTCCACGAAGCCGCGCCAGTCCATCGCCGAGAGCGTGCGCAGGCTGCCGATGCTGTTGCCGATGGAAACCTGGTCGGCCGCCTGCTGCTGCGCTTCCATCCGCACCATGTGTTCGATGCTTTGCCCCGACTCGGTCAGCCGCTGTTCCACCCAGGTCAGCGGCAGCACCAGCGCGGGACTCTGGCCCTGCAGCCGGCGCGCCAGCTCGGCCACGAACGAGCTGACCATCGGCGGATTCGACCGCGCCATGTCCGCCACCGCCAGCACCACGCTCTTGGGATCGCGCTCGGCCACCTCGCTCATCCGGTTGGCCCAGTGCGCCGCGAGGCGGCGGTCGCCCCAGTCGGTCATCACGCGCGCGGCCACGCGGCGCAGGTTCTCGATCAGCGCCAGTCGCAGCATGATCGGGATGGCCCACAGTTCGCCCAGGGTGAGCGGCGCCACCGTCTGGTACGAGGCGACGAAGCGGCGCAGGCTTTCGCCGTCCACGTGGCCGTCGCCGTGCGCGATGGTTTCCTGGGCGATCTCGTACACTCGCGGCAGGCCCGCGCACGGTCCGTTCAGCAGTACCGGCAGCTCGCGGCTGTAGCCCTTGGGCAGGTGGCGCTGCGCCGTGCGGATCTGTTCCTCGATCAGGTAGTAGTTGTCCAGCAGCCATTCCGCCGCAGGGGTGATGCGCCGACCGTCGCGCATGGTTCGTGTGAGCAGGTCGCAGGCCTCGGCCAGCAGCGTGTGGTTGCCGGACAGGCGCGCCAGCAGCGCGTCGGTGTGCGCGCGTGCGCTGGTCTTGTGGCGGCCGGCCAGCTCGGCACCGTACTGGTCCATCTGGTCGGCACTGAACAGTTCCGCGCGCAACGCCGATTCCGGCTCGGCCGGCCGGCGACGGCGACGGCGCATCCGGGCACGCAGACGATGCAGACTGAGAATGGACGGCAGGCCGTTCTTCAAAGGCAGGTGTTCTTCGGCAGGAGCGCGTGGCGACGCCGCATCGCACGGATGCGCTTCGCCCACGCGTGGCGGCCATGGATTCAACCCTGTCCCCCTTAGATAACGGGAGGCGCGAAAGCGCCGTGTGAAGATGGCTGCATTCGTGCATTCACGTCGTGCGTGGCCGGCGTTCCTGTCGCGCGCCCGGCACCTGCCGGGCGATTCTTTGCACCGCCTCCCGACATCCGTCATGCTTTCCGCTTCCACTGCACCCCGCCTCCCATGATCGAATTCGGACACGGCACCCACGTCGGCCTGCGCCGCACGCGCAACGAAGACACCTACTACGCCGATGCGGCACTTGGCCTGTTCCTGGTCGCCGACGGCATGGGCGGCCACTTGCACGGCGAGGTGGCCTCCGCCGTGGTGCGCGACAGCGTGGTCGAGCTGGTGGGCCGTGGGCACAGTCTGGCCGAGGCCATCCGCACCGCCGACGAGCATCTGCTCGCACAGATGCATGAAGGCGCCGACGTGATGCCGATGGGCAGCACGATCGCGGCGTTGCGGCTGAGCGAGGACGGCTACGAGGCGGCCTGGGTGGGCGACAGCCGCATCTACACCACCGGGCGCGAGCTGCGCCAGATCAGCCACGACCACTCGCTGGTGCAGGCGCTGGTCGAGGCGGGCCAGCTGGACCCGGCGCACACCGCGCGGCACCCGCAGCGCAACGTGCTGACCCAGGCGCTGGGCGTGACCGCCCCCGCCCAGCTGCACGTCGGCATGGCGCATGGCCGCATCGCGCCGGGCATGGGCTTCCTGTTGTGCAGCGACGGCCTGACCGAGGATCTCGATGCGGCGTCGATCGCGCGCACGGTGGCACGCACCGACCTGGCCGCGCAGGAATGCGTCGACCAGTTGCTGCTGGATGCGCTGGATCGCGGCGGCAAGGACAACATCACCGCGATCCTGCTGCGCTCAAGCTGAGCCCGCCTCCACCGGCGCCTCGGCGGTCTCCAGCCTGCGCCAGACGCTGACGCCGCCGGCGCTCTTGTCCAGCGCATCGAGGCGCTGCTCGTGCAAGGCGGCTTCCTCGGCGGACGCGCGCAGCACGCGTGGCCGCCCACGCAGCACCAGGGGCGCGGCCGCTGTCGCCAGCGACGATTCCTGCGGCTGCTCGAAGGCCAGGTCCAGCGCCACCTGGCCCGACGTCATCGCGAGATAGACGTCGGCCAGCAGCTGGGCGTCGATCAGGCCGCCGTGCAGGTCGCGCCGCGAGTTGTCCACGCCGAGCCGCTTGCACAAGGCATCGAGGCTGTTGCGCTGGCCGGGATAACGTTCGCGCGCCATCGCCAGCGTGTCGAGCACGCTGCAGCGGTCGCCGATGCGGCCATAGGATTCGCCCAGCCGCGCCAGCTCGGCGTCGAGGAAGCCCACGTCGAAACTGGCGTTGTGGATGACGAGCTCGGCGCCATCGACGAAGGCGAGGAACTCGTCGACCTTGTCGGCGAACGGCGGCTTGTCGACGAGGTGCTCGTCGCGGATGCCGGTGACCTGGCTGGCGCCCTCGTCCATCGGCCGCTCGGGATTGAGGTAGGTCTGCCAGTGGCGACCGGTGAGGCGCCGCCCCACCATTTCCACGCAGGCGATTTCCACCAGGCGGTGGCCCTGCCGCACTTCCAGGCCGGTGGTTTCCGTGTCCAGCACGACCTGCCTCATGCGTTGCTCCTGCGTTGTTCGGCCTGCTCGCGCGCGGCCTGGTCCACGCGCTCGTTCTCGGCATGGCCGTTGTGGCCCTTCACCCACTGCCAGCGTACGCGATGGTTGCCGGTCGCCGCGGAGAGGCGCTCCCACAGATCCTGGTTCTTCACCGGCTTCTTGTCGGCGGTACGCCAGCCGTTGGCGCGCCACTTCGGCAGCCACTGTTCGATGCCTTGCATCACGTAGCGCGAGTCGGTGGTGAGCACCACGGTGCAGGGCCGGGTCAGCGCTTCCAAGGCGCCGATCGCCGCCATCAATTCCATGCGGTTGTTGGTGGTGTCGGCCTCGCCGCCGGCCAGCAGGCGCTCGCGCCCCCTGGCACGCAGCAGCGCCGCCCAGCCGCCGGGCCCCGGATTGCCGAGGCAGGCGCCATCGGTGAATGCTTGCACTTCCTCGGTCGTCACCATGTTTCCTTCAGGATACGGAATGCCGTCGCGTACCCGGCGACAGGCGCGCGTTCACCGGCGCGTGCGCCGGCAACGGCCGCAATTTCAGGGGAATGGCCAGGCGCCGCTGCTTGCGCGCCAGCAGCAGGTAGCCGCCGCCCCAGCGGCTGTCGCCGACGGTCGGCGGCGCATGGCCGGGCCAGGGCGCGCCCAGCCGGCGCAGGCTTTCGATCTCCAGCCCTTTCCGGCGCAGCCGCTGGCGCAAGCGCCACGGCCATTGCAGCGATTGCCGCTGCCCCCGCGCGCGCCAGCAGAACCATGGCGACCAGCCGCTCAAGGGATGTACCGCCGTCACCGCCAGCACGCCACCGGCCGCCAGCACGCGGCAGGCCTCGTCGAGCAGCGCATCGACCTGCGGCGCCGGCTCCAGCGCGTGTTGCAGCCAGACGAGATCGAAGGCCTCGTCGAGGAAAGGCAACGGCTCGTCGGCGCGGCCGCGCAGGTCGCCCAGGTAGGCGCCCCGTGCCAGCCACAGCCGCGTCCACGCCATGCCGGGCAGCGGCGGCACCGCATCCTCATCGGCCACACCGATGCGCAGGGCGCGGCGCCCCGTCTCGCGCTGCAGCAATGGCACCATGCGGCGCCACTGCCCGCTGCGCAACTGCCTCAGGGGGGCGCTGGCGTGAATGTCCTGATCGCTTTGAAGCGGCATGCACTCGATTCAGCCCCGGCGGTTCCGGGTTCCGGTCATCATCGAAATCCAGCTCGCAGTGTAGCGTTTGATGGTGCCAATCGCGTCGCAGATCGTTGTGGACAGGCCTCACATCGCTGAACCGCCGTCCGGCGCATTAACGACATGCTAACGAGCCACCGGGGAAGGCTGTTTATAGTCGACCGATTCGCGCATGCCGGGATGGCTGCGTCTGCCGTCGGGCCCGCCCGGAATCTCCAGCGCACTGCGCCGGCTCTCGAACCAACGCAGCGGAGCATGCCATGCATCTCGTAGCGCTACCGGCGCTGGCCGACAACTACATCTGGCTGCTGCACGACGACGCGGGCCAAGCCATCGTCGTCGATCCCGGCGACGACGCACCGGTGGAACAGGCGCTGGCCGCTCACAGGCTGCGGCTGCGGGCGATCCTGCTGACCCACCATCATCCCGACCACATCGGCGGTGCAACGGCGCTGCACCAGCGGCACGGTGCCCCCGTGTACGCGCCCGAGGATGCACGGATCGAGACGGCCACCGTGCGCGTGCGCGACGGCGAACGCATCACGTTGCCGCAGCCGCGGGCGGACTTCGAGGTGATCGCCGTGCCGGGCCACACGTTGAGCCACGTGGCCTACTTCGGCGAGGGCGTGCTGCTGGCGGGCGACACCTTGTTCAGCCTGGGCTGCGGGCGCCTGTTCGAAGGCACGCCCGCGCAGATGCTGGCCTCGCTGGATCGCCTCGCCGCGCTGCCGGCCAACACCCTGCTCTGCTGCGGGCATGAATACACGGCCGCCAACGGCCGCTTCGCCCGCGAGGTCGAGCCGGACAATGCCGAGCTGTCGGCGCGCCTGCAGGAAGTAGCCGCACTGCGTGCGCAGCAGCGCCCCAGCCTGCCGGTCGCCATGGCCAGCGAGCTGGCGACCAACCCCTTCCTGCGCACCGATGCGCCGGCGGTGATCGACTGGTGCCGGCGACAAGCCGGGCACCCCGCGGATCGCGTCGCCCGCTTCGCCGCGGTGCGGGCAGCCAAGGACGCGTTCCGCGCATGAGCAGGCGCGGCTACCCGAAACGGCTGCTGCCGCTGGCTCTCTCGGCCCTGCTCAGCGCCTGCGCCACCACACCGCCGCCACGTTCCGGGCCTGCACCGCCCACCATCCCGCCCGCATCCGCGCCGGTCGAGTCGACGCCGCCCGTCACGATGGCCGAACCGGCGCCGGAAACCGGCAACGTCTGGGACCGGCTGCGCGGCAGTTTCGCGATGGCCGACTGCGACGCCGACCCCGCCGTGCTGTCCTGGGCGCGGCGTTACACGCGCAATCCGCAGCGCTTCGAGCAGGAGGCGCGCGCGGCGCTGCCCAAGCTGACCTACGTGCAGCAGGTGGCGGCCGCGCATGACGTGGCCGGCGAGTTCGTGCTGCTGCCCTGGATCGAGAGCGGCTTCCGCCCGATCCCGGGCCGGCGCGGCCGCCCCGCCGGCATGTGGCAGATCATGCCCGCCACGGCCGCCGCCATGGGCCTGCACGTGGACCGCCGTTACGACGGCCGCCTTGACGTGCAGGCCACCGCCGACGCCGTGATGAAGCTGCTGAACGGCTATCACGCGCAGTTCCACGACTGGCGCATCGTCGACTACGCGTACAACGCCGGCGAGTACAAGGCCCGCGCGATGGTGCAGAAGCACGGCCTGCCGCCGGAGACGCCGGTGATCCCGCGCTGGCCGGTGCATGACATCACCCGCGAGCATCTCACCAAGCTGCTGGCCATGGCCTGCGTGGTGCGCGAACCCGATCGCTTCCACGTCAGCCTGCCCGTGCTGGCGCCCAGCCAGCACCTGGTCAAGGTGCAATTGCCGCATTCGATGCCGCTGGCGCGTGCCGCCGACCGTGCCGGCATGCCGCTGGACACGCTGAAGGATCTCAATGCCGCCTTTCGCAACGACATCGCCGATACCAGCGTCGCCTCCTATCTGATGATGCCGGCCGGCCGCGCCCAGCAGTTCCGTGATGCACCGCTGGCGCAGGCGGACAGCGACCGGCTGCCCGACGCCTCGTTCGCGGCAGGCATCGGCGCCACCGGCGATGATCCGGCGCCGCTGTCCGCCACCACGAAGTCATCGCCCGGCGCCGCGGGACACGCGCAGACGCACCGCGTCAAATCCGGCGAAAGCCTGTGGCAGCTGGCCCGCCACTACTCGGTGAGCGTGGACGACCTGCAGCACTGGAATCACCTGCAGGGGAAGCCCATCAAGCCCGGCCAGGTGCTCAAGGTCAGCGCACCGCATTGACCGCAGGCACGCTGCCAGTGCCGCAACACCCGCAGACACGAAACGAGGAAGGCGGCCCGCGGGCCGCCTTCCTCGTTTGATCCGGCCTCGCCGGAACCGGATGCGATGGATTTACATCCGGTCCTTGGCGATCTTGATCTCGGTGCCGTTGCGCAGCGACTTGATCAGCTCCTGGGTCGCCACGGCACCGTAGGCCTGGGTCATCTGCTGGCGCAGCATGTCGCGCTGCTCGTGCGGGACCTTGGACAGGTCGGCGCCCTGCACCTTGTCCACGGCCAGCAGCGCATAGCTGCCGTCGTGCATGTCCACCGCGGCGTACTGCGGCTTGCCGTCCGCCGGATGCGGCAGCAGGAAGGCCTCGTCGCGCAGCGCCGCCGGCACGTCCGGCTGCACGCGCACCACGCCGGTCGCGTTCTTGACGCTGGCGTTGGCACTGGCCGCCACGGCCGCCAGCGCCTCGCCCTTGCGCAGGCGCGCCAGCAGGCCGTCGGCCTGCTGCTTCGCGGCAGCGGCGATGCGCTGGTCCAGGAGGGTCTTGCCGATCTCGTCGTGCACCTGGGCCAGCGGCTTGGCGGCGGCGGCCTCGTGCTTCGCCACGCGGATCACCACCGCGTCGTCGTTGCCGAGCTCGATCAGGCTGGAGTTGTTGCCCTGCGCCAGCACGTCGTTGCCGAACGCCGCCTTGACGACCTTGGGATTGGCGGCGATGCCCTCGCCGCCGCTGCGCGAGAACAGCGGCGTGGTCTTGATCGGCAGGCCGAGTGCCTGCGCGGCCGGCTCCAGCGAGGACGGGTTCTGGTAGGTGTTGTCGGACAGCTTGCCAGCCACCTCGTTGTACTGGCGGTCCTTGTCGCCGGCCGTGGCCTCGGCCACCAGCTGGTCGCGCACCTCCGCGAAAGACTTCGCCTCGCCGCTGCGGATGTCGCGCAGCCAGAGGATGTCGTAGCCGTCCGGGGTCAGCACCGGCTTGGAGATCTCGCCCTTCTTCAGGGCGAACATCGCCGTGTCGAACGCGGCATTGGTCACGCCCTTTTGCAGCCAGCCCAGGTCGCCACCCTGGCGCTTCGAGCCGAGGTCGTCCGAGTCCTGCGCGGCCAGCTTGGCGAAGTTCCCCGGCGTGGCTTCGGCGGCGATCTTGTCGGCCTTGGCCAGCGCGGCCTTCTGCTGCTCGGGCGTGGCGTTGGCGGGCACGTTGACGAGGATGTGCGACACCTCGCGCTGCTCGGGCTGCACGAAGCGCTGCTTCTCGCTCTCGTAGCGCTTCATCAGGTCGGCGTCGCTGGGCGCCGCATCCGGCTTCAGCTCGGCGCCGTTCACTTCGAGGTATTGCAGCGACACCTGCTCGGGGTTCATGTAGTCCGCGAGGTGCGCCTTGTAGTAATCCGCGATCTCGGCGTCGGTGACCTTGGCGTCGGCGGGCTGCGGCTTGGGCAGCACGGCGTAACTGATGTCGCGTCGCTGCATGCGCAAATCGAGGAAATGATCGACCTCGGCGTCGGTGATGATGGTGCTGGCGTCGATCGCGTTCGGCAGCGCCTGGGTGGCCAACGAGGCGCGTACGTCGTCCTGGAACATGTCGGGCGTCTTGCGCTGCTCGGCAAGCAGGGTGCGATACGTGGTGGGATCGAACTGGCCATTGATCTGGAACGCGGGAATGCCGGCGATGTAGTCGCGCACGGCCTGGTCGGGCACGCGGACGCCCCAGTCCTGGTTCGCCTTCAGCAGCAGCTGCTGGTCGATCATGCCGTCCAGCACCTTCAGCTTCATCTCCGGCTTCTCGAACGCGTCCGGGTCGAAGCTGTCGCCCTGCTCGGCGCTCAGTTGCTGGCGCAGCTGGTTCATGCGGTCCTGGAAGTCCTGCTGGCTGATCTCGTGCTTGCCCACCTTCGCCACGTAGGTGTCGGCGCGGGACATGATGTAGCCCTCGATGCCGAAGAACGTCATCGCAAAGGTGGCCACGCCGAGAAGGACGACGGCTGGCCATCCGTGCATCTTGTTACGCATTGCCTGCAGCATTGCCTACCTTCCTGCCAGTGTTGATCGGCGCACGCGGCGCACGTTGCATGAACCATTCGTTCGGGTGCCGGCAAGGCACCTCTCACGGCGGATTCCCCGGGAACGCCGTCCAAACGACAAGGGCGCCACAGGGGCGCCCTTGCGAACCGTGGCGGAGCGGACGGGACTCGAACCCGCGACCTCCGGCGTGACAGGCCAGCATTCTAACCGACTGAACTACCGCTCCACAGTTTTCTGGTGGGTGCTGTAGGGATCGAACCTACGACCATCGCCTTGTAAGGGCGGCGCTCTACCGCTGAGCTAAGCACCCGAAACCGAGCGTGAGCCGCTCAGTTTAGGGCGTCCTTGAGCGTCTTGCCAGCCTTGAAGGCGGGAACCTTCGAAGCCTTGATCTTGATCGTCTCGTTGGTGCGCGGATTGCGACCGGTGCGGGCGGCGCGCTTGCGCACGGTGAAGGTACCGAAACCGACCACCGACACGTCCTCACCCTTCTTCAGCGACTTCTGCACGACCTCGAAGAACGCTTCGAGTGCGCGGCCGGCATCGGCCTTGGTCAGTTCGGCCTTGTCGGCGATGGCATTGATCAGATCGGTTTTATTCATTGAAAGCTCCCTAGTACGTTTTGCGGCAGGCGCGTCCGTGACATGAACGCACGCAACCGCCGTGGATGGTTGGTACCCGCTTGGCGCCGTATCGCAACCCCGCATCACTGGCACGTGCAGCAGGCGCCGGGATTGCGGTTTCGCCTTTATACCAGTGCCTCGCCGAACACCGCAATACAAGCTGCAGCAAGGTTTTCAGGCGACATGCAGCGGCCGCGGCGACTTTGCCGGCGACTGCATCACAAAACACCCGCGATGCATGCGAATTTTCCGAAACGCATGAAAACGCAAGGTGCCGCGGGCCGGTCAGGGCCCGGCGGCGCCTTGCCTGCGACGGGTTTCAGTGGGGTCGCACGTGCGACTCCGCCTCCTCGACATCCGGCTGTTCATCGCGCGCCGCATGCGGCGACTCCGCCTTCGGCTCGTTCGGCTGCAGCGGCCGCTCCAGCGCGATGTCCAGCACCTCGTCGATCCAGCGCACGGGGTGGATCTCCAGCGAGGCGGTGATGTTGGCCGGCATGTCGGCCAGGTCCTTCTTGTTGTCCTCGGGGATGATCACCGTGGTGATGCCGCCGCGATGTGCGGCGAGCAGCTTCTCCTTGAGGCCGCCGATCGGCAGCACGCGGCCACGCAGGGTGATCTCGCCCGTCATCGCCACCTCCGAACGCACCGGCACCCTGGTGAGCGCGGACACCAGCGCGGTGCACATGCCGATGCCGGCGCTGGGGCCGTCTTTCGGCGTGGCTCCCTCGGGCACGTGCACGTGGATGTCGAACTTCTGGTGGAACTCGGAGTCGATGCCCAGCAGGTCCACACGCGCGCGCACCACCGACAACGCGGCCTGGATCGATTCCTTCATCACGTCGCCCAACTGGCCGGTGTGCACCAGCCGGCCCTTGCCGGGCACCACCGAGGCTTCGATGCTGAGCAGCTCGCCGCCGACCTGGGTCCAGGCCAGGCCGGTGACCAGGCCCACCTCGTTCTGCAGCTCCTTGCGGCCGAAGTCGAAACGGCGCACGCCAAGGTAATGATCGAGGTTGGCGGAATCCACGACCACTGTCGTCGCAGCCTTCGCCTTGCCCTTCGCGGCTTTCGCCGCCGCCGGCTTCGCCTTGCCCTTGGCCTTGCGCACCTCGCCCAGCGTGAGCTCCTTCACCACCTTGCGGCAGATCTTGGAAATCTCGCGCTCCAGGCTGCGCACGCCGGATTCGCGCGTGTAATAACGCACGATGTCGCGCACGGCCTCTTCCGCCACGCCGAGTTCCTCGGGCTTCAGTCCGTTCGCCTTGATCTGCTTGGGCAGCAGGTATTTCTGCGCGATCGCCAGCTTCTCGTCCTCGGTGTAGCCGGGGATGCGGATCACTTCCATGCGGTCCAGCAGCGGGCCCGGGATGTTCAGCGAGTTCGCGGTGGCGATCCACATCACCTCGGAGAGGTCGAGGTCGACTTCCAGATAGTGGTCGTTGAACGCGTGGTTCTGCTCGGGATCGAGCACCTCCAGCAGCGCCGAGGACGGGTCGCCGCGGAAGTCCATCGACATCTTGTCGATCTCGTCCAGCACGAACAGCGGGTTCTTGCTGCCGGACTTGTTGAGGTTCTGCACGATGCGGCCCGGCATCGAGCCGATGTAGGTGCGGCGGTGGCCGCGGATTTCCGCCTCGTCGCGCACGCCGCCCAGCGACATGCGGACGAACTTGCGGTTGGTGGCCTTGGCGATCGACTGGCCCAGCGAGGTCTTGCCCACGCCAGGCGGGCCGACCAGGCACAGGATCGGCCCCTTCATCACCGACACGCGGTGCTGCACGGCGAGGTATTCCAGGATGCGGTCCTTGACCTTCTCCAGGCCGAAGTGGTCGGCGTCCAGCACTTCCTGCGCCAGCGCGAGATCCTTGCGCACCTTGCTGCGCTTCTTCCACGGCACGCCGACCAGCCAGTCCAGGTAGTTGCGCACCACCGTGGCCTCGGCCGACATCGGCGACATCTGGCGCAGCTTGCCGAATTCCTGGCGCGCCTTGGCCAGCACCGCCTTGGGCATGCCGGCGTTCTCGATTTTCTTCTGCAGTTCCTCGATCTCGTTCGGGCCGTCCTCGCCCTCGCCCAGCTCCTTCTGGATCGCCTTCATCTGCTCGTTGAGGTAGTACTCGCGCTGGCTCTTCTCCATCTGCGACTTCACGCGGCCACGGATGCGCTTCTCCACCTGCTGCAGGTCCATCTCGCCGTCGACCAGACCGATCAGCAGCTCCAGCCGCTCGCCCACGTCGGCGGTTTCCAGCACCTTCTGCTTGTCGGCCATGCGCACCGACAGGTGCGCGGCGATGGAGTCGGCCACGCGCGAGGGATCCTCGATGCCGGACAGGCTGGCCAGCACTTCCGGCGGCAGCTTGCGGCTCTGTTTCACCAACTGTTCGAACAGCGAGATCAGCGTGCGCGAGACCACGTCCAGCTCGCGCTCCTTGGCGCTGTAGACCGGCTCGATCACGTGCGAACGCGCCACCAGCATGCCGCCGTCCTCGTGGCAGTCCTGGATGGACACGCGCGACTGGCCCTCGACCAGCACCTTCACCGTGCCGTCGGGCAGTTTCAGCAGTTGCAGCACGCCGGCCAGCGTGCCGATCTCGTGCAGGTCGCCCACCGCCGGATCGTCGATGTCCGGGCTTTTCTGCGCCACCAGCAGGATCTGCCGCTCGCTTTCCATCGCGCGCTCCAGCGCACGCATGGACTTGTCACGGCCCACGAACAGCGGGATGACCATGTGCGGATAGACCACCACGTCGCGCAGCGGCAGCACGGGCAGCGCGTCGAGTACGGCAGGCGCAGGAGCGTTCTTGGCCATTGAGGGGTTCTCACGGAAATCTGGTGGGACAGGCCCGACACTGCGCCGGGCACCATGACACGTCAAGTGGAGGCGAGTCGGGGATTACTCAAGCGACGCTGGCCTTGCGAACGCCCGTGTCCGCGAGAATCAGGCGGGCGGCCATCCGCGGCTGTGCTCTTCAAGAAAGCAAACGGCCCCGACGCAGGCGCCGGAGCCGTTTGTTGGCAAAACATGCGGCGATCAGGCAGCGTCGCCGCCGTCGCCCGCCGCACGCTGCTGCAGGTTGCCGCGGTAGATCAGGTAGGGCTCGGCCTGGCCTTCGATCACCGCGTCGTCCACCACCACCTTGCTGACGTGCTCCAGCGAAGGCAGCTCGTACATGGTGTCCAGCAGCACCTGCTCGAGGATGGTGCGCAGGCCGCGCGCGCCGGTCTTGCGCTTGAGCGCCTTCTTGGCGATCGCCTGCAGCGCCTCGGGGCGGAACTCCAGTTCCACCTCCTCCATCTCGAACAGCTTCTTGAACTGCTTGGTGACGGCGTTCCTGGGCTCGGTGAGGATCTTCACCAGCGCCGACTCGTCCAGCTCGTCCAGCGTGGCGACCACCGGCAGGCGACCGACGAACTCGGGGATCAGGCCGAACTTCACCAGGTCCGACGGCTCCACGTCGGCCAGCACCTTGCCCAGGTTCTGGGTGCGCTCCTTGCTGCGCACCTCGGCGCCGAAGCCGATGCCGGTGCTCTCGGAACGCTGCTGGATCACCTTCTCCAGCCCCGCGAACGCGCCACCGCAGATGAACAGGATGTTCTTGGTGTCCACTTGCAGGAATTCCTGCTGCGGGTGCTTGCGGCCGCCCTGCGGCGGCACCGAGGCCAGGGTACCCTCGATCAGCTTCAGCAGCGCCTGCTGCACGCCCTCGCCCGACACGTCGCGGGTGATCGACGGGTTCTCGCTCTTGCGCGAGATCTTGTCGATCTCGTCGATGTAGACGATGCCCGACTGCGCCTTCTCGACGTCGTAGTCGCACTTCTGCAGCAGCTTCTGGATGATGTTCTCGACGTCCTCGCCCACGTAGCCGGCTTCGGTCAGCGTGGTGGCGTCGGCGATGGTGAACGGCACGTTGAGCAGGCGCGCCAGCGTCTCGGCCAGCAGGGTCTTGCCGGAGCCGGTGGGACCGATCAGCAGGATGTTGGACTTGCCCAGCTCGACGTCGTCGCCCTTCTGGCGCGACTCCATGCGCTTGTAGTGGTTGTACACCGCCACTGCCAGCGCCTTCTTGGCTCGGGCCTGGCCCACCACGTACTGGTCCAGCGACTCGCGGATTTCCTTCGGCTTGGGCAGCTGGGTGCGACCGGAAGCGGCCTTCTCCTCCAGCTCCTCGCGGATGATGTCGTTGCACAGTTCCACGCACTCGTCGCAGATGAACACGGACGGACCCGCGATCAGCTTGCGCACCTCATGCTGGCTCTTGCCGCAGAAAGAGCAGTAAAGGATTTTCCCGCCGTCGCTGGAACGTCCCTGCCGGTCGTCGCTCATACTTTCGATCCTGCTGGTGAAACTGTGGCTGGTTCAGGTTGCGGCCCGAGAATACCACAGGGCTCCGCGCCGACTGGTACGCGAAGCCCCTGGGCTCAAATCGTTGAAGAGTGCGGCCATGGATGGCCGCCCATTTGATTTCCGCGATCAGGGAAGCTCGCAAGGTCCAACGTCAGGCCGACTTGACCGTGTCGACGGCACGGCGGTCGAGCACCGCGTCGATCAGGCCGTACTCGCGGGCCGCCTCGGCGCTCATGAAGCGGTCGCGCTCCATGTCGCGCTCGATCCTGTCCAGCGGCTGGCCGGTGTGCTGCACGTAGATGTCGTTGAGACGCCGGCGCAGATACAGGATTTCCTGCGCCTGGATCTCGATGTCGGTGGCCTGTCCGCGGGCGCCGCCCGAGGGCTGGTGGATCATCACGCGCGAGTTCGGCAGCGAGTAGCGTTTGCCCTTGGCGCCGGCCATCAGCAGCAGCGAGGCCGCACTGCAGGCCTGGCCGATGCACATGGTGCTGACGTCGGGCTTGATGTACTGCATGGTGTCGTAGATCGCCAGCCCCGCGGTGACCGCGCCACCCGGGCTGTTGATGTACAGGTGGATGTCCTTGTCCGGGTTCTCCGACTCCAGGAACAGCATCTGCGCGACCAGCAGGTTCGCCACCTGGTCGTTGACCTCGCCCACCAGGAAGATCACCCGCTCCTTGAGCAGGCGCGAGTAGATGTCGTAGGAGCGCTCGCCGCGGGCAGTCTGCTCGACGACCATCGGCACCAGGTTGAGGTTCTGAATCGGTTCCATGGTCTTTGCGCTCTCTGGTTGATGTACCTGAAGTATGCCATCGGGCCCGGCGCGCGCCAGACCCGACGCACGGGCCCCGGCCGATCAGCTGCCCGCGGGGCGCATCACCTCGTCGAAGCTCAGGTCCAGGTTGGTGGTGTTGGCGTGGTCCGCCACCCACTCGGCCACCTGGTCCTCCATCACGCGATTCTGCAGCCCGGACATCAACTGGGGGTCGCCGTTGTAGAGTTCAATGACCTTCTCCGGCTCCTCATAGGTCGACGCGATCGCCGCAAGCTGCTCCGCCACGCGCTTGCGGTCGATCTTCAGCTCCTGCTTGCGGGCGATCTCGCCCATCAACAGGCCCGCGATCACGCGCTTGCGCGCCATCGGCAGCGCGGCCTCGACCAGCTGCGGCGGCGGCTGCTGGCCGCGCGGCACGCTGCCCGCGGCCATCGCCTGTGCCTCGGACTGCACCATCAGCTTCGGCACGTCCAGCGCGGGATGCGCGTCGGCCAGCTTCTCGGCCACTTCGGACTTCAACCGGCCCATCAGCGCCGCCTTCAGCTCGCGCTCCAGGTTGGCGCGCACTTCCTTGCGGAAATGTTCCAGGTCGCCGTCGGCGATGCCGAACAGCTTGGCGAACTCGGCGTCGATCTCCGGCAGCTTCGGCTCCTGCACCTTGACGATCTTGAAGTTCACCCTGGCGGCCTTGCCGGCCAGGCTCTCGTTGCGGAAATCCGCCGGGAACTCGATGTCGGCCTCGTAGCTGTCGTCGGCCTGGCGGCCGGTCAGCGCCTCGTCCAGCGCCTTGAACAGGTTGCCCGAGCCCAGCACGCTGCCGGCACGCTCCAGGCCTTCGGCCGGGAAACGGTAGTCGCCGGCCTGCGCCGCGTACTCGAACATCACGAAATCGCCCTCGGCCGAGGCGCGCTCCACCAGCTCGAAGCTGCGGCGCTGCTGGCGCAGCGTTTCCAGCATCTTGTCGACGTCGGCGTCGGTCACTTCGGCCAGCGGGCGCCTGATCTCCAGCGCGGAAACGTCGACCGCGGGGAATTCCGGCATCACCTCGAAGGTGGCGGTGTAGGCGATCTCGCCGTTCTCCGGCTTGCCGGTGGTGTCGATCGCGGGGTTGGCGACCGGCTGCAGCTTCTCCTGCGTCACCGCCTCGCGCAGCGTGCTGCCGATCAGGTCCGACAGCACCTCGCCACGCACCTGCTCGCCGAAACGCTGCTTGATGACGGCCACCGGCACCTTGCCCGGACGAAAACCCTTCAGGCGTACCGTGCGCCCCAGCTCCGCGATGCGCGCGCTCACCTGCGTCTCGTAACGCTCGGCGGGAAACTTCACCGTGAGCTTGCGCTCGAGCGTGCCGATGTTCTCAACCGAAACCTGCATGTCGTCTCCTGGAACCTGATTGTTGTGGCACCCGTCGGGCGCCCTGGCGGCAACCGTACGGCGCCGGAAAATCATCGGGAAGTGGTGCGAAAGGCGGGACTCGAACCCGCACGGGGGTTACCCGCCAGAACCTAAATCTGGTGCGTCTACCAGTTCCGCCACTTTCGCCTTGCCATGCCCGGCCGTGGCAGCAGAAACGGCGTTCGCGCCACGCCTGCCCCGCTGCAGCCTAAGTCGATGATTACCCAGCGCTAAAGCGGTTCATTGTACGGGCGTGCCAAGCTGCAGCACAAGCATGCAATGCGCGCCGGACGGCACCGCGAAACCCAAAGCAAAACGCCGACCACGGGGGTCGGCGCTTGGCGAGTTGGTGGGCCGTGTAGGATTCGAACCTACGACCAATTGATTAAGAGTCAACTGCTCTACCAACTGAGCTAACGGCCCTGAAACTTGAACTGGGGTGAACGATGGGACTCGAACCCACGACAACCGGAATCACAATCCGGGACTCTACCAGCTGAGCTACGTCCACCATAAACACTTTCAGTGGTGCGCCCGACAGGACTCGAACCTGCAACCGTCGGCTTAGAAGGCCGATGCTCTATCCGGTTGAGCTACAGGCGCGGACGCCTACGGCAGAACACGCGACTGGTCGGGGCAGAGGGATTCGAACCCCCGACTTTTGCGTCCCAAACGCAACGCTCTACCAGACTGAGCTATACCCCGAGCGAGCCCGCGACAGCCTTCATCAACGGAGCCTTGATAATGTTGCGGGCGACCGTGCCATCCGTCAAACCGCGAACATCGCTCAGGCACCATGCCCACCATTCCGCGGCTCCGGCAGGCCTGCCGTTCCGCGGAAACAGGACGAAGTGCGAGCACCTCGTCTTGCCGTACAAAATGGCGCGCCCGGAGAGATTCGAACTCCCGACCACCTAGTTCGTAGCCAGGTACTCTATCCAACTGAGCTACGGGCGCGCACTGAACCTGCCACTCCGTCGACCGGTTTCCCGAACCGCCGAAGCGAGGAGCGGAATTATTCAGGGTCGTGCCACGAAGGTCAACACTTTTCGTGAACTTTTTTTCACGCATGGCGTGGCCACTCCGCACGCACCGCAATCCTGTCGCGCGGCAGACGCACCGGGCGAGGACAGCCGCCCCGCGTCTCCGGCGGTCCGCAAATGACGAAGGGAGCGGCAATGGCCACTCCCTTCGATGATCCCCGACCAAGGGATGTACGGACGTCCAGACGTCCGTATCAGGTATCCAGCCCGGAACGGTTCTGCGTTGCCGGGTCGCCCACCTTGCCCACCGTGGAGTCTCCGCTCTTGGGCGGCGGCGGTGGCGGCGGCGTGGAGCCTCCGCTGGTGTTGCGGTTCCAGTCGGCAGGCGGCCCCGGCAGGCGGCCGGCCATGATGTCGTCGATCTGGTGCGCGTCGATGGTCTCGTACTGCAGCAGCGCCTCGGCCATCGTGTGCAGCTTGTCGATGTTGTCGTTCAACAGTTGCGTGCTGCGCGCGTAGGCGCGGTCGAGGATGCCGCGCACCACCTCGTCGATCTTGCTGGCGGTCTCGTTGGAGATGCTCTTGTGCTGGGTCACCGAGCGGCCCAGGAACACCTCGTCCTCGTCCTCGCCATAGGTGATGGGACCCAGCTCGTCGGACAGCCCCCACTTGGTGGCCATGTTGCGCGCCATCTTGGTGGCCCGCTCGATATCGTTGGAGGCGCCGGTGGTGACCTTGTCGGCGCCGAAGATCAGCTCCTCGGCCACGCGGCCGCCGTACAGCGAGCACAGCTGCGACTCGATCGCCACCTTGTTCATGCTGTACTTGTCGCCTTCCGGCAGGTACATGGTGACGCCCAGCGCGCGACCGCGCGGGATGATCGTGACCTTGTAGACCGGGTCGTGCTCGGGCACCAGGCGGCCGACGATGGCATGGCCCGCCTCGTGGTAGGCGGTGAGCTTCTTCTCGTCCTCGCTCATCGCCATCGAGCGGCGTTCGGTGCCCATCAGGATCTTGTCGCGCGCCTTGTCCAGGTGGGCCATGCGCACTTCGCGCGCGTTCTCGCGCGCGGCGAACAGCGCCGCCTCGTTGACCAGGTTGGCGAGATCGGCACCGGAGAACCCCGGTGTGCCGCGTGCGATGGTCATGGCATCCACGTCGGCGGCCACCGGCACCTTGCGCAGGTGTACCTTGAGGATCTGCTCGCGGCCCCTCACGTCGGGCAGGCCCACCACCACCTGGCGGTCGAAACGGCCCGGGCGCAGCAGCGCCGGATCGAGCACGTCGGGCCGGTTGGTGGCGGCGATCACGATGATGCCTTCCGAGCCCTCGAACCCGTCCATCTCCACCAGCAGCTGGTTGAGGGTCTGCTCACGCTCGTCGTGGCCGCCGCCCAGGCCTGCGCCACGATGGCGGCCGACCGCGTCGATCTCGTCGATGAAGATGATGCACGGCGCGTGCTTCTTGGCCTGCTCGAACATGTCGCGCACGCGGCTGGCGCCCACGCCCACGAACATCTCCACGAAATCCGAACCGGAGATCGAGAAGAACGGCACCTTGGCCTCGCCCGCGATGGCCTTCGCCAGCAGGGTCTTGCCGGTGCCGGGCGGGCCCACCATCAGCACGCCGCGCGGAATCTTGCCGCCCAGTTTCTGGAATTTGCCCGGATCGCGCAGGAACTCGACCAGTTCGCCGACCTCCTCCTTGGCCTCGTCGCAGCCGGCCACGTCGCTGAAGTTGACCTTGATCTGATCCTCGCCCTGCAGCTTGGCGCGCGAACGGCCAAAGCTCATCGCGCCGCGACCGCCGCCGCCGGACTGCATCTGGCGCATGAACCAGATGAACACGCCCACGATCAGCAGCACCGGCAGCCAGCTCACCAGCAGGCCCAGCAGCGAGAAGCCCTCGGCCGGATCCTGGCGCACTTCCACGCCCTTGTCCTGCATCTGCTTCACCACCTGGTTGGTGGAGAAGCCCAGCATCGGCGCCACCGTGCGGTAACTCGAGCCGTCTTTCAGCTTGCCGCTGATGGCGGGGGGCGAATCGGCGCTGATCACGGCGCTGGACACGTTGCCGTTGGCCACGCTCTGCACGAAGCTGCTGTAGGCCATGTTCGACGACGCGGAGCCGTGCGGGTTGAAGCTCTGGAACACGGTGAACAGCACCACCGCGATGATCACCCAGAGCAACACGTTTTTCGCTGTTTCGTTCATGCGCGGTTCTCGCCCGGTTGCACCGCGGCGGCCTTGCGGCCGGTCGCCAGTGCGTACACCTCGCGCGAACGTGCGCGCGAGGCCTTTGGTTTACGCATCGTCACGCGCGAGAAGTCCGCGCGCAAGCTGCGAATGTAATCGTCGAAGCCGGCACCCTGGAACAGCTTGATCAGGAACGCCCCACCCGGTTTCAGCCATTGCCGGGAAAAATCCAGCGCCAGCTCGGCCAGAGCCATGGCGCGGATCTGGTCGGCCAGCGCCACACCACTCATATTGGGGGCCATGTCGGACAGCACAAGATCCACCTTCTGCCCCTCCAGCCGGGCCTCCAGCGCCCGCAGCACGCTTTCCTCGCGGAAATCGCCTTCGAGGAAATCCACCCCGGCAATGCCTTGCATCGGCAGGATGTCCAGCGCGAACACCTTGCCATGGTCGCCCAGCCGCTGGCGCACCAGCTGCGACCAGCCACCCGGCGCCGCCCCCAGGTCCACCACGGTCATGCCCGGCTTGAGCAGGCGGTCGCGATCGACCAGTTCCTCCAGCTTGTAGACCGCGCGCGAGCGTACGCCCTCGGCCTGCGCCTTCTTCACGTAGACGTCGCTGAAATGTTCGCGCAGCCAGCCGGCGCTGCTCTTGCTGCGGCTCATGGGGCAACATCGCTACAGGGGGATCAGGGCGCATGATACCCTTTGCGGCCGACTCCCCGCGAATTGAACCCGCCCCATGGCCCTCTCCCCCTCGCAGATCCGTTACCTGCGCAGCCTTTCCCACGGCCTGAATCCGGTCATCCTGCTCGGCAACAAGGGTGCCAGCGACGCCGTGGTCAAGGAACTGGGCCTGGCGCTGGAGATCCACGAGCTGGTCAAGGTGAAGCTGTCCGGCGGCGACAAGGAGGAGCGGCAAGCCCAGCTCGACACCCTGCTCGCCGGCACCGGCGCCGAGGCGATCCAGCAGATCGGCCATGTCGCCGTGCTGTTCCGCCGCAACGCCGGCGAGCCGAAGATCGCGCTGCCACGCTGATGGATCTTTCGCTCGACCGTCCCGAGGGTTACCTGTTCGTGCGCCGTGTCGGCGAGCATGGCATCACCCTGGTCGACCGCGAGCTCACCGACAGCTTCCTGCTGGCGCCGGACCATGTCGTCGAGCATTGGCCAGTGCATGAGGCCGGTGCACTCGATGCCAGCCATGTCGACGCCCTGCTTGCCCTGCAGCCCGAACTGGTGCTGCTGGGCACGGGTACGCGCCAGACGTTTCCCGCGGCCGCATTCATGGTCGGCTTCCTGCGCAAGGGCATCGGCGTGGAGGTGATGGACAACGCCGCCGCCGCCCGCACCTACAACCTGCTGGCCGGCGAGGGGCGGCACGTGGTCGCCGGTTTTATCCTTTGCGCCCGTCCCTGAGCGCGAAAATCAGGCAGCGGGCGTCCGGACTTACTTCGCCGGCAGGTAGTTCAGCGGATCGACCGGGTTGCCGTCCTTGCGGATCTGGAAACCCAGCTCGACGCTCGAGGCGCCGCTGGAGCCCATCAACGCGATCTCCTGGCCGGCGCTGACGCGCTGGCCTTCCTTCACCAGTCGCTTGCTGTTGTGCCCATAGGCCGACAGCAGACTGTCGTTGTGCTTGATGATGACCAGCTCGCCGTAACCGACCAGGCCATTGCCGCTGTACACCACCACGCCGTCGGCCGCGGCGCGTACCGGGTCGCCGGCCTTGCCGGCGATCTCGATGCCGGGCACCGCGTCGCCCGGCGTGAAACGCTTGATGACCCGGCCGTCGGCCGGCCAGTGCCAGGTCACGCCTCCGGACGCGCGCGAACTGCCGCTCGCCACCACCGGAACCGGTGGCGGTACCACCGCCCTGGGTTCTCCCGCCACCGGCACCTCGGTGCTCAAAGGCGCTGCCGGCATGGAGGCCGCGGCGGTGGCCCGCCCAGGTGCCGGCACCACCGAGGCAACCGCAGTGGCCGACCCGGCAGCTGTCGGCGCATGGGCACCCGTCGCCTTCGATGCATGGGTGCCACCCGGCGCCGGGGCCGGGGCCGGTGCCGGCGCATTCTCGAACACGGGCGCGGACGGCGCTGGCGCCGGCCTTGCCGCATGGGCAACAGCCGGCACAGCGTGCGAAACCGGCGCACTGGCGGCGGGCGGCGACAGGCGCAGTTGCTGGCCCGGCCAGATCGTGTATGGCGCGGCGATGCCGTTCCACTTCGCCAGGTCGCGGAAATCCACACCCTTGCGGAAGGCGATCGAATACAGGGTGTCACCCCTCGCCACCTGGTAGCTGCCGCCATGAACCGGCGCGTGCATCGCAGCGGGAACGGCACGGTTGCCGCCCTGGCTGCCACCTTGGCCCCCGGCCGGTTCCACCACCACGGTGCTGCAGGCGGACAGCATCAGCCATACGGCAGCGAGCAGGAACAATGGCAGGTGTCGATTCATGCGCGCCAGCATAGCGAGGCCCCCCTGTTTTTTCATGCGACGCGCAGCAGCCTCAATGCCACCAGAGCCACCACGCCAGCAGCAGGCCCAGCAGCACCAGCACGATCCAGCCGATCCACTCGATGTACTTGTGCAGCAGGTGCTCGGCGCGCTCGCCGAACAGCCAGATCAGCAGCGCCAGCAGCCACACGCGCTTGCCGCGGCCCAGCGCCACGCAGCCGAGGAAGGGCAGCACCGGCACGCCGACGATGCCCGCGGCCCAGGTCACGAACTTCATCGGCACCACCGGCTGCAGCGCGGCGAGCACCAGCACGCCGTATAGCCCCCAGCGGTGCTCTGCCATCTGCACACGCAGGCTGGACACGCCCTGTTCGATCGGCGCCAGCAGGTGCAGCGTGTCCAGCAACGGCTTCAGCGCCTCGAACGCCCAGTGCCCCAGCGCGTAGCCGACCAGCGAGCCCAGCAACGAGAACGCGAGGCTGACATTGGCGTAGAAGAACGCCCGGTGCCGCTTGCCCAGCATCATCGGCGCCAGCATCACCTCCGGCATGATCGGGAAGATGAAGGCCTCGAAGAAGCTGAGCGCGCACAGGTAGCGGATCGCGTGCGGATGGCGTGCCCACACCAGGGCGCGGGCATAGAGCTTGCCGAACAGGCGCATCTAGTCGGTTTCCTTGGAGAGTCTGCTCAATGCCTCCGCATGGCCCGCGCCGGGAGCTGTTTGCGCGCAGGCCAAGGAAGAAGGAGGGAGTGGACGTCCGTCCACGACTGAGTGATGACGCAGGGATGCGGGCAAACAGACCCGGCCCGGAGGGTTGCCTTGCCGTGGCCGCCATGCGGCAGCGCGCGGCTTGATCTGCCAGCCAGGCAGGCGCTGCGCCACGCATTCCCACCTGACGGCCACGGCAAGGCAACGCGGGCTATGTGGAGACATTGAGCAGACTCTTCGTTGCATCAGCCGATGCCGCCCAAGAGCGGCACGAAACTCACCGCGCCGAGTTCTTCCTGGGCGAAGTCGCCCTGCCCGTCGCCGCGCAGGCGGATCAGCACCTGGCTGCTGGGCGAGCCCACCGGCGCCACCAGCACGCCGGTGGGGCTGAGCTGTTCGAGGATGCGGCTAGGGATGGTGTCGCCCGCGGCCGTGAGGATGATCGCGTCGAACGGCGCCTCGTCGGCCCAGCCCAGCTTGCCGTCGTCGTGGCGCGAGCGGATGTTGGCGAGGCCGAGCTGGCGGAAACGGCGGCGTGCCTGGCGCAGCAGTTCCTCGATGCGCTCCACGGTGTAGACCTGTTCCACCAGCGCGGCCAGCACCACCGCCTGGTAGCCGGAACCGGTGCCGATCTCCAGCACCCGGCCGGGCTTCTCCCTGCGCGCATCGAAATGTTCGAGCAGCGCCTCGGTCATCCGCGCCACCACCCAGGGCTGCGAGATGGTCTGGCCGTGGCCGATCGGCAGCGCGGTGTTCTCGTAGGCGCGCGAGTGCAGCGCCTGGTCGATGAAATGGTGGCGCGGCACGTTGCGGATCACGTCGATCACCCGCGGATCGCGGATGCCGCTTTCCCGCAGCTGGACGGCGAGCCGGTCGCGCGCGCGCTGCGAGGTCATGCCCTCGCCTTTCAGCGCCGCAGGAGGCAGCGTATGCATGTTCATCGCTCAAGCCGCCTTGTGGCCGGAAGCGGCCATGTCGTCGCTGAGCGACTGCATCCAGCTGCTGACCTTCTCCAGCGCCTGGAAACGGGTGAGATCGACGTGGATCGGCGTGACCGAGACACAGCCGCGACGCACCGCGTCGAAGTCGGTGCCCGGGCCGGCATCGTCCACCTCGCCCGCCGGGCCGATCCACCAGATCGGACGGCCGCGCGGATCGGTCTGCGCGATGCATGGCGCCGCACGGTGGCGGCGGCCCAGCCGGGTGACCTCGAAGCCGCGGATCTCCGCCCACGGCCGGTCCGGCACGTTGATGTTGAGGATGGTGTCGGCCGGCAGCGGGTCGACCAGCAGCCGGCGCATCAGCAGCAACACCGCGTTCGCCGCCGAGTCGTAATGGATGCCGCGATGGTCGTGGCTCACCAGCGACACGGCGATCGCCGGCAGGCCGAGGAAGCGCCCTTCCATCGCCGCCGACACCGTGCCGGAATAGATCACGTCGTCGCCGAGGTTGGCCGAGTTGTTGATGCCCGACACCACGATGTCCGGCTCGTGCTCCAGCAGGCCCGACAGCGCCAGGTGCACGCAGTCGGTGGGCGTGCCGGCCACGCGGTAGCGGCCATCCTCCATGTGCAGCACGCGCAGCGGTGCGTCCAGGGTCAGCGAATTGCTCGCGCCGGAACGGTCGCGGTCGGGCGCCACCACCGTCACTTCGCCCACCTCGCCGAGACGCTCGGCAAGCACGTGGATGCCTTTCGCGTCCACGCCATCGTCGTTGCTGACAAGAACTCGCATGCTGATCCGTGTTGAGTCGATCGCAACGCATCGCCGTTCGCGGCGCGCGCACCCCGTAACTGCCCGAGTTTACCGGAGCGCACCCGCCGTTTCACGGCTGGTCGGCGCGACTTGCTAGCATCGCTGCATGAAGCGCCGCCCGCCCGCCGTGATCAGCGAAGATGACGCCCGCCTGTTCCGCGAGGCGATCGGCGAGGTGCAGCGCATCGATCCGGTCGCCGCACCGCCGTCCGCGCCCAAGCCCGCGCCGCTGCCGCGCATGTTCGAGGCCGACGAGGCCGCGGTGCCGGGCGAACTGCTGGAGATGGCCTTCGACCCGGCCACGCTCGAAGTGGGCGAGGAACTGGGCTACCTGCGCGACGGCTATCCGCCGAAGCTGCTGCGCCAGCTCAAGCGCGGCCAGTTCAGCGTGCAGGACGACCTGGACCTGCACCAGATGAACGCCGCCGCCGCGCAGGCCTCCATCGCCAGCTTCCTTGCCGAGGCGAAGCAGCGCGACCTGCGCTGCGTGCGCATCATCCACGGCAAGGGCCTGCGCTCGAAGGCCGCCGGCCCCGTGCTGAAGGCGCTCACCGACCGCCTGCTGCGCCGACGCGACGACGTGGTGGCGTTCGCCTCCGCGCGTCCGGCGCAAGGGGGCACCGGTGCAGTCGTCGTGTTGCTGCGAGGGTGAGGGAGCCCGGGCCATGGATGGCCCAACGTCCGGCAGGCGTATCGCGCCTGCCGGACGGAGCCTGCTCAGGGCAATGCCCGGAGCAGGCGAATCCCCGAAGCGCAGGATGCGCGTCGGGGATCAATCAAACATGACGCTGTTGATCTGCGGCCTGCGAATCGGCGACCTGCGACGTCACCGCCACTTCCCGCACCACCACCGTCGCATACGCCCCCGCCGGCAGCTGGAACGACAGTTCCAACGCGTCGTCCGCCAGCCAGCGCCAGCGCAGGTCTTGCGGCAGCAGGCGCAGCGGACGGCGCTCCTGATCCATGCGCGCGGCGGCAATGCCTTCGGCGAGGTCGGCGTGGGCGGCAGCGATTTCGCGCTCCAGCGCACCCGCCTCGCCTGAGGCGGGCGGCTCGCCCTGCCCCCACAGCGGACCGGAAGGGTGGATGTCACCGCCTGCCAGCCGTTGCGCCAGCACCTCGGTATACGGCTCGGGACCGAACCACGAACGCGAACCGGCCAGCGACCAGATCTCGCCATCCAGCGGCGCATCCCACGCATCGCGCTCGACGCGGGCGGCAAGCACGCTGTTGAAGATCTGCGAGCGCGCGGCGGAGAGCAGGAAGCCGCGCTTGTCACGATCCACCCGGCGCCCCGCGAACATCGCCCGCGCCTGCGCGAGGTTGCCGCCTTCGCGGCCGAAACGCTGCTCGCCGAAGTAGTTGGGCACGCCACGTGCGGCGATCGTGGCCAGCACCTGTTCCGCGCGCTCGCGCTCGCCCTGCACCTCGCGCAGCACCAGCACGAAACGGTTGCCGCGCAGCCCGCCGCGCTTGAGCTTGCGGCCGTGGCGCGTGGCGGCCAGCACCTTCACTTCCGCATGCGGAAACGCGGACCAGTCCGGATCGGGCCTGCCCGCCAGTTGCACCGAGAACGTCTGCCGGGTCACCGCATGGCGATCCTTCAAGCCCGCGTAGCCCACCGCCAACGGCGGCACGCCGGCGAACTTCGCCAGCTCGCGCGCCACCCAGTCGGTGTTCGCGCCGCGTTTCTCCACCCATAGCAGCACGTGCTCGCCACTGCCGTCGGCGTCGTAGCCCAGGATTTCCTCGACCAGGAAATCTTCATGAGCAAGGCGAAGACGCGCCGTCAAAGGCGGCGCGGCGCCATGGGCGAAAGGAAGTTCCCGGTTTGTCATGGGGTCGTGGTTTCAGCGTTGGATCAGCAGCACGCAGGCCTGGGCGGCGATGCCTTCGCCGCGGCCGGTGAAGCCCAGTTTTTCGGTGGTGGTGGCCTTGACGCTGACGCGGCCGAGCTCGCATTCGAGGTCGGCGGCGAGGTTCTCGCGCATGGCCTGCGCGTGCGGACCGACCTTGGGCGATTCGCCGATCACGGTGACGTCGGCGTTGCCCAGCGCATAGCCGTGCTGTGCCATCAGCAGCGCCGCGTGGCGCAGGAACCGGCGGCTGTCGGCATCGCGCCAGCGTTCGTCGGAGGGCGGGAAGTGCCTGCCGATGTCGCCCAGCGCCAGCGCGCCGAAGATCGCGTCGCACAGGGCGTGGATCACCACGTCGCCATCGGAGTGCGCCACCAATCCATGCGTATGGGGGATGCGCACGCCGCCCAAGGTGACGTGGTCACCCGTACCGAACGCGTGCACGTCGAAACCATTGCCGATACGAAAGCTCATGCCGTCCTCGCCAGCAGGAATTCAGCCAGCGCGAGGTCCGCCGCCGTGGTCACCTTGATGTTGTCCTCGGCGCCCTCGACCAGCAGCGGCCGGAAACCGGCCAGCTCCATCGCCATCGCCTCGTCGCTGACCGCCCGGCCGTCGCGCGCCACCGCGTGCAGCGCCGCGGCAAGCTCGCCACGGCGGAACATCTGCGGCGTGAACGCGCGCCAGCGCTGTTCGCGCGGCTCGGTGGCGAGGCTGCGCCCGCCTTCACCGGCACGTTTCAGCGTGTCGCGCAACGGCGCGCCGAGCAGGCCGCCATCCGCCTGCGCGGCCCGTTCGACCAGGCGTGCGATGTCGGCCTCGCGCACGCAGGGACGCGCGGCGTCGTGCACCAGCACGAAGTCGGCATCGCCCACCTCGGGCGGCAAGGCGTGCAGCCCGGCCAGCACCGAATCGCTGCGCTCGGCGCCGCCGATCGCGGTGCGCACCGGCTTGCCGTGCAGGGTCGCGGTGCCGGGCCAGTGCGCGTCGTTCTCGCCCAGCACCACCATCAGGCCGGCGACGCGCGGGTGCGCGGCCAGCCGCTCCAGCGTGTGCGCGATCAACGGCTTGCCGGCCAGCGGCAGGTATTGCTTGGGACAGTCCGCGCCCATGCGCGCGCCGCGACCGGCGGCGGGCACCACGCACCAGAAGGTCGTGCTCATCTGACGACGCCACCCGTGGCGCCGGCGGGCCGGGCCGGCGGCGGCAGGGGCAGCGTGCTGCTCGCGCCCGCGGGCTGGTTGTCGACCTGGTAGAACGTTTCACCCGGCTTGATCAGGCCCAGCCCGGTGCGCGCACGCGCCTCGATCGCCTGGTCGCCGTGCTTGAGGTCGGACACGTCGGCGGCCAGCGCCTGGTTGCGCTGCTGCAGGCGCGTGTTCTCGTCGGTCTGCTTCTTGATCGACACGCGCAAGGCATCCACCTCGTGCATGCCGCCGTGCACGGACCACAGTTTCAGCTGCAGTCCGACCAGCAGCAGGAACAGGACCAGGGCGATCCAGCGCAGCATGGGCCGGGGCGCGCCGGGTCAGCCCGGCAGGTGGTCGAGGCTGACGAACGCCGTGCGGCCCGCATAGCGCGCCGCCGGGCCCAGTGCTTCCTCGATGCGCAGCAGCTGGTTGTACTTCGCCACGCGGTCGGTGCGGCACAGCGAACCGGTCTTGATCTGGGTCGCCGTGGTCGCCACGGCGATGTCGGCGATGGTGGTGTCTTCCGTCTCGCCCGAGCGGTGCGACACGATCGCGGCGTACTTCGCGGCGTCGGCCATCGCGATGGCCTCCAGCGTCTCGGACAGCGTGCCGATCTGGTTGACCTTGATCAGGATGGCGTTGGCGATGCCCTTGTCGATGCCTTCCTTGAAAATGCCCGGGTTGGTGACGAACAGGTCGTCGCCCACCAGCTGCACGCTCTTGCCGATCTTTTCGGTGAGCAGCTTCCAGCCGTCCCAGTCGCCCTCGGCCATGCCGTCCTCGATGGTGACGATGGGGTACTGCTTCGCCCAGCTGGCCAGCACGTCCACCCACTCGTGCTGGGTGTAGACCTTGCCCTCGCCTTCCAGGTCGTACTTGCCGTCCTTGAAGAACTCGGAACTGGCGACGTCGAGGCCCAGCAGGATTTCGCTGCCCACCTTGTAGCCGGTCTTGTGGACCGCTTCGAGGATGGTGTCCAGCGCCTCGATGTTGGAACGCAGGTTCGGCGCGAAGCCCCCCTCGTCGCCCACCGCGGTGTTGAGGCCCTTGCCCTTCAGCACGCCCTTCAGCGCGTGGAAGATCTCCGCGCCGGCGCGCAGCGCCTCGGCGAAGCTGGACACGCCCACCGGCAGCACCATGAATTCCTGCACGTCGACGTTGTTGTCGGCATGCGCGCCGCCGTTGATGATGTTCATCATCGGCACCGGCAGCGCGCCGGGCTTGCCGGTGGTGCCGTTGATCTCCGCGAGGTATTGCCACAGCGCCTGCCTGCGCTGCGCCGCCACCGCATGCGCGGCGGCCATCGACACGCCGAGCAGCGCATTGGCGCCCAGCTTGCCCTTGTTCGGCGTGCCGTCGAGCTGGATCAGCTTCGCATCGAGCCCGCCCTGGTTGGCTGCATCGAAACCCTTCAGCGCGCTGGCGATCGCGCCGTTGACGTTGGCCACCGCGTTCCGCACGCCCTTGCCGAGGTAGCGCGCCTTGTCGCCGTCGCGCAGCTCCACCGCCTCGCGGGTGCCGGTGCTGGCGCCGCTGGGCACCGCGGCGCGGCCGAAGCCGCCGCCGGCCAGGGTGACCTCGGCCTCCAGCGTGGGATTGCCGCGAGAGTCGAGGATTTCACGGGCGTGGATGCGGGTGATGTCAGTGCTCATGCGGCTCCAATCCAGAGGTGGCGATTCAGGGTTGACCCGGGATGGTCCCCGGCGTCACAAGGTGTCTTCGAGGAAGCCGTGGCGCTTGGTCACGGCATCCAGCTCCATCAATGTTTCCAGCAGCGCTTCCATCTTGCCCAGCGGCCAGGCATTGGGGCCGTCGCTGAGCGCCCTGGAAGGATCGGGGTGCGTCTCGGCGAACAGCCCGGCCACGCCCGCGGCCACCGCCGCGCGCGCCAGCACCGGCACGAACTCGCGCTGGCCGCCGGAACTGCTGCCCTGACCGCCCGGCAACTGCACCGAATGGGTGGCGTCGAACACCACCGGGCAGCCGGTCTCGCGCATCGCACTGAGGCTGCGCATGTCCGAGACCAGGTTGTTGTAGCCGAAACTGGCGCCGCGCTCGCAGACCAGGATGCTGTCGTTGCCCACGGCCTTGGCCTTGGCGACGACGTGCTTCATGTCCCACGGCGCGAGGAACTGGCCCTTCTTGATGTTCACCGGCTTGCCGGCGCGGGCCACGGCCTGGATGAAATCGGTCTGGCGGCACAGGAAGGCCGGCGTCTGCAGCACGTCCACCACCGCGGCAACCTCGCCGAACGGGGTGTATTCGTGCACGTCGGTGAGCACCGGCACGCCGATCTGGCGCTTCACCTCGCCGAGGATGCGCAGCCCCTCCTCCATGCCCGGGCCACGGAAGCTGGTGCCGGAGGAACGGTTGGCCTTGTCGAAGCTGGACTTGAAGATGAAGTTCACGCCGAGCTTGCCGGTGATTTCCTTGAGCTTGCCGGCGGTATCCAGCTGCAGTTGCTCGGATTCGACCACGCAGGGGCCGGCGATCAGGAACAGCGGCCGGTCGAGGCCGACTTCAAAATGGCAGAGTTTCATCGCTGCACTCCTTCAGGGTGCAGCGATGACGCCACATCGTCATTGCGGCCATGGATTGGCCGGAACCCAGTCACAGGGATGTGAGAACCTTTCATGCCACGGCTCCCTGCGCCAGCTTGTGGCCGTCGCGCACGGCCTTGTACTCGCGCGCGGCGCGCACGAAGCCGATGAACAGCGGGTGGCCGTCACGCGGGGTGGAAGTGAACTCCGGATGCGCCTGGCAGCCGAGGAACCACGGGTGCTTCTGCGGCGGCAGCTCGACGATCTCGACCAGCAGGTCGTCCATCGACTTGCCGGAGATCACCAGGCCCTGGTCCTCGAAGCTCTGGCGGTAGCGGTTGTTGAATTCGTAGCGGTGGCGATGGCGCTCGCGCACCACGTCCTGGCCGTACATCTCGCGGGCCAGCGTGCCGGCCTTGAGGCGGCACTCCTGCGCGCCCAGGCGCATGGTGCCGCCGAGATCCGAACGTTCGCTGCGCTGCTCGACTTCGCCGGCGGCCGTGGTCCACTCGGTGATCAGCGCGATCACCGGGTTCGGCGTGTTGCGGTCGTTCTCGCTGGAGTCGGCATCGGCCAGCCCGGCCACGTGGCGGGCGAAATCCACCACCGCCGCGTGCATGCCGTAGCAGATGCCGAAGTACGGCACGCCGTGCTCGCGCGCGTACTTCGCGGCCATGATCTTGCCTTCGAAGCCGCGCTTGCCGAAGCCGCCCGGCACGAGGATGGCGTCCATGGCGCCGAGCACCTTGGCGGCGCCTTCGGCCTCGACCTGCTCGGAGTCGATCCACTGCAGGTTCACCCGGGTCTGCTGCTTGATGCCGCCATGGCGCAGCGCCTCGCCCAGCGACTTGTAGGCGTCCTTGTGCTCCACGTACTTGCCGACGATGGCCACGTTGACCTCGTCCTTCGGGTGCACCACGGCGTCCACCGTGCGCTGCCAGCCGGAGAGATCGGCCGGCTTGGCGTCGAGGCCCAGCCTCTTCACCACGATCTCGTCCAGGCCCTGCTGGTGCAGCCACAACGGGGTCTTGTAGATCACGTCCACGTCCACCGCGCTGATGACGGCATTCTCGGGCACGTTGGTGAACAGCGCGATCTTGCGCCGCTCGCCCTCGGGCAGCGGCTGCTCGCTGCGGCACAGCAGGATGTCCGGCTGGATGCCGATCGAACGCAGCTCCTTCACCGAATGCTGGGTGGGCTTGGTCTTGATCTCGCCGGCGGCCTTGATGAACGGCACCAGGGTGAGGTGCATGAACAGGCACTTCTCCGGGCCATGCTCGATGCGCAGCTGGCGGATCGCCTCCAGGAACGGCAGCGATTCGATGTCGCCCACCGTGCCGCCGATCTCCACCAGCGCCACGTCGAAGCCGCGGGTGGCCTCGTGGATGCAGTGCTTGATCTCGTCGGTGATGTGCGGGATCACCTGCACGGTGGCGCCCAGGTAGTCGCCGCGGCGCTCCTTGCGGATCACGCTCTCGTAGATCTTGCCGGTAGTGATCGAGTTCTTGCCGGTGAGCCGGGTATGGACGAAGCGCTCGTAGTGGCCGAGGTCGAGGTCGGTCTCCGCGCCGTCGTCGGTCACGTAGACCTCGCCGTGCTGGAACGGGCTCATGGTGCCCGGGTCTACGTTGATGTACGGGTCGAGCTTCATCATGGTGACCGAGAGGCCACGCGCTTCCAGGATGGAGGCCAGCGACGCCGCGGCGATGCCCTTGCCAAGCGAGGACACCACACCGCCAGTGACGAAAATCAGGGGGGTCATGGAAAGCAGCCGTGCTGGAAATACGCATTCTAGCGGCAGACGGCCTCCGCCGCGAGATGTCGCGGTGGGCCGGATTCATGATGAATTGCGGTTGCGCGGCCAGCCCTCCTTGCTGAAGACGGGTTGTTGCCTGCCGTGTTCGCGAGGAACAAAGCGGTTTCGAGCCCCTGCCGCGGCCCGGGTCACTTTCTCTGTGCTTGCCCGAGAGAAAGTAGCCAAAGAAAGGGGGCGCCCATGGCGCGCCCTCCGGACCTCCCGCCCTGCGGGTGCGCGGCGCTTTGCCTTGCTTTGGCCGTTGCTTCTGGCGCGCACGATGGGCGCCTGCTTTTATGGGGCCCCTGGGCGGCCGTGAGGCGGGGACGAGGAGGCCGCGCAGCGGGCGAGGCCACGGATGGCCTCGCCTTTTCGCGCGGGCAGGAGCCCGCTCGAAAAGCCCGGCCCCGCCTCACGGACTTGCCGTCCATGGATGGACGGCAAGCGCCGCCCCGGGGTGGCCTTCTCTTTTGGTTACTTTTCTCTTGGCCACGCAAGAGAAAAGTAACTCGGGCGCCAGCAGGCGCACGAAACCGCTTTGACGCTTGCGCTGCCCCAAACAAAACCGGCGGCCCCTCGCGGAGCCGCCGGCAGCAGGACCATCGGGAGCGCCAGCCTCAGCCGTGCGCCATCCCCGGCATCATGTAGGCATTCATGTTGTGCAGCACCCACAGCGACCCGATCACCACGATCGCGATGAAGATCAGCGCGCACGCCATCACCATCAGGTTCTCGCGCTGCTCCGGGGCGATGCCCATGTGCAGGAAGAAGCCGAGCTGCACCAGCACCTGGGCCACGCAGAACACCATCAGGCCCGGCACGACCAGGTGGTGCGGCACCATGCCGGTCATCACGCAGCCGAAGGACAGCAGGGTGAGCACGAGCGACAGCCCGAAGCCGACCATGTAGGACGAAAGCGAGCCGTGCTTGCCGCCGTGGGCGGCCTGTTCATGAGCGTGCGACATCACAGCACCCCGTGCAGATAGACAAAAGTGAACACGCAGATCCAGATCACGTCGAGGAAATGCCAGAACAGGCTGAGGCAGGACAACCGGCGCTTGACGATGCCGTCCAGGCCATGGCGGCGCACCATGTCCAGCATCACCACGATCCAGATCAGGCCGCAGGTGACGTGCAGGCCGTGCGTGCCGACCAGGGTGAAGTAGGCCGACAGGAAGGCGCTGCGGTCCGGGCCGGCGCCCTCGTGGATCAGGTGGACGAACTCGTGGATTTCCATGCCCACGAAGGCCGCACCGAACAGGAAGGTGACCACCAGCCAGGCCAGCACCTTGCCGCGGCGGCCGGCGTGCATGTTCAGCATCGCCATGCCGAAGGTGAAGCTGGAGACCAGCAGCAGCATGGTCTCGCCCAGCACGTACTTGAGATCGAAGATCTCCTTGCCGGTGGGGCCGCCCGCGTAGGAGTGGGCCATGACGGCGAAGGTGGCGAACAGGCCCGAGAAGATCAGGCAGTCGCTCATCAGGTAGATCCAGAACCCCAGCAGGGTCTTGGAGCCGTCGTCGTGGTGCTCGTGGTGGCCGGCGACGTCGTGGCCGGCGGTAATGACGGAAGCATTCATGGGATCAGGCCACCTTCTGCTCGGCGGGAGCGGCGCCCACCTGGTCAATCAGCTTGTGCAGCGGCACCAGCCGCTCGCGCTCGATCTTCTCGACTTCGGCGCCCGGCACGTAGTAGTCGACGTCGCGGTCGTAGGAGCGCACGACGAACGAGCCCACCATGCCCGCCAGGCCCAGGATCGCCAGCCACCAGATGTGCCAGATCAGCCCGAAGCCCAGCAGCGTGGCGAAGCCGCCCATCACCACGCCCACGCCGGTGTTGCGCGGCATGTGGACGTCGGCGTAGTGCGCATGGCGCGGCCAGGCGCGCTTGTGCTCCTTGTCCGCCCAGAACTGGTCCAGCTCGCTCACCTCGGGCAGCACCGCGAAGTTGTAGAACGGCGCCGGCGAGCTGGTCGACCACTCCAGGGTGCGGCCGCCCCACGGATCGCCGGTGAGATCGCGGTTGCTGTCGCGGTTGCGGATGCTCACCGCGATCTGCAGCACGGTGAAGCCGATGCCGGCCAGGATGATCACCGCGCCGATGAAGGCCACCACGAAGTACGGCTGCCAGGCCGCGTTGTCGTAGTGCTGCATGCGGCGGGTGGCGCCCATGAAGCCGAGCAGGTACAGCGGCACGAAGGCCACGTAGAAGCCCACCAGCCAGCACCAGAACGACCACTTGCCCCAGCGCTCCTCCAGCTTGAAGCCGGTGGCCTTGGGGAACCAGAAGTTCAGCGCGGCCAGGCAGCCGAACACCACGCCGCCGATGATCATGTTGTGGAAGTGCGCGATCAGGAACAGGCTGTTGTGCAGCACGAAGTCAGCGCCCGGCACCGCCAGCAGCACGCCGGTCATGCCGCCGATCACGAAGGTCACCATGAAGCCGATCGTCCACAGCACCGGCACGGTGAAGCGCACGCGGCCGCGGTACATGGTGAACAGCCAGTTGAACACCTTCACGCCGGTGGGGATCGAGATCACCATGGTGGCGATGCCGAAGAACGCGTTGACGTCCGCGCCCGAGCCCATGGTGAAGAAGTGGTGCAGCCACACCAGGAAGGACAGGCCGCCGATCGCCACCGTGGCCCACACCATCGACTTGTAGCCGAACAGCGGCTTGCCCGAGAACGTGGAGATGATCTCGGAGAACACGCCGAAGCAAGGCAGCACCAGGATGTAGACCTCGGGGTGGCCCCAGACCCAGATCAGGTTCACGTACATCATGGCGTTGCCGCCGAGGCCGTTCGTGAAGAAGTGCATGCCGAGGTAGCGGTCGGCGCCGAGCAGCGCCAGCGTCACGGTGAGGATCGGGAACGCCGCCACGATCAGCACGTTGGTGACCAGCGCGGTCCAGCTGAACACCGGCATTTTCATCAGCGTCATGCCCGGGGTGCGCATGCGCAGGATGGTGACGATGAAGTTGATGCCCGAAAGCGTGGTGCCCAGGCCGGACAGCTGCAACGCCCAGATGTAGTAGTCCACGCCGACGCCTGGGCTGAACTGCAGTTCCGACAACGGCGGGTAGGCCAGCCAGCCGGTGGTGGAGAACTCGCCCACGAACAGCGACAGCATGATCAGCACCACGCCCGACGCCGTGAGCCAGAAGCTCAGCGAGTTCAGGAACGGGTAGGCCACGTCGCGCGCACCGATCTGCAGCGGCACGACCAGGTTCATCAGGCCCACGATGAACGGCATCGCCATGAAGAAGATCATGATCGTGCCGTGGGCGCTGAAGATCTGGTCGAAGTGGTGCGGCGGCAGGTAGCCCTGGGCACCGCCCGCGGCCAGCGCCTGCTGGCCGCGCATCATGATCGCGTCGGCGAAGCCGCGCAGCAGCATCACCAGCGCCAGGATGACGTACATGACGCCGATCTTCTTGTGGTCCACCGTGGTGAACCACTCGTTCCACAGGTAGCCCCACTTGCGGAAATAGGTGATGCCGCCGAGCAGGGCCGCACCACCGATGGCCACCGCCAGCAGGGTGATCATCACGATCGGCTGGTCGAACGGGATCGACGAAAGGGAAAGCTTTCCGAACATGGCTTACTCCGCAACCTTGGCGTGATCGTGGCGCGAGGCGACGACGGCGACGCCGTCGTGCGCCGGCATGCCTTCCATCGGCATGCCCTTCATCGGCGCGCCCTCCGTCGGCTTGTCGCCGGCAGGCCTGCCGCCCACGTCGTTGTGCAGGATGTTCTCGAACAGCCCGGGCGCGACCGTCGCGTAGTACGACACCGGCACCTTTTCGCTGGGCTGTTCCAGCGCCTGGTAGGTCGGCAGGTCGAGCGCGGCCGCGCTGGCCTTCGCCCTGGCCAGCCAGTCCCGGAAGCCCTGCGAGGTGGTGGCGATCGCCTTGAAGTGCATGTCGGAGAAGCCGGCGCCGCTGTAGTTGGAGGACAGGCCTTCATAGCTGCCCGGCTCGCGCGCGATCAGGTGCAGCCTGGTCTGCATGCCGTTCATCGCGTAGATCTGGCTGCCCAGTTGCGGGATGAAGAACGCGTTCATCACCGAGGCCGAGGTGATCCTGAAATTCACCGGCGTGTCCACCGGGAACGCGATCTGGTTGACGCTGGCCACGCCGTAGTCCGGGTAGATGAACAGCCACTTCCAGTCCAGCGCCACCGCCTCGATGGTCACCGGCTTCACCTCCGAGACCAGCGGCTTGTACGGGTCCAGCGCATGCGTGCTGCGCCAGGTGATCACGGCGAGGATCGCGATGATGACGCAGGGGATGCCCCACATCACCGCCTCGATCTTCGTCGAGTGCGACCACTTCGGCGCGTAGGTGGCCTTGGTGTTGGAGGCGCGGTAGCGCCAGGCGAACCACAGGGTCAACGCGATCACCGGGATCACCACCACGGACATCAGCCCGAGCGCGATCAGGATCAGGTTCTTTTCATGCATGCCCACGTCGCCTTTCGGCGAGAGGACCTCCATGTTGCAGCCGGCGAGGAACACGGCCAGGCCTGCGCACGACCAGCGCAAGGCGGAAACGACGCTACGTTTGCTCACGAACGACTCTTTGGACGGCTAAAAGGGGGATGCCGTGGGGATGCGGCGCGCGCATCGTAGTGAGTAGCGGTGCGAAATGACACCCCGTCGAGACACAATGCCGCAGTTGAAGCATGCTGCGCGATGATCTTGCGCGTTGCGGGCCGCGCCGCGTTGTGGCAAGCATCCGGCCACATGCGCGCCTGCTAACATGCCGCGCATGAGCACTCCCGTCCCCGCCCGTATCGCCGCACTGCGCGCGGCCATGCAGCAGCACGGCGTCGCCGCCGTGATCGTCCCCAGCGCCGACCCGCATCTGTCCGAATACCTGCCCGGACACTGGCAGGCCCGCGCGTGGCTGTCCGGCTTCACCGGCTCGGCCGGCACCCTGATCGTGGGCCGCGAGCATGCCGGACTGTGGACCGACTCGCGCTATTTCGCGCAGGCCGAGCAGCAGCTCGCCGGCAGTGGCATCGCGCTGATGAAGCTGCACGTGCCGCACACCCCCGAGCACATGGACTGGCTGGCCACGCACCTGCACGAAGCCGACGTGCTGGCCGTGGCCGGCGACAGCGTCTCGCTGGCCGGCCTGCGCCAGATGGAAGCCAGGCTGGGCGAGCACGGCGTCCGCGTGCGCACCGACCTCGACCTGCCCGGCGCGGCCTGGCACGACCGCCCCGCCCTGCCGCACGCGCGCATCGTCGAGCACCCGATCGCCTGGGCCTGCACGTCGCGCGCGGACAAGCTGGCGCGACTGCGCACCGCGTTGCACAAGCGCGGCGCCACGCACCATCTCGTCTCCAGCCTCGACGACATCGCCTGGCTCACCAACCTGCGCGGCAGCGACGTGGAGTGCAACCCGGTCTTCCTGGCCCACCTGCTGGTCACGGCCGAGGGCAAGGCCACCCTGTTCGCCGAACGCGGCAAGTTCGACGACGCGCTGGTGGCGCAGCTCGCCGCCGACGGCGTCGCGATCACCGGCTATGCCGGCATCACCGGCGCGCTGGCCGAGCTGCGCAAGGACGACGCCCTGCTGTTCGATCCCGGCCGCGTGGTCTGCGCGATCAGCAACGCGATCCCCGCCGGTGTCCGGCGCATCGAGGCCGCCAACCCCAGTACCGCGTTCAAGGCGGTGAAGAGCCCGGCCGAGCTGGATCGCGTGCGCGACGTGATGCGCCGCGACGGCGCAGCGCTGGCCGGCGCGTTCCGCGAGATCGAGCACCAGCTCGCCGAGGGCAAGCCACTCACCGAGCTGGACGTGCACCGGCTCGTGCATGCCGCGCGCGCCGCGCAACCGGAATTCGTGGGCGAAAGCTTCGCCACCATCGCCGGCTACCAGGCCAACGGCGCGCTGCCCCACTACCGCGCCACCCAGGAATCGCACAGCGCGCTGCAGGCGAAGGGCCTACTGCTGGTCGACTCCGGCGGCCAGTACCTCGGCGGCACCACCGACATCACCCGCGTGCTGGCGCTGGGCGAGACCAGCGCCGAGCAGCGCCGCGACGCCACCCTGGTGCTCAAGGGCATGATCGCGCTGTCCCGCGCGCGCTTCCCGAAAGGCGCCAGCGGCCCGCAGCTCGACGCGCTGGCGCGTGCGCCGCTGTGGGCGGCCGGCTGCGACTACGGCCACGGCACCGGCCACGGCGTGGGCTACTTCCTCAACGTGCACGAAGGCCCGCAATCGATCCGCCCGCCGGTGAACGGCGGCGCGCTGGTGGCGTTGGAGCCGGGCATGATCTCCTCGATCGAGCCGGGCCTGTACAAGCCGGGCCGCCACGGCATCCGCCACGAGAACCTCGCCGTGGTGGTCGAGGCCGACAGCACCGAGTTCGGCGACTTCCTCGCCTTCGAGACGCTCACCCTGTGCCCGTTCGACCGCCGCGCACTGGAACCCGGCCTGCTCGGCCCCGACGAACGCGCCTGGCTGGACGACTACCACGCCACCGTGCGCGCCGCGCTGTCGCCGCTGCTGGAAGGCGCCGACCTCGCCTGGCTGGAACGCCATTGCGCGCCGCTGTGAGTCCTTGACCCTCCCCCTGTGCGCCGCCATGCTGCGACGCTTTCATTTGCCCGACGACCACGCATGAGCAGTCGCTACAACGCCGCCGACATCGAAGTCCTCTCCGGCCTGGACCCGGTCAAGCGCCGGCCCGGCATGTACACCGACACCACCCGCCCCAACCACATGGCGCAGGAGGTGGTCGACAACTCGGTGGACGAGGCGCTGGCCGGCCACGCGAAATCGATCGAGGTGGTGCTGCACGCGGACGGCTCGGTCGAGGTGACGGACGACGGCCGCGGCATGCCGGTGGACATCCACCCCGAGGAAGGCATCCCGGGCGTCGAGCTGATCCTCACCCGCCTGCATGCGGGCGGCAAGTTCAGCGGCAAGAACTACAACTTCTCCGGCGGCCTGCACGGCGTGGGCGTGTCGGTGGTGAACGCGCTATCGCAGCGGGTGGAAGTGACGATCCGCCGCGACGGCAACGAATACCGCATGGCCTTCGAGCACGGCGATCGCGTCAGCGAATTGCAGGTGATCGGCACGGTGCCGAAGAAGAAGACCGGCACCACCGTGCATTTCTGGCCCGACCCGAAATACTTCGACTCGCCGAAGATCTCGCTGTCGAGGCTGAAGCACCTGCTGCGCGCCAAGGCCGTGCTGTGCGCGGGCCTCGCGGTGAAGCTGACCGACGCAGCCAGCGGCGAAGTCGTCGAGTGGCGCTACGAGGACGGCCTGCGCGACTACCTGCGCGGCGAACTGGACGGCGGCGAGGCGCTGCCCGCGGAACTGTTCGTGCACCACGTGGCGCGCGACACCGAAGGCATGGACGTGGCGCTGGCCTGGCTGCCGGAAGGCGAGCTGGTGCAGGAGAGCTACGTCAACCTGATCCCCACCGCGCAGGGCGGCACGCACGTCAACGGCCTGCGCTCGGGTCTCACCAATGCGATCCGCGAGTTCTGCGACATCCGCAACCTGCTGCCGCGCGGCGTGAAGCTGGCGCCGGAGGACGTGTGGGAGCGGCTCGCCTTCGTGCTCAGCGCCAAGCTGCTCGATCCGCAGTTCGCCGGCCAGACCAAGGAGCGGCTGTCCTCGCGCCAGGCCGCGGGCATGGTGGAGAACGTGATCCACGACGCCTTCAGCCTGTGGCTGAACCAGCACGTGGATCTCGGCGAGCGCATCGCCCAGCTCGCGATCGAGCGCGCCAGCGCGCGGCTCAAGGCCGCCAAACAGGTGGTGCGCAAGAAGATCGTGCAGGGCCCCGCCTTGCCCGGCAAGCTGGCCGACTGCACTTCCACCGACCTCTCGCGCACCGAGCTGTTCCTGGTGGAAGGCGACTCCGCCGGCGGCAGCGCCAAGCAGGCGCGCGACAAGGAGTTCCAGGCGATCCTGCCGCTGCGCGGCAAGATCCTCAACACCTGGGAAGTGGAATCGACTTCCGTGCTGGCCTCCGAGGAAGTGCACAACCTCGCCGTGGCGATCGGCTGCGATCCCGGCAAGGACGACCTCGCCAGCCTGCGCTACGGCAAGGTGATCATCCTCGCCGACGCCGACTCCGACGGCCTGCACATCGCCACCCTGCTCAGCGCGCTGTTCCTCAAGCACTTCCCGCACCTGGTCAGCGAGGGCCACGTGTTCGTGGCGATGCCGCCGTTGTTCCGCGTCGACGTGGGCAAGCAGGTGTTCTACTGCCTCGACGAAGCCGAGAAGCAGGCGATGCTGCAGAAGATCGAGCGCGAGAAAATGAAGGGCGCGGTCAGCGTCACCCGCTTCAAGGGCCTGGGCGAGATGAACCCGCCGCAGCTGCGCGAATCCACCATCCATCCCGACACCCGCCGCCTGGTGCAGCTCACCGTGGACGGCGACGACGGCACCGCGAAGCTGATGGACCTGCTGCTGGCCAAGAAGCGCGCCGGCGACCGCAAGGCGTGGCTGGAGGAGAAAGGCGACCTCGCCACGCTGGAGGTGTGAGGTCGGCTCCCTCTCCCCTCTGGGGAGAGGGCTGGGGTGGGGGGCCAGTCTTGCGATAAGGTGCGGACGTGGCTGATTCGCTTCCCATGAAAGGCCGATGCGAGCACCCGCCCCTCACCTCGATCCTCTCCCCGGAGGGGAGAGGAAGAAAAGCAGCGAGGCACCGTCCATGGCACTCACCCCACCCTTCAACCTGCAAGACTGGATAGCCGAACACCGCCACCTGCTGAAACCTCCGGTGGGCAACAAGTGCATCGTCGACGGCGACTTCATCGTGATGATCGTGGGCGGGCCCAACGCGCGCACCGACTACCACTGGGACGAGGGCCCGGAATTCTTCTACCAGCTCGAGGGCGAGATGGTGCTGAAGGTGCAGGACGACGGCGTGGCGCGCGACCTGCCGATCCGCGCCGGCGAGATGTTCTACCTGCCGCCGCGCGTGCCGCATTCACCGCAGCGCATGGCCGACTCCATCGGCCTGGTGATCGAGCGCCGGCGCCTGCCGCACGAGAAGGACGGCCTGCTGTGGTTCTGCGAGCGCTGCAACCACAAGCTGTACGAGGAGTACTTCATCCTCGACAGCATCGAGCGCGACTTCCCGCCGGTGTTCGAGCGCTTCTACCGCTCGCGCGAGGCGCGCACCTGCCAGGGCTGCGGCCACCTCAACCCGGCGCCGGAACGCTACGCGTAGTTGCGCGCCAGCCACTTGCGGGCCATGCGCCGCAGCGACGCATCGGCGTGCGCATCGCCGGCGATCTCGCGCACCGGCTTCCATGCCAGCGCCAGCGACTCGGCGCTGATCGCGAATTCCTCGCTGCCGGTGGCGCGCACCACGTGGCGCACGTCGTAGTGCCAGTGCTCCGGCTCGTCGCCGCGCGCCGGGATGCAATGGGCGTCGAGATCGAAGATCTCCGGCTCGACCACCAGTTCGCCCAGGCCGGATTCCTCTTGCGCCTCGCGCAACGCCACCCGCGCGAGGTCGGCATCGCCGTCGGCATGGCCGCCCAGCTGCAGCCAGCGCCCGAGCTTGCGATGGTGGGTGAGCAGCACGCGCTCGCCGTCCGCGCTCACCAGCCAGGCCGAACCGGTGAAGTGGCCCTCGCCATGGCTGCGCTCGAACACCGCCGCATCCGATGCGAGGAATTCCTCGAAATCGGCGACGACGTCGCCCTCCTCCGGATGGCGCGCGAGATAGTCATCCAGGGCAGTGGCGAATCGCGGAAAAAAGGCTGGCATGACTTGTGGCAGGGATGCGGAAAACAACGCGCATTCTAGCTGCATCGCGTCTTGTACCCCTACAGTCGCTCCGCTATGGTTGGCCGTCCGTCGGCTCGTCGCGTCACTCTTCGTCGCGTTTCCGTTCGAGCGTGACGTCGTTGTTTTCCGGGGAGCACCGCATGCTGTTCAAGCGCATCAAGCCGATCGACCAGATCATTGCCACGGCGGAGAAGAAAAGCCTCACCCGCCAGCTCGGCGCCTTCCAGCTCACCATGCTCGGCATCGGCGCGATCATCGGCACCGGCATCTTCGTGCTCACCGCCGAGGCGGGCCAGAAAGCCGGACCCGGCATGATGATCGCGTTCGTGATCGCCGCGGTGGTCTGCGCGTTCGCCGCGCTGGCCTATGCGGAACTCGCCGCGATGGTGCCGGTGGCCGGCTCGGCCTACACCTATACCTACGGCGTGCTCGGCGAGGGTGTCGCATGGATCGTGGGCTGGGCGCTGGTGCTGGAGTACACCATCGCCGCCAGCACGGTGTGCGTGGGCTGGGCCGGCTACGTCAACGGCCTGCTCGCGCATGCAGGATTCGGTCTGCCGCACTTCCTGCAGGCGGGCCCGATGGACGGCGGCAGCTTCAACCTGCTGGCCTGCCTGATCGGCCTGGCGGTCACCGCCCTGCTGGTGGTTGGCACCTCGAAGTCGGCCAAGGTCAACACCGTGCTGGTGCTGATCAAGATTGCCGCCCTCACCGCCTTCATCTTCGTCGCGCTGCCCGCGGTGAAGGACCAGAACTTCACGCCGTTCGTGCCGAACGGCTGGGGCAGCCCGATGGGCGGCATCGGCGTGCTGGGCGCGGCGGCCTCCATCGTGTTCGCCTATATCGGCTTCGACGCCATCTCGACGGCGGCCGAGGAAACCAAGAACCCGAACCGCAACATCCCGATCGCCCTGATCGGTTCGCTGGGCGTGTGCACCATCTACTACCTGCTGGTGAGCTACGCCGCGGTGGGCTCGGTGGGTGCGCAACCCATGCTGGGCCCGAACGGGATGGCGCTTGAGCCGGGCACGCCGGCGTTCGCCGCAGCCTGCGACGGTTCGCAGGCGCTGGTGTGCAGCAAGGAAGCGCTGGCCCACGTGGTGCGCCTGCTCAACCACAACACCGTCGCCGCCTTCATCGCCTTCGCCGCCGGCATCGCATTGCCCTCGGTGATCCTGACGATGACCTACGGCCAGACCCGCATCTTCTTCACCATGTCGCGCGACGGCCTGCTGCCCAGCAGGCTGGCCAAGATCCATCCGCGCTTCCACACGCCGCACGTGATCACCCTGATCACCGGCACTTTCGTCTCGCTGTTCGGCGCGCTGTTCCCGGTGGGCATCCTCGCCGACATCACCAACTCGGGCACGCTGTTCGCGTTCATGATGGTGGCGATCGGCGTGCTGATCCTGCGCAAGACCCAGCCCGACCGCCCGCGCCCGTTCCGCACCCCGCTGCCGTGGCTGGTCTGCCCGCTGGCGGTGCTCGGCTGCCTGCTGCTGTTCCTCAATCTGTCGAAGGAAGCGAAGATCACCTTCTTCGCGTGGGGCGCGATCGGCCTGGTGGTTTATTACCTGTACGGCTACCGCAAGAGCCACCTGGCTTGCGGTACCGAGGCGGGCTGATTCCCGCGCGCCCCCATACACCGATTGTCACGTTGCCGGCACGACCACGTCGTGCCGGTTCCACGTTTGGAAGCACCATGCTCAAGCAACTGCTCGCCCGCAAGACCGAATTCGGCGCCGACGCCGCCCACGGCATTGCCCTGCAGCGCACGCTCGGTCCCTGGGGCCTGACGGCACTGGGCATCGGCGCGGTGATCGGCGGCGGCATCTTCGTGATCACCGGCCAGGCGGCGGCCGAGCATGCAGGGCCGGCGATCGTCCTGTCGTTCATCATCGCGGCGATCTGCTGCAGCTTCACCGCGCTGTGCTACGCCGAGTTCGCCACCCTGATCCCGATGTCCGGCAGCTCCTACTCCTACGCCTACGCCACGCTGGGCGAACTGGTGGCCTGGTTCATCGGCTGGAACATGGTGCTGGAGTACGGCGTGTCCGCCTCGGCGGTGGCGGTGAGCTGGACCGGCTACTTCACCAGCCTGCTCGACAACATGGGGTTGCACCTGCCCGCGGCGCTCACCAACGCGCCGCTGGCCTACCAGGACGGCCACCTCGTCGCCACCGGCGCACTGCTCAACCTCCCGGCGGTGGCGATCACCCTGACGCTGACCTGGCTGTGCTACGTGGGCATACGCGAATCCAGCGGCGCGAACCTGGCGATGGTGCTGCTCAAGGTCGGCCTGATCGTGATCGTGATCGTGGCCGGCTGGCAGTACGTGAACCCGGCCCTGTGGCATCCGTTCATCCCGGCGCAGCAGGGACCGGAGAAATACGGCTGGGCCGGCATCATGCGCGCCTCGACCCTGGTGTTCTTCGCCTACATCGGTTTCGAGGCCACCTCCACCGCGGCGCAGGAGGCGAAGAACCCGCAGCGCGACCTGCCCATCAGCACGCTCGTCTCGCTGGCGGTGTGCACCGTGCTGTACATCGGCATGGCTGCCGTCATCACCGGCCTGCTGCCGTTCGACCAGCTGGGCACCAGCGAACCGGTGGTCACCGCGGTGAAGGCCCACCCGCAACTGAACTGGCTGCGCTGGGTGGTGGAGATCGGCGCGCTGATCGGCCTGTCGTCAGTAGTGCTGGTGATGATCATCGCGCAGCCGCGCATCTTCATGATCATGGGCAACGACGGCTTGCTGCCCCCGGTGTTCGCGAAGATCCACCCGCGCTACAAGACGCCGCACATCAATACCGTGATCACCGGCATCGGCATCGCGGCGCTGGCGGCGGTGTTCCCGCTGGACATCCTCGGCGACCTCGTCTCGATGGGCACGCTGATCGCGTTCGTCGCGGTCTGCGCCGGCGTGCTGATCCTGCGTTACACCCGCCCCGACCTGCCGCGCACCTTCCGCGTGCCGTGGGCGCCGGTGATCTGCACCCTGGGCGTGTTCTCTTGCCTCGGCCTGCTGTACTGGGAGAACTGGTACCAGTGGCTGCTGATGGGCATCTGGACCGTGATCGGCCTGGCGATCTACTTCGGCTACGGCTACCGGCACAGCGAGCTGCGCCGTGCACGGGCAAGCATTGGGCGAGCTTGAGCGGAGAGCTCCGCCGAATTCCGTCGAAAACAAGTCATTTCCGTTGTAAGTCGCCCATCATGATCATTCGAGGCGGCAACCCTGGTTTTTCAGAACTTGTCTCGCCTTATCCGCACAACATGTTGTTTTTGAACAACTTAACGGAATATTTCCGAAAGAATCTCGACTCCCGACCGCCCATTTGGCCCGCCCAGGGGTATTATCCCCAGTCCGAGGGTTGATCACTTGGCAGTGGGCCCCGGATCGCGGCCCGGTGCGTCAGGTGGGTAGCTCCTCAGCCTGACGCGCCGGGCAGCATTTTTCCCGCGGCGCCCCCTCTCCGATGCCACTCGCGCCATCAGTGCGCGGTCGACGTGTGCCCACGTGACACTGCATGCAAAAAGGCCGGCACCCTGTGCCGGCCTTCGTTCGCTTGCCCGACCGGAAGCGCAGCGCGCGCGATCAACCCGCCTTCGGCGAATGCGACACGCACCAGCCTTTCGCATTGACGGACTTGCCGGGAAACAGCGCGCAGGGACCGTAGCCGGTCGGGCCGCCGGAGTAGAACTGGCAGTTGGCGCAGGCGTCGCCGGCCTTGTGCTTGGGATTGGTGGTCTTGCTGGCGTCCTCGACGTAGCCCAGCGCCTTCGCAGTCGGGTCCGCGTCGGTCACGTGCGGCAGGTCGGCCGCGCGCGCGAAACGCGGCAAGCCGCCCATCACCAATGCGGCCGCGGTGGTGCCGGCGGCCACCTTCAGGAAACGGCGACGCGATTCGTTGTTTTCGTCATGCGACATTGAAAACCTCCGTCGTTGGGAAGAACTTCCACCGCGTGCCGCGGTGGAACCGCCAGACATGCTACGCCCACCGTCACGCGCGGGGCGCGAATGGATCGCATTTGGCCGGGACACGTTGCCACAGGGCGGCATGCCGCACGTGGTATGATTCCTCCCTCGTTTGGACGTCCATTTGCATGAGCCAGCCATTGCCCGATTCGATTCCGCCCGACCTGTTCGCCGCGCGCGCCGACGCGATCGCCGCCGCCGCGCGCGAGCTGGCGCTGGCCGGCTGGACGCCCGCCACGAGCAGCAACTTCTCGATGCGCGTCGACTCTGAACACGCCGCGATCACCATCTCCGGCCGTGACAAGGGCAAGCTCACCCGCGACGACATCATGCTGGTGGACATGCAGGGCCGGGCCGTGGGCACCGACGCCCGCCCCAGCGCGGAAACCGCGCTGCACACCCAGGTCTATCGCCGTTGGCCCGAGGCGCAGGCCGTGCTGCACACCCATTCGCGCACGCAGAGCGTGGCCTCGCGGCTGTTCGCGAAGCATGGCGTGGTGCGCGTGGAAGGCTGGGAACTGCAGAAAGCCATCACCGGCCACACCACGCACGAAGGCGTGCTGGAGATCCCGGTGTTCCCCAACACCCAGCACATGCCCGAGCTGGTGGCGCACGTGGATGCCTGGCTGGATTCCGGCAATCCGCTCTCGGCCTACCTGATCGACGGCCACGGCATCTATACGTGGGGCCGCGACATGGCCGAAGCTCGCCGCCACCTCGAGGCCCTGGAATTCCTGCTGGCTTGCGAACTTGATCTACGGAGACTCAAGGCATGAGCCGTTTGCGCATCTTCGACGAGAACCGTCCCGAGGCACCGCTGTCCACATACGCCGAGCATGCGGCCATCGCCCGCGAGCTGGGTCGGGTCGGCGTGCGCTTCGAGCAGTGGGCCGCCAACCAGCCGATTGCCCCCGGCGCCAGCCAGGACGAGGTGATCGCCGCCTACCGCACCGACATCGACCGGCTGATGCGCGAGGAGGGCTACCAGTCGGTGGATGTGATCAGCCTGAAGCCCGATCACCCCGAGCGCGCCGCATTGCGCCAGAAGTTCCTCAGCGAGCACACCCACAGCGAGGACGAGGTGCGCTTCTTCGTCGCCGGGGCCGGCCAGTTCACCCTGCACATGGCCGGCAGGGTCTACGACGTGCTGTGCGAAGCGGGCGACCTGATCGGCGTGCCCGACGGCACCCGCCACTGGTTCGACATGAGCGAGGCGCCGTATTTCGTGGCGATCCGCCTGTTCACCAACAAGGAAGGCTGGGTGGCGAATTTCACCGGCAGCGACATCGCACAGGGCTTCCCGCGCATGGAACCTGTCGCCGCCGCGGGCTGAGCCAGGCCTGCTCCCCTCTCCCGCCTGCGGGAGAGGGGATGAACGCCGCAGCCGGGTAAACTGTCGGTCCACTCTCCCCGCGCAACAGCCATGCCCGAAATCCGCGCCATCGTCACCGACATCGAAGGCACCACCAGCTCGATCAGCTTCGTCAAGGACGTGCTGTTTCCCTATGCGCGCAAGCGCCTGCCCGCCTTCGTCGAAACCCATGCCGATCGCCCGGAGGTGCAGCACTGGCTGCACGAGGCCGCAAAGGAGGCCGGCTACATCGAGGCCAGCCGGCAGGAAGTGATCGAGCTGCTGCTGCGCTGGATCGCCGAGGATCGCAAGTCCACCGCGCTGAAGGCGCTGCAGGGCATGGTCTGGCGGGAAGGTTACGAGGCCGGCGACTACCGCGCCCACGTCTATCCCGAAGTGGCAGCGCGGCTGCGCGCCTGGCGCGCCGAGGGCCTGCGGTTGTACGTGTATTCCTCCGGTTCGGTGCCCGCGCAGAAGCTGTTCTTCGGCTACAGCGAGGCCGGCGACCTCACGCCGCTGTTCGCCGGCTACTTCGATACCGAGACCGGCCCCAAGCGCGCGCAGGCTTCCTACGAGAAGATCGCCGCGGCGATCGGCGAACAGCCCGCGCACATCCTGTTCCTGTCCGACATCGCCGAGGAACTGGATGCCGCGCAGGCTGCGGGCTTCCGCACCGGCTGGCTGCTGCGCCCGCCGCAGGCCTTGCCTGCGCAACCGCGCCATCCCGCCTACGCCGATTTCGACGCGATCACCCCCTGAGCCAACATCGAGCCCTGCATGCGCACCATCCTCACCGCCCTGCTCGCCTTCGCCGCCGGCGTGCTGTTGATGCTGTGGCTGCCCGGCCACGGCCACACCCCATCGTCATCCACTGTCGCGGCAACCACGGCGACGACGGCCACGGCGAACAGCACCGCCACGGCCGGCTCGTCCGCCGACGACGGCGAGGACAGCGAGGACGATGCCAACTGGCCGAACCAGGGCCCCACCCCCGAGCAGGTGCTGTACGCCCAACCGAAGATGCTGCAGGACGAACTGGCGAAGCTCGGTCCGCGCGTGCCCGGCAAGCCCAACCTCTACCTGGTCACCTTCGCGGGTGACGGCAGCGAGGACGTGTTCCGCAACGAGGCCGAATACGCCGCCAGGCTGTTCCGCCAGCGCTTCGGGGCCAGCACCCACACGCTGGTGCTGGAGAACAACCCGGCCTCGCTCTCCACGTATCCCATTGCCGGCTGGAACAACCTCGAAGCCGCACTCGACGGCCTTTCCAGGGTGATGCAGCCGGACGACATCCTGATGCTCTACCTCACCACCCACGGCAGCGACGACCACGAGCTGCTGGTGGACATGGACCCGCTGCCGCTGGACCAGATCGGCGCGCAGGACCTCGCCGAGATCCTCAAGGAGCACCCGTTCAAGTGGAAGGTGGTGGTGGTCAACGCCTGCTATTCCGGCGGCTTCATCCCGCCGCTGGCCACCGCTGGCACGCTGGTGCTCACCGCCGCACGCACCGACCGCAGTTCCTTCGGCTGCGGCAGCGAATCGGACCTCACCTACTTCGGCCATGCCTGGCTGGTCGACGCACTGAACCGCACCGACAACTTCGTCGACGCCTTCGCCCAGGCCAAGGCCGAGATCGCGCAATGGGAGCAGCGCGACAAGCTCACGCCCTCGGAGCCGCAGAGCTACGTCGGCGACGGCATCGAGGCGCAACTGGACGCGTGGCGCAAGGGCATCACGCCAGGGCCGGCCGTGCGGTTCATGCCGGCGCCGCCGGCGCCCGCCGCCACGACGGCGAATCCCTGAGGGCCAGGGTCACTGCCCGGCGTGGCGCCGCGCCAGTACGCCCACGGCATCGGCCAGCGACAGCCCTCGAGCACGCAACAGCACGGTGAGGTGGAACAGCAGGTCCGCCGCCTCGCCCAGCAGTTCCTCGTCGCCCTGCGCCACCGCGGCGAGTGCGCTTTCCACGCCCTCCTCGCCCACCTTCTGCGCGATGCGGCGGATGCCGCCTTCGAACAGCTTGGTGGTGTAACTGCCTTGCGGACGCTGCTCATGGCGCTGCGCCACCAACGCGTCCAGTTCGCCGAGAAAGCCCGGCGCCGGGCGCACGTCGTCGCCAAAGCAACTGGACGTGCCGTTGTGGCAGGTCGGCCCGTACGGCTCGGCCTGCACCAGCAAGGTGTCGGCGTCGCAATCGACGCGGATGGACTTCAGCACCAGCACGTGACCGGAACTTTCGCCCTTCGTCCACAAGCGCCGCTTGCTGCGGCTCCAGAACGTGACGTGGCCGCTGCGCCGCGTTTCCGCCAGCGCCTCCGCGTTCATGTAGCCCAGCATCAGCACTTCGCCGCTCAGCCAGTGCTGCACGATGGCCGGCAGCAGGCCGTCGCCCTTGGGCCAGTCGAGGCGCGCGAGATCGGTCTGGATGTCGCTCATTGGGATACCTGCTGCCGTATGCGCCCGCCAAGACATGCCGGGAATTCATTTTCGCCGTCATTCCGTCTCAAGCTGGAATCCAGTGCCTTCGAAGCTTTATCGCCATGCGAAAGTCACTGGCTTCCGGCTTGCGCCGGAATGACGAGCTAAGGTGCTCGCACCGCCACGCCCTGCCCTTGCAGGTAACGCTTGAGTCCGGGAATCGCGATCGCGCCGGCGTGGAACACGCTCGCGGCCAATGCACCGTCCACGTCGGCCTCGACGAAGGCGTCGCGGAAATGCCCGGGCGTGCCCGCACCACCCGATGCGATCAAGGGCACATGGCATATGGCACGCACCGCCCCGAGCTGTTCGAGGTCGTAGCCCTGCCGCACGCCGTCGCTGCCCATGCAGTTGAGCACGATTTCGCCGGCGCCGCGCTGCTGCGCCTCGACCACCCAGTCCAGCGTGCGGCGCGCCAGCACGCGGGTCTTCGACGGATCGCCGGTGTACTGGCGCACGCGCCACTCGCCGTCGGCGTCGCGCAGCGAATCCACGCCCACCACCACGCATTGCACGCCGAAGGCGGCGGCCAGCTCGTCGATCAGCGCCGGTCGCTCCAGTGCCGGCGAGTTCACCGACACCTTGTCCGCGCCGGCGTGCAGCACGGCGCGCGCCTCGTCCACCGAGCGGATGCCGCCGGCGACGCAGAACGGGATGTCGATCACCCGCGCCACCTTCTCCACCCAGCCGCGGTCCACGCTGCGTCCCTCCGGGCTGGCGGTGATGTCGTAGAACACCAGCTCGTCGGCGCCCTCGTCGCGATAGCGCAGCGCGAGATCCACGATGCCGCCCATCGCCACGTGGTCGCGGAAACGCACGCCCTTGACCACCTGGCCGTTGCGCACGTCGAGGCAGGGGATGATGCGGCGGCTCAGCATGCCAGCGCCTCCGCCACGCTGAAGCGGCCTTCCAGCAGGGCGCGTCCCAGGATCACGCCGCGTGCGCCGGCTGCGCGCGCCGCGCGGATGTCGTCCAGCGAGCGCACGCCGCCCGAGGCCTGTACCGCGAGCTGCGGCACGCTGGCGGCGAGATGCCGGTACAGGTCGAGGTTGAAGCCGGCCAGCATGCCGTCACGGTCGATGTCGGTGCACAGCAGGTGGCGCGCACCTTGTGCGGCATACCACGGCGCCAGTTCGTCCAGGGTGCGCGTCTCGGTTTCGGTCCAGCCCGTGCTGGGCAGGCTCCAGCGCCCGTCGATGCAGCGGGTGTCGAGCGCCAGCGTGATGCGTTCGGCGCCATGGTCGCGCAGCCAGCCGGCCACCCGCTCGGGATCGCGGATCGCCACGCTGCCCACCACCACGCGGGTAACGCCGGCATCGAACAACCGGCGCAGGTCGGCATCCTCGCGCACGCCGCCACCGGCCTGCACCTGCATGCCGTCCCTGGCGATCGCCGCGATCACCGCCAGGTTGTCCAGCGTGCCGGAGCGTGCGCCGTCGAGGTCCACCAGGTGCAGCCAGCGCGCCCCGACCTCGGCGTAGCGCTGCGCCAGCGCGCGCGGGTCGTCGGCATAGGTGGTCTGCTGCGCGTAGTCGCCCTGCTTCAGGCGTACCACGCGACCTTCGCGCAGGTCGATGGCGGGAATGACCGCAAACGTCATAGGGCTCTCGTCATAGTTCGAGAAAGTTCTTGAGGAGCCTGGCGCCGACGGCGGCGGAACGCTCGGGGTGGAACTGCATGCCGTGGAAGTTGCCGCGTGCGACCACGGCGGAGAACGGTTCGCCGTAGTCCGCGCTGGCCAGCGTCCATTCGCCCACGGGCACCGCATAGCTGTGCACGAAATACGCCTGGCCGCCCTCGTCCAGTCCGCTCAGCAGCGGGTGTTCCTGCTGCACGGACAAGCCGTTCCAGCCCATGTGCGGCACGCGCAGGCCCGGCCGCCCGGCGAAGCGGCGCACCGTGGCCGGGATCAGGCCGAGGCATTCGGTGTCGCCTTCGTCCGAATGCGCACACAGCAGTTGCATGCCCAGGCACACGCCCAGCACCGGCTGGCTCAGCGAGCGCAGCAGTTCGACCAGGTCCAGCTCGCGCAGCCGCGCCATGCCCGGTCCTGCCGCGCCCACGCCCGGCAGGATCACCTTGTCGGCGGCGCGGATCGACGCGGCATCGGAAGTCAGCGCCGCATCCGCGCCCAGCCGCTGCAGCGCGTAGCGCACCGAGCCGATATTGGTGCCGCCCGCATCGACCAGCACGACGCTCATTACAGCGTCCCCTTGGTACTGGGCAGCTCGTCGCCCTCGCGGCGGATCGCCTGGCGCAGCGTGCGCGCCACCGCCTTGAAACAGGCCTCGACCATGTGGTGCGCGTTGTCACCGCGCACCGACAGATGCAGGTTCGCGCCCAGCGTCTCGCACAGCGAACGGAAGAAGTGCGGCACCATCTCCACCGCCAGTTCGCCCACGCGCTCGCGCGGAAAGCCGCCTTCGAACACGAAGTACGGGCGACCGGAAAGATCCAGCCGCGCTTCCGCCGCGCTCTCGTCCATCGGCAGGCAGAAGCCGTAGCGGGCTATGCCGCGCTTGTCGCCCAGCGCCTGCTTCAAGGCCTGACCGAGCGCCAGTCCGCAGTCCTCGATGGTGTGGTGTTCGTCGATGTGGATGTCGCCGTCGCAGGCGAGCTGCAGCGCGAAGCCGCCATGCTTGCCGATCTGCTCCAGCATGTGGTCGAAGAAGCCCAGGCCGGTGTGCACCTTCGGCTCCGCCACCTTGTCCAGGTCGACGCGCACGGTGATGCGGGTCTCCCGGGTGTTGCGCACCACCCCGGCGACACGCGGCGCATCCAGCACCTGGTGTGCCAGTTCGTCCCAGGCCATGCCTTGTGGCCCCACCCGGAAGCCGCGCACGCCGAGATTGGCGGCGAACTGCAGGTCGGTCTCGCGGTCGCCCACCATCAGCGACGCCGCGCGGCTCCAGCCATCGTCGGCGAGCCAGCCGCGCATCAGGCCGGTGCCGGGCTTGCGCGTGTCGCGGCCCTCGTGCGGAAAGCTGCGGTCGATCAGCACTTCGCGGAAACCGATGCCCTGCGAGGACAGGATGCGCAGCAGCAGCTCGTGCGGGCCGCTGAAATGCGCCTCCGGGAAACTGCCCGTGCCGAGTCCGTCCTGGTTCGTCACCATCACCAGCTCGTAGCCGGCGGCCACGAAGCGCTGCAGCGCGGCGATCACGCCAGGCAGCAGGGCCAGCTTCTCGTAGCTGTCGATCTGCTCGTCCGCCGGTTCCTCGATCAGGCAGCCGTCGCGGTCGACGAAGAGGATGCGACGAGCGCTCATGCCGCCCCTCGCGCCTGCATGGGAACCCCCAGCGCAACCAGCACACGATCGTTCTCCTCCGGCGTGCCGACGGTGATGCGCAAGGCATCGTCCAGACCGGGATGGCGCCGCACGTCGCGCACCACGATGCCGGCCTCGTACAGTTGCCGATACGCGGCGCCGGCATCGTCGAACCGCACGGCAAGGAAATTCGCCTGCGAGGCCAGCACGGCACGCACGCCCGGCAGGCGGGCCAGGGCCGCGCGCATGCGTGCGCGTTCGGCGCGCACCACGCCGATGTGCGCCCGCGCATTCGCCTGTCCCCAGCCCGACAGCGCGAGCAGGGCCGCGTTCACGCTGGGCAGCGGCAACGGATACGGCGGCATGATCCGGCGCAGCAGGGCCACCACGTCCGGATGCGCCAGCAGGCAGCCGATGCGCGCACCGGCCAGCGCCCAGGCCTTGGACAGCGTGCGCAGCACGGCAAGGTTGTCGTAGCGATCGAGCAGGTCGACCACGCTACCTTCGTCGGCGAACTCCACGTAGGCCTCGTCCACCACCAGCAGCGCACGGCCGGCCAGCGCCTGCGCCAGCCGCTCGATGTCGGCGCGCGGCACCACGCTGCCCGCGGGATTGTTCGGCGTGCAGGCGAACACCAGCTTCACCGCGGGCGTCAGCGCGGCCAGCACGGCGTCCACGTCCAGGCTGAAGTCGCCACGCAACGGCACTTCGACCACGCCGGCGTCCTGGATGCGCGCGCACACCGCGTACATGCCGAAGGTGGGCGGCTGCACCAGGATCGCGTCGCGTCCGGCGCGGCAGAACGCGCGCACCAGCAGGTCGATCGCCTCGTCGCTGCCGCGGCCCACCAGCAGCTGTTCGCGACGCACGCCGTACAGGCGGGTCAGCGCATCCACCAGGGCCGCCGGCTGCGGTTCCGGGTAGCGATTGCAGCCCGTGCCGCCGTCGCCGGTGGGCTCCCATGCGGATTCGTTCGCGTTCAGCAGCAGCTCGCCGCCGCTGGCCTCCATGCGTGCGGAGGAATACGGCTGCAGGGCGCGGATTTCCGCCCGCGCGAGATCGAGCACACTCATGTCATGGACTCCAGTTCGGCCAGTCGCAGCGTCACCGCGCGGCGGTGCGCCTCCAGTTGTTCGGCCGCCGCCAGCGTGGCGGTGCACGGCCCGATGCCGCGCAGGCCGTCGGCACTGAGCTCCTGCACCGTGATCTGTTTCTGGTAGCTCGCCACCGACACGCCGCTGTAGCTGCGCGCATGGCCGTAGGTGGGCAGCACGTGGTTGCTGCCGCTGCAGTAGTCGCCCACCGACTCCGGCGTCCATGCGCCCAGGAACACCGAGCCGGCGCTGTCGATGCCGTCCAGCAGGCGCCGCGGCGCCGTCACCTGCAGGATCAGGTGCTCGGGTGCGTAGCGGTTGCTCACCTCGACCGCCTGCGCCAGCGAGGCCACGGCGATCAGCCGGCTCTGCGCCAGCGCCTGCAGGGCGATCTCCGCGCGCGGCAGTTCCGCGCATTGCCGTTCGACCTCCCGCTCCACGCGGTCCAGCAGCGCGGCCGAGTCGCTGAGCAGGATCACCTGCGAATCCTGCCCGTGCTCGGCCTGGGACAGCAGGTCGGCGGCGACGAAGGCGGGATTAGCCGCCACGTCGGCGATCACCAGCACCTCGGACGGACCGGCCGGCATGTCGATCGCCGCGCCGTCCGGATCGGAGGAGACCTGCAGCTTGGCCTCGGTGACCCAGGCGTTGCCGGGGCCGAACAGCTTGTCGCACTTCGGCACGGAAGCCGTGCCATGGGCCATCGCCGCGATCGCCTGCGCGCCGCCCAGCTTGAACACCTTGTGCACGCCGACCAGGCGCGCGGCATACAGCACCGCCGCATCGCAGCGTCCATCGGCGCGGGCCGGCGAGCACAGCACCACCTCGCGGCAGCCGGCGATGCGCGCGGGCACGCCCAGCATCAGCGCGGTGGACGGCAGCGGCGCGCTGCCCGCCGGCACGTACAGTCCCACGCGGCCGATCGGCCGCAGCATGCGTTCCACCCGCACGCCGGGCGCCGTGTCCACGCCCACCGGCTGCGGCGCGGTCGCACGATGGAAAGCCTCGATGCGGCCGGCGGCCTCGCGGATCGCCGCCTTCAGGGCGGGATCGAGCGCGGCTTCGGCAGCCATGAACTCGGCATCGGCGACCTCGAGTTCCGTCAGCGCGCAGCGATCGTATTTCGCGCTCAGCTCGCGCAGGGCCGCGTCGCCGCGCGCACGCACGTCCACGATGATGCGGGCCACGCCGTCGCGCAACACCGCCGCCCGCGATTGCGCCGGGCGCGCCAGTGCCTCGCTGCGGCCCGGTTCATCGAGCGCGTTCCAGTCGATCCGTTTCATGCCTTGGGACTCTTCATGCCAGCATCTTTTCCACCGGCAGCACGAACATTTCGCGCGCACCGGCCTTCTTGATCTCTTCCAGCTGGCGCCAGCTCACTTCGCCCGCGCACAGCGCCTGCAGCATCAACTGGTCGGGCTGGCCGGCCACCGGCAGCAGGGTCGGCTGCGGGCCGCCGGGCAGCAGCCGGGTCACCGCATCCAGCGCATGGCGTGGGGTCTGCAACAGCAGCAGGCGCGATTCCCGCACCTGGATCACGCCGTCCAGCCGCTTCAGCAACAGCTCGGCCAGGTCGCCACGCTCGTCCGCCGGCAGCGCCTGCGGGCCGGCCAGCACCGCCTCGCTTTCCAGCAGCACGTCGGCTTCGCGCAGCTGGTTCGCCACCAGGGTGCCGCCGCTCTGCACCAGGTCGCAGATCGCGTCCGCGGTGCCCAGCTTCGGCGCGATCTCCACCGAACCGGCCAGGGTCACCACGCCGGCCTCGACGCCGCGCTCGCGCAGCCATGCGCCGAGCAGGCCCGGATACGAGGTGGCGATGCGCTGCCCCGCCAGTTGCGCCGGCTCGCGGTAGTCGAATTCCTGCGGCACCGCGATGGACAGCCGGCAGCGCCCGAAGCCCAACGGCCGCAACTCGGCCAGCGGCTCGCTCTCCAGCCCCGCCGTGAGGCGGAATTCGTCGAGCACGTTGCGACCCACGATGCCCAGCTCGCACACGCCCTGGGCGATCAGGCCGGGGATGTCGTCGTCGCGCACCAGCAGCAGGTCCACCGGCTCGCCTTCGCCGAAACAGAACAGCTTGTCGCGGCTCTGCCGGAACGTGAGGCCGCAACGCCTGAGCAGTTCCAGCGCCGGCTCGGTGAGCCGGCCGGACTTCTGCATCGCGATGCGCAGGCGGTCGCGCGGCTTCATGCGCGCACCTTCTTCGCCACCGCGCGGCGGCGCGAGGCGCGCGCCGCGGCCGCCAGGTAGCCGCCGTTGCCCTGGGTGAGGAAGCGCGCCACGCGACCGATCGTGGTGATGCTCACCGCGGTGCGCTCGTGGATCTCTCGATAGGCCACGCCGTCCAGCAGGTAGGGCACCACGCGCCAGCGATCCACCAGCACCTCCAGCTCGGCCGGCGTGCACAGGTCGCGCAGGAAGGCATCCATCTCCCCCTCGTCCTTCAGCGACAGCAGCGCCTGGCACAGGCTCTGCTCCGCCGACTCGACGGGCGTCTCGGGATCCAGCGATCGACGTTTCATAATGTATTAGCGCATTAGTACAATGGATCGGCATTGTAGGGAGCATCGGCACCCGGTGCAAGCGTCGGGCGCCGGGCCGCGTTCAGCGCGCCGTCACGGCAGACCCGCCGGTCGACGCAGCAGCCGCAAAGCGCCCGCAAATCCGCCGCGAGCGATGCCGGCACCGCACCAGCGATGGTCCATGGGACGGTCGCGAGGAATGGCGGGCACAAAAAACCCCGCGCAAGGCGGGGTTCTTCGTGGAACGTGCCGGACAGACTCAGGCCGACTTCTTCTTCGGCGCGGCCTTCTTCGCGGCGGCCGGCTTGGTCACGGTCGGCTTGGCGCCGACCACCGCCGGCTGCGCGCCGTGCACGCGGGTGTTGCCGTAGCTGCCGCGATAGGTCTTGCCGCGACGGGTCTTGCGATCGCCCTTGCCCATGGGAATCTCCTCGATGCGTGATGGCCCGCCATGATAGCAGCGCCAGCCCCGGCGCCATAGACGGTGCCGGAGCTGGCCGGACCGGATTCAGCCGTGGCCGGCGCAGCCCCGCGGCTGGTCGAGGCAGGCTTCCGGGTCGATCTGCACGGTGACGTGCTGGATGCCGAAGCGCTCTCCCAGCAGGCGATGGATCGCGCGCAGCGCCTGCGCGGCGGCGGCCGGGTCGTGCAGCTCGGCATGCAGGGTGGCCATGCGCGAACCGGAGGCCAGCTGCCACACGTGCAGGTGATGGATGCCGCGGATCGAGGCATCCGCACCGCGCAGCGCAGCCTCCACCTCCGCGCTGTCCATGCCGTCCGGCACGCCTTCCAGCAGGATATGGGCGGAGCGGCGCAGCAGGCGCCACGCGCTGACCAGGATCAGCACCGCCACCAGCAGCGACAGCAGCGGATCGGCCCACAGCCAGCCGAACCAGCGTATCGCCAGCGCGGCCAGCACCGCGGCCACCGAGCCGAGCAGGTCGCCCAGCACATGCAGGGTCGCGCCGGCCAGGTTCACGTCGTCGTGCGCATGACCGTGCAGGCTGCGCAGCACCAGCAGGTTCGCCAGCAGGCCGACGATGGCCACGGCCAGCATCAGGCCCGACAGGATCGCGCCCGGATGCAGCAGGCGCTGGACCGCCTCCCACGCCACCCATGCCACCAGCACGAACTGGCTCAGCGCGTTGACGAAACCGACCAGCACTTCCATCCGCCCGTAGCCGTAGCTGCGCCGCGCGTCGGCCGGCCGCAGCGCCAGGCGCGCGCCGACGAAGGCCATCAGCAGGGCCAGCGCGTCCACCATCATGTGGCCGCCGTCGGTGAGCAGGGCCAGCGAGCCCGACCACAGGCCGCCGACCACCTCGGCCAGCATGGTCAGCGTGGTCAGCAGGAAGGCCACGAGCAGCTTGCGGCCGCGCGCGCCGACAGGCGGCGCGTGGTCAAGATCGTGATCGTGCACCGTCGCCGGATGCGGATGATCGTGTCGGCAGGAATGCGGGTTGCTCATGCGCAGATGCTAGGAAGCGCGGCTGGCGTTACACAATCACCGCACGGGTTTCCGTGCACGCGCTCACCACGGAACGTCCCGGCCGGAACGGTCTAGATACTGCAGGCCCGGCACCCCGCGCTTCGAGATCAGCAGATCGACCAGCAGCGGCACGCTCTCCTCGATCGTGAAAGGCGCATCCGGACCGCCCAGCTCGGTGCGTATCCATCCCGGCGCAAGCACCACCATGGCGCGCGGATTCGCGGCCTCGCGTGCCGCGAAGCTGCGCATGAACATGTTCAGCGCGGCCTTGCTGCCGCGATAGACCTCGCGCATCCCGGTTTCGTTGTTCGCGATGCTGCCCTGCCCCGACGACATCGCTCCGATCAACCCGTCCGCCGGCACGAGATCCTGCAGCGCCTCGATGACGCGCATCGGGCCGAGCGCGTTCGTCACCATCACGCGGACGAATTCTTCCGTCGCCACGTCGCCGATGCGCACGCGCTGGTCGTGCGTGGTGGTTCCCGCGCTCACGAACAGGATGTCGAGCGCGCGGCCGGCAAGGCGCCCGCGCAGGGCGGCGATCTGCTCCACCTCGTTGATGTCGAGCGTTTCGACCTCGACGCGCCCCGGGTGCTGCTCCGCCAGATCATGCAACGCGGTCCGGGTTCCGGCCCGCACCGTGCCGATGACATGCCAGCCACGGTCGAGGAATCCGGCAGCCATGGCCGCGCCCAACCCGCGCGACGCGCCGACGACGAGGATCGTGGGGGCAGGCCGCATGGTCTCTGGCTCCGCGCGCAACTCAATGCACGCATTGCGGGCCGTGCACATGCGCCTCCGCATGCGCATGCCGGCGGTCGATGTACAGGTTCACGAAGTGCGCCGAAGCCACCAGCAGGCCACCACAGGTGACCATCACGCTGTGCACGACGATCGAATAGTCGGTGGCCCAGGTGACGCCAAGCAGCAACAGCAGCAACCCCGGCACGGCCAGCAGCAGCGGCAGCGGCCGACGATGCCGGCGATAGCCACCGGCCAGGGCGAACAGCGCCAGCGTCGCGGCGAACATCACGAAGCCGCGCTCGAAGCGATGCCCTGCCAGGAAGCCCAGGCCGAGCAGCGGCAGCACGGTGAGCACGAACGGCAGCAGCGCGCAGTGGATCGCGCACAGGAACGAGGCGGTGGCGCCCACGCGGTCAGCCAGATGCCACCAGCCCGCCGCCTTCGGCGCATCGTCCACGACGGCAGGCCCCATCGTCACGGGGTCCAGCAGCAGACTGTCGGCTTCGGCGGAGCTTGCGATCCTGTCCATGTAGGCAATGTTACTTTATAACAATTGAGTTGCACAAGCGGCGCGCGCTGCCCGGGGATGGCGTTCAGGGCTTGTGGCAGCGCTTGCAGACGCCGTGGACTTCCAGGGTCTGCGCCTGGGCGCGGAAACCCAGCGCCCTGGCCTGCGCCTCGATCAACTCGGCGACACGCTCGTCGCAGACTTCCTCGGCGCCGGAGCAGACATCGCAGATCAGGAAGGGCACCTGGTGCGCCTCGGCCGGGTGATGGCAGGAGACGTAGGCGTTGATCGATTCCAGCTTGTGGATGAAGCCCTGCTCCAGCAGGAAATCCAGCGCGCGATACACCGTGGGCGGCGCCGCGTTGCCGTGCTTCTCGCGCAACTGGTCGAGCAGGTCGTAGGCCTTCGCCGGCTTGTCCGCGGCGGCGACCAGCTCCAGCACCTCCATGCGCAGCGGGGTGAGGCGCAGGCCACGCTGCTCGCTGACATGCGCCACCTCGCGCACGAAGCCCTTAGCGTCATGGTGATGCGCATGGTGGGCGTGCGGCTTGCTGGCGGCGTCGTGGGCCAAGGGGCTCTCCTCGCGGACGATCATACACGCTGAGATGCGGCCACAGGCCGGCAAGTCAATGCGGCAGCGGCGGCGGTACGGCGCGCGACCGGCGGCGCGTGCGCAGCCACAGCACCAGCCAGCCGATCGGCCCCAGCAGCCAGGCCCAGGCCACCCCTTCCCAGAAACGCCCGCGCCACCAGCCCAGCAGCGCGCCCACCGCCACGAAGACCAGGTTCCACCAGAACAGCGCGCCCCAGGGCACCATCGCCCAGAGATTCAGGAACACCCGCCAGAACGCGCCCGGCGCGTCCGGATCGACGCCCTGCATGGCGCGGGCAAGCAGCTCGTGCATGGGTCGCCCTGTCCGCCGGCGCCCTCAGCCGCGCGCCAGGGCCAGCGCGTGGTCGATGCGCTTCAGCGCCTCGTTACGCCCGGCGAGGTAGATGGTGTGGTCGATCGACGGCGACACCTGGGTGCCGGTCATCGCCACGCGCAACGGCTGGGCGATCTTGCCCATGCCCAGTTCCAGCTTCGCGGCCACCTGCTCGATCACGCCGTGGATAGTTTCCGGCTTCCACTCGACGGCGGCCAGCAAGCCCCTGGCCTCTTCCAGCACGGCAACGGCGCTGTCGTTCTTCAGGTGCCTGGCGACGGCCTTGTCGTCCCACTCGGTGATCGGGCCGTACCAGATCTTCGCGCGCTCGGCCATTTCCTTCAGCGTGTGCACACGGTCGCGCAACGCCACGATCACCTCGGCGGGCGCAGGGCCATGCGCCACGTCGATTCCGGCGCGCGCCAGGTGCCACGCGAACTCGGGCGCCAGCGCGGCGGGGTCCTCGGTCTTGAGGTAATGCTGGTTCAGCCAGTTGAGCTTCTCGGTGTCGAAGCGCGAGGCGGCCTTGTTGACGTCGGCCACGTCGAACAGCTTCACCATCTCCTCGCGCGAGAAGATCTCCTGGTCGCCGTGCGACCAGCCCAGCCGCACGAGGTAATTGAGGATCGCGTGCGGCAGGTAGCCTTCCTCGCGGTACTCCATCACGCTCACCGAATTGGTGCGCTTGGAGAGCTTCTTGCCATCCTTGTCCAGGATCATCGGCAGGTGCGCGAACTCCGGCACCGGCGCGCCCAGCGCGTGGTAGATGTTGATCTGGCGCGGTGTGTTGTTGACGTGGTCGTCGCCGCGGATCACCTCGGTGATGCCCATGTCGATGTCGTCCACCACCACGGCGAAGTTGTAAGTGGGCCAGCCGTCGGAGCGGAAGATCACCAGGTCGTCCAGCTCGGCGTTGGCCCATTCCACCCGGCCCTTCACCTTGTCCTCGAACACCACCGATCCTTCCAGCGGGTTCCTGAATCGAATGACGCGATTGGGATCGTCGCGACAGGGCTCGTTGCGGTCGCGATAGAAACCGTTGTAGCGGGGCTTCTCGCCCTTCGCCATCGCGGCCTCGCGCATCGCCTCGATCTCCTCCTTGCTCTCGTAGGCGTAGTAGGCCTTGCCCTCGGCCAGCAGGCGCTCGGCCACTTCCCGGTAGCGGGCAAGGCGCCGGGTCTGGTACACCGGTGCCTCGTCGGCGGAGAGATCCAGCCAGGCCATCGCGTCGAGGATCGCCTGCACGGCCTCGTCCGTGGAACGCTCGCGGTCGGTATCCTCGATGCGCAGCAGGAATTCACCGCCGCGGCGGCGCGCCTCCAGCCAGCAGTACAGGGCGGTGCGCGCGCCGCCGATGTGCAGGAAACCGGTGGGACTGGGGGCGAAACGGGTGCGAACGGTCATGGGATTCTTCAAGGGGACGCGGAGCGAAGCGACGGATTTTAGCCGATACGGCGCCGCGCACCTTGGCATGCCGCTGGCGGGCCTGCTTGCACTCGGCCTCGCCGCCACCGCGCATGCGGACGGCAACCCCGGTTACGACCGCCCCGGCCTGGGCTTCGCGCCTGCCGTGCTGCAGGCCGGGGCGGTGACGTACGAGCAGGGGTTGCCCGACTGGACCCGCAGCCACGACGGCGGCACATCCAGCGCGCAGTACAGCACCGACGGCCTGCTGCGCCTCGGCCTCGGCGGTCCACTGGAGCTGCAGCTGGGCAGCTCCTGGAACGAACTGCACTTGAGCGGCGCAGGCACGAGCGAGCATGCCAGTGGCCGCGGCGACACTTCGCTGGGGATGAAGTTCGCCCTGCCCGCCTCCGGCGCCTTCAGCTGGGGTCTGCTGGGCAGCGTGGAATTCACCGACGGCACGCGCGCACTGCACAACCCGCAACGGCAATACCTGCTCGGCGCCGACTTCAACTGGCAATGGAACGCACGCAACACCGCGGGGCTGTACTTGCAGGACGTGCGCGCCGGCGGCCACGACAGCCAGTTGCTGGCGCTGGACGACGGCTACGCACTGACGCCCGCGCTGAATGTCTATGCCGAGGCGGCATGGCTGCACGATGCCGTGGACGGCCAGGGCAGCCAGGCCGGTGCCGGCGTGGCCTGGCTGGTCACGCCGCGCGTGCAGCTGGACGCCAGCGCGCGCCACCGCTTGTCCGGCCACGCCGACGAGTGGGAGGCGGGCCTCGGCGTGTCGGTGTATTTCGGCCGCTGAGTGTTCCCGTGCATGGTGATCCGCTCCGGCACCGGCAGCGAACCGGACGTGGTTTGCGTCGCCCCGCTCCCGCCGCGGCGCATGCATGGCCGGGGCACGGCGGGCATGCCTCCCGCGAGGGATGAACGGGCAAGCCAGCCGCGCCGGCAAGCCCGTGCAGGCCGCCGTCATCGCCGCGTCATGCAGCCGCCACCCGCGCGCAAAGCTGCAGGACGAAGCTGCACGCAGACCACGCGAGGGCCACCGTCATGCGCATCGGCATCGTCAGCGAAACCTGGCCTCCCGAGATCAACGGCGTGGCGCTCACCGTGCACGGGCTCGCCGCCGGGCTCGCAGCGCGCGGGCACTCCATCGACGTGGTGCGGCCGCGCCAGACACGGCGGAGCGTAGCCGAGCCCGGCTTCGACACCTTGCTCACGCGTGGCGTGGCGTTGCCGCGTTATCCCGGCCTGCGGCTCGGCCTGCCGGCCGGGAAGGCCTTGCGCGAACGGTGGGCGCAGGAGCGTCCCGATGCGGTCTATGTCGCCACCGAAGGCCCGCTGGGCGGATCGGCGCTGCGTGCAGCCAGCGCCCTGCGCATTCCGGTGGCGACCGGTTTCCACACGCGCTTCGACAGCTACGCCGGCCATTACGGGCTGCGCTGGCTCACGCCACTGGTGCGCGGCCACCTGCGCCGCTTCCATCGCCGTGCCGCCACCACCCTCGTGCCCACCGACGCGCTGGCGCAGGAGCTCGCCGGGCTCGGCGTGGACAATGCGCGCCTGCTGCGTCGCGCGGTGGACACGCGCCTGTTCCATCCTGGCCGGCGCGACCCGGCGCTGCGCGTGCAATGGGGCGTCGATGCCGGCACGCCGGTGATGCTGTACGTGGGCCGCATCGCCCCGGAGAAGAATCTCGAGCTGGCGGTGCAGGCCTTCCGCGCCGCGCAGCAGCAACTGCCTGCGATGCGCTACGTGTGGGTGGGCGACGGCCCGGCGCGCGCCGCGCTGCAGGCGGCGCATCCGGACTTCGTCTTCGCCGGCCTGCAGCGTGGCGAGGCGCTGGCGCGGCACATCGCCAGCGCGGATCTGTTCCCCTTTCCCAGCCTCAGCGAGACCTTCGGCAACGTGATCCTTGAGGCGCTGGCCAGCGGCCTGCCGGTGGTGGCCTATCGCGAGGGCGCGGCGCGCGAGCATCTGCGCAACAACTACAACGGCTATTGCATTGCCGGCGGCGATGCGGCCGCCTTCGTGGAGGCAACGGTCAAGCTGGCGGGCAGCCCCGGCCTGATCCGCCACATGGGGCGCCACGCGCACGAGAGCATGGCGCGACTGTCGCCAGATGCGGTGATCCGCGAATTCGAAACCCTGCTGCGCGAACTGGCCGAGGAGCGCGACCATGGGCACGATACCGTCATCGTCCACGCCTGAAGCACCACGCTACGCCTTCGACCTCCGGGTCTGCGTGGCGGCGAACCGCTGGGGCACGCGGCGCGCGGTGGGTGCGTTCTTCGGCGTCGTCAGCCGGCTCGGCGACGGCCTGTTCTGGTACGCGCTGATGCTCACCCTGGTCGTGCTGGATGGCCGGCGCGGCCTGCTCGCCGCCGTGCACATGGCGGTCACCGGGCTGGCAGCCCTGCTGCTCTACCGCCTGCTGAAACGGCACACGCGCCGGCCACGCCCGTTCCGCGCCTGCCCCGGCGTGATCGCGCACGTGCCGCCGCTGGATGAATTCAGCTTCCCGTCCGGCCATACCTTGCAGGCGGTGGGCTTCACCGTGGTGGCACTGGCCTGGTACCCGCTGCTGGCGCCCCTGCTGGTGACGTTCGCCGTACTGATCGCCACGTCGCGCGTGGTGCTCGGCCTGCACTATCCCAGCGACGTGCTCGCCGCGATCGGCATCGGCGGTGCGCTCGGCGCGTTGTCGTTGTGGCTGGGGCACGCCGTGGCCATGCTCGCCTGAGCGATTCTTCCGCACGGCGTCGCGCGGGGCTTCCGCATCAGGCACTTGGCGCACCTATCCACAGGCTTTGCCCGCGTGCTTCCACAATCGCTGTGGAAAATGCGGGAGGTCCTGCGCAGAAATTCATCAACGCGTGCCAAGTGCCTGTCGGCAAAGCCGCGAATGCGGCTTGTCCACAGCTTTGTTCGGCAGGCATCAACACCCGCTGTGGAAAACCCTGCCGCGGAAACGACGATGCCGCCCGGAGGCGGCATCGTGTCGCGCGATGCAGGAAAGCCTCACGCCGCGCGCGGCGCCTTCTGCAGCAGGTTGAGCAGGTCGGCCAGCTTGTCGCGCATCTCGCGGCGGTCGACGATCAGGTCGATCGCGCCGTGCTCCAGCAGGAACTCGGAACGCTGGAAGCCTTCGGGCAGGGTCTCGCGCACGGTCTGCTCGATCACGCGCGGACCGGCGAAGCCGATCAGCGCCTTCGGCTCGCCGATGTTGATGTCGCCCAGCATGCCCATGCTGGCGGAGACGCCACCGGTGGACGGGTTGGTCAGCACGCTGATGTAGGGCACGCCGGCATCGCGCAGCTTCGCCAGCACGGCCGAGGTCTTGGCCATCTGCATCAGCGAATACAGGCCTTCCTGCATGCGCATGCCGCCGCTGGCGGCGAAGCACACCAGGGCGCTCTTCTCGGCCAGCGCGCGCTCGCCGGCGCGGGCGAACTTCTCGCCGCCGACCGAGCCCATCGAGCCACCGACGAAGCCGAACTCGAACGCGGTGGCGACCAGCGGGCGACCCTTCAGCCGGCCGCTCATCGCGACCAGCGAGTCCTTCTCGCCGCTGGACTTCTGCGAGGCGACGATGCGGTCGCGGTACTTCTTGGAGTCGCGGAACTTCAGCGGATCGGTGGCCTCCATGCTCGGCCACAGCTCCTGCGCCGAATTCTCGTCGAGCAGCGCGAGCAGCCGGGCGCGCGCACGGATGGCGTGATGGTGGCCGCACTTGGGGCAGACCATCAGGTTGCGCTCCAGCTCCGGCTTGTACAGCACCGAGCCGCAGCCGGCGCACTTCTCCCACACGCCCTCGGGCACCTTGCCCTTGCCGCCACCGTTGGAGCTTTGCGTGCGCGCACGCGGTGTCATGATTTTCTGCAGCCAGTTCATAATGACGCCTCTGGTGAAGCGCGCATTCTAGCCGAGTTCGACGGGCGCTCCGGACGCGGGCGTGTGGAATGCCACGCGGCGCACGCCGTTGTCCGGAATCCCAGCAAAGATCATCGAAGTCGAAGCACCTGACTACGCGCGAGGTAGTCGAGCGCGCCCCGCTCCCTCCGGGAGAGCGGCGTGGCGCCGGGACGAGCGAGAGCGCGGGGCCGGCGCGACGACCGGACCATCGCGCGCCGCGTCGTTCGTTCAGCCGTTGAAGTGGCCGGCGAGGTCCGCCAGCAGCCCGGGCCCGGCCGGCTGCCAGCCCAGTTGTTGCCGCGTCCAGGCGCTGGAGGCGGAGAGGTCGTGCGCGGTGAACATCGCCAGCCAGCCGAAATGGGCCGCCGCCTCGTCGACCGGCAGCGAGGCCACCGGCACGCCCAGTCCACGGCCGATGGCCTCGGCGATGTCGCGCAACGCCACCCCTTCCTCGGCCACCGCGTGGTAGCGCGCATCGGGCGCGTGCCGCTCCAGCGCCAGGCGGTAGAGCCGCGCGACGTCGGACACGTGCGCCGCCGAATAACGGTTGCTGCCCTCGCCCACGTAGGCGGAGACGCCCTTCTCGCGCGCCACCGCGATCAGGTAGCTGACCAGGCCGTGCCGGCGGGTGTCGTGCACCTGCGGCAGGCGCAGCACCGACACGTTGGCACCGGCGGCGGCCACCGCCGCCGCGGCCAGCTCCGACGCCTTGCGCGGGTTGGGGGCGTCGATGTTGAACACGTCCTCGGTGGCGGGCTGGTCCGGCGCCGCCTGCCCCATGCCGACGCCCGAGGTGACGACCAGCGGGTGGCCGCTGCCCGCGAGCCCGGCGCCCAGCGCCTCGATGGCGCGACGGTCCTTCTCGCAGTTGGCGACGAAGTTGGAGAAGTCGTGGTCGAAGGCGCAGTGGATCACGCCCTCCGCCAGGGCGGCGCCGCGGCGCAGGCTGTCCGGGTCCGCCAGGTCGCCGCGATAGGCTTCCGCGCCGGCGGCCTGCAGCGCCCGGGCGCCGGTATCCGAGCGCGTCATGCCGAGCACGCGGTGCCCCGCGCCGATCAATTCCGCGACGATGGCCGAGCCGATGAAACCGGTCGCGCCGGTAACGAATACACGCATGGGTCAACTCCCGTTCCGCGATGGAAGGAGGCCACTCTCCGCGTCGGCGCCATCCGGGTAAAGTAGTGAGTTCATACGGGTAACGGAACCAACAGGATGGACCTGCCAGCCAACGCCAATCTGCTGGGCGCCTACCTGCGCGACCGCCGCTCCCGGCTCGATCCGGCCGCCTTCGGCCTGCCGCTGGCGCGCCGGCGCACGCCCGGGCTGCGCCGCGAGGAAGTGGCCCAGCGCGCCCACGTCAGCGCGACCTGGTACACGTGGCTGGAGCAGGGCCGCGGCGGCGCGCCCTCGGCCGACGCGCTGGAGCGCATCGCCAGCGCCCTGCTGCTGACCGAGGTGGAGCGCGAACACCTGTTCCTGCTCGCCCTGGGCCACCCGCCCGAGGTGCGTCAGCGCGAGGCCGGCGGCGTCTCGCCGCGGCTGCAGCGCGTGCTCGACGCGCTCGAGTGGAGTCCCGCCATGGTGAAGACGGCCACCTGGGACGTGGTGGCCTGGAACCGCGCCGCCACCGCGGTGCTGACCGACTACGCCACGCTGCCGCCGGAACGGCGCAACGTGCTGCGGATGATGTTCTGCGATCCGCGCGTGCGCGCCGCCCAGCCCGACTGGGAAAGCGCGGCGCGCTTCGTGGTGGCGGTGTTCCGCGCCGACGCCGTGCGTGCCGGGGCTTCGGCGAGCGTGCAGTCGCTGGTGGACGAACTGAGCCGGCAAAGCCCCGAGTTCGCGGCGATGTGGCGCGACCACGATGTGCGCCAGTTCGGCGAGGGCAGCAAGCACCTGATCCACCCGCACGCCGGCCCGATCGCGCTGGAGTACTCGGCCTTCGCGGTCGATGGCCGGCCCGACCTCGGCATGGTGGTGTACACCCCGGCCACGCCGGCGGACGCGGCGCAGGTCTGGGCGTTGATCCGCGCGCGCGAGGCGGGCTGACGGGGCCGTGGCATCAACTGTATGCCCACTGGCGCAGGCCCGACGCCCTTCGAATAGCTAGAACGTGTCTTTGTCGTCATCCTGGCGCAGGCCGGGATCCAGCAACCGTACGGCTCGAACAGGAGTGATCGCTACTGGATCCCGGCCTGCGCCGGGATGACGGGCGAAAGCACTTCAGCGCGCGTCGAGCGCGGCGCGGATCGGCGGCAGGAATGCCTGCACCCGCTGCGCGATGTCCGCCTCGGACATCGCGCCGGCCAGCCGCTCCACCAGCGCGCTGCCAATCACCACCGCATCGGCAAAACCGGCGATGGCCTTCGCGCTTTCCGCGTCGCGCACGCCGAAGCCCACGGCCACCGGCGCGTTCGCATGCGCACGCACGTCCGCCACGCGCGCGGCGATATCCGTGGTGCTGAGCCGTGCGGCGCCGGTGATGCCGGCGAACGAGACGTAGTAGAGGAAGCCCTCCGCCGCCTGGCACAGTTGCGCCAGGCGTTCCGGCGCCGTGGTCGGCGCGGCGAGCAGGATCTGCCGCAGGCCCGCCCCGCGCAGCGGCGCCAGCACGGCGGCTTCCTCCAGCGGGCAATCCACCAGCAGCACGCCGTCCACGCCGGCCGCCACCGCTTCGGCGGCGAAACGCTCGTAGCCGCGGATCTCGACCGGGTTGAGGTAGCCCATCAGCACCACCGGCGTAGCCGTGTCGCGCTGGCGGAACTGCGCCACCCAGCCGAGCACGTCGGCCAGCCCCACGCCCTTGGCGATGGCACGCTCGCTGGCGTGCTGGATCACCGGGCCGTCGGCCATCGGGTCGGAGAACGGCACGCCCAGCTCGATCAGGTCGGCACCGGATTCGACCAGCGCGTGCATCAACGCCACGGCGTGTTCCGGTGCGGGGTCGCCCGCGGTGACGAAGGGAATCAGGCCAGCGCGACCGGCGGCCTTGAGAGCTGCAAAACGACGGTCGATGCGATTCATACCTGCACTCCTTCGCGCGCCGCGATCGTATGCACGTCCTTGTCGCCGCGGCCGGACAGGTTGCACAGCACGATGCCGTCCGGCGGATACTCGCGCGCCAGCTTGATCGCCTGCGCCACCGCATGGCTGGATTCCAGCGCCGGCAGGATGCCCTCGGTGCGGCACAGCAGATGAAAGGCTTCCAGCGCCTCGTCGTCGGTGACGCCCACGTACTCCGCGCGGCCGGCATCCTTGAGGAAGGCGTGCTCGGGGCCGACGCCGGGGTAGTCCAGGCCGGCGGAGATCGAGTGCGTCTCGGTGATCTGGCCGTCGTCGTCGCACAGCACATAGGTGCGGTTGCCGTGCAGCACGCCGGGCCGGCCCGCGGCCAGCGAGGCCGCGTGGCGGCCGGTGGCGATGCCTTCGCCGGCCGCCTCGGCGCCCACGATGCGCACCTCGCGGTCATTCAAGAAGGCGTGGAACAGGCCCATCGCGTTGGAGCCTCCGCCCACGCAGGCGGTCAGCACGTCGGGCAGCCGGCCGTACTGCTCCAGCAGTTGCGCGCGCGCCTCGCGGCCCACGATGGCATTGAAGTCGCGCACCATCAGCGGGTACGGGTGCGGGCCGGCCACGGTGCCGATGATGTAGAAGGTGTCGGCCACGTGGGTGACCCAGTCGCGCATCGCCTCGTTCAGCGCATCCTTCAGCGTCTTCGATCCCGAGGTCACCGGCACCACCTCGGCGCCGAGCAGCTTCATGCGGTAGACGTTGATCTTCTGCCGCTCGATGTCCACCGCGCCCATGTAGACCACGCACTGCAGGCCCAGCCGCGCCGCCACCGTGGCGCTGGCCACGCCGTGCTGGCCGGCGCCGGTCTCGGCGATGATGCGGGTCTTGCCCATGTGCCGCGCCACCAGCGCCTGGCCCACGGTGTTGTTGATCTTGTGCGCGCCGGTATGGTTGAGGTCCTCGCGCTTGAGCAGGATGCGCGCGCCGCCCACGTGCTTGGTCAGCCGTTCGGCGAAATACACCGGGCTGGGCCGGCCCACATAGTGGGTGAGGTCGCGGTCCAGTTCGGCGATGAAGGCCGGATCCTCGCGCAGGCGCAGGTAGGCCGCGGTCAACTCGGCCAGCGGCGCCATCAGGGTCTCGGCCACGTAACTGCCGCCGAACTTGCCGAAACGCCCCTGGGCGTCGGGGAAGGCGTGGAAATCCCGGATCTCGGGCATGGCGACTCCAACGAAAGCTGAGCAACAGGCTCACACCTTAACGCCATGCCTGCGAGTGAAAAAGCGAAAAGATCGCCTCGATACTTGAGCTAAAATCACAGCATGTCGGATCGCGACCTGCCCTCGCTGAATGCCCTGCGCGCCTTCGAGGCCGCCGCACGGCTGGGCAGCATGAGCCTCGCCGCGCAGGAACTGCACGTGACCCACGGCGCGGTAAGCCGCCAGGTGCGCGCGCTGGAGGAAGCACTGGGCCAGCCGCTGTTCGCCCGCCAGGGGCGCGGCGTCGTGCTCACCGTGATCGGCCAGCAGTTACGCGAGCAGTGCAGTGCCGCGTTCGGGCAATTGCGTGAAGCATGGCTGCAGCTGCGCCATGCCCGCGCCGCGGCGGCCTTCGTGCTCGGCTGCTCCGGCAGCGTGCTGGCGCGCTGGGTGATCCCGCGGCTGGAACGCCTGCGCCACGAACTGCCCGCACTGACCCTGCACCTGGCCGTGCAGGAAGAACCCGTCGCCGGGCACCTGGCCGATGTCGATGCGGCCCTGCTGCTGGCCGCGCCGCCCTGGCCCGCCGGCTGGCAGGTGCACGAACTGGCGCCGGAACGCATCGGCCCCGTGCTCAGCCCGCGCTATCCCGGTGCCGAACGCCTGCGCGAGCAGGCGGCCAGCGCACTGTGCGACGAACCGTTGCTGCACACCGCCTCGCGTCCGCAGGCCTGGCCGGAATGGGCACGCGCGATGGGCTTGCCACCCGAATCGCTGCAGCAGACCCAGGCCCTGCCCCACCTCTACTTCCTGCTGGAAGCGGCCGCAGCGGGACTGGGCGTGGCGATCGCACCGCAACCGCTGGTGGCCGACGATCTTGCCAGCGGCCGCCTGCTGGCGCCCTGGGGGTTTCGCGAAACGTCCGCACGCTGGGCGCTGGTCACCACGCGTAGCGGCGACACCCGTGCCGATGCGCTGGCAGGATGGTTGCGCCATGAACTGGCAGAAGCATGAAAGCAGGCGCGGTCAGAGATTCTGCCGCGCACCTTCCTTCAGCTTTTCCACGACCTCCGGTGTCTGCGGCCCCAGCACGCCACGGCGATGCTCGGGGATGTGCGCCACGGCTTCCTCGCCATCGAACACGTAGTAGTCCAGCAGCCTGCGCCACTGTTCCCGTTCCGTCGCCGGCAGTTCGCGGAAAGCCAGCAGACAATGGAACAGCGCCGCACGCGCATAGCCGGAGTTGTAGCCGGGCACGTCCACCGGGCTCCACCAGTAGTTCATCAGCGCGTTGAGCTGCCGCAGCGATTCCACGTTGTGCCACCACAGCGGCGGCATGTAGATCGCGTCGCCGGGGTGCAATTCGGCCACCTGCGCGGCGGCCAGCGCCTGCTTCAGGCGCGGGTAGCGCGGGTCATCAGGCCGGTCCAGCCGCGCCAGACTGATCGCCGCGCCGGTGGGCGCGAAGTCCAGCGGCCCGATGTACAGGTTGGGCAACTGCTCCGGGGGAAACAGGGTGAAACGACGCGCGCCGCACAGCACGCAGGCGATGTTGCGCATCGAGTCGAAATGGGTGGGCGTGGTGGCCTTGTTGCCCACCCACAGGCGCGGCTCCACCGAGGGATCGAGGAACGGCAGGCGGTGGTCTTCCAGCAGCCCCGGCAGGCATTCGCGCACGCGGGCGCTCTGGATCACCAGTGCCGGCGCGTTCTCCCGCCGGCTGTAGCTGGCCAGCCGTTGCAGGCCCATGGTCACCGGCACCTTGAAGTGCTGGTAGTTCATCTCGCCCAGATCCGGCGAGTAGCCGACGATGCCGTCGGCCTCCGGCGCCACCATCAGGGTGCTGACATCGGTGCCGTTGTCCAGCTCCGCCAGCCGCTGCGCGAAAGCGGTGTCCGACTGCAGCGCGAGCTGCACGAGTGGCCAGTCGCGCACCAAGCCGCGGATCGCCAGCGGGCGGTCACGGTCGACCAGGATGCGCGGGTCGAACGGATGACCGACATCGACCCGGCACTCCTCCATCGCGGCCGGTGTCGGCACCGTGCTGGAACCTTCGCTCATGGCTTGCTTTCCCCCTCGTCCGCGGCGCGCACCGCCGCGATGAAATCACGCAGTTTGCCGCCATCCTTGATGCCCGGCGCCGACTCCACGCCGCTGGCCACGTCGACCGCCCACGGCCGCGCCGCGCGGATCGCGCCGCCCACGTTGCCGGCGTGCAGGCCGCCGGCGAGGATCAGCGGCTGCGCGAGGTCGCGTGGCAGCAGCGACCAGTCGAAGGCCTTGCCGCTGCCGCCGGCCTCGCCCGCGGCGTGGCCGTCCAGCAGCAGCGCGGCAGCGCAGGGGTAATCGTGCAGGCGCGGCAATGCGCTTGCGCCGTCGCCCATCGCGATGGCCTTGAGGTACCGGCGTTCGAACCGCGCGCACCAGGCATCTGTTTCGTCGCCGTGGAATTGCAGCAGGTCCGGCTGCACCGTCGTGATGACTTCTTCGACCAGGGCAGCCTCGTCGTCCATGAACAGGGCCACTGCATCCACGAAGGGCGGCAACGCACGCCGGATCGCGCGAGCCTGCTGCATGGAAACGCGCCGCTTGCTGCGCGCGGTGAACACCAGGCCGATCGCGTCGGCACCCAGCCGCGCGGCCAGCAGCGCATCCTCGACCCGGGTCATGCCGCAGCACTTGATGCGCGTCATGGCTGGCTCACCTCGGCCGGCAGGCCCCAGCGCACCTCGTAGCGCGGCCCAAGAAAGGTCAGCCCGGACGACGGTGCGGTCGGCCCGGCCACTTCGCGATTGCATCCCGCCAGCAGTTCGGCGACCCACCCGACCGGCTGCTCGCCGCGCCCCACCGGCAGCAGCGAACCGACGATGTTGCGCACCATGTGGTGCAGGAAGGCGTTCGCCTCGATCTCCACGATCACCTGCTCGCCTTCGCGCCGCACGCCTGCCGCCAGCACGCAGCGGCGCGGGTGCGCGGCCTGGCAGGACACCGCACGGAACGCGGAAAAGTCATGCTCGCCCAGCAACGCCTGTGCGGCGGCGTGCATGCGTTCGGCGTCCAGCGGCTGGCGCTCCCAGGTCACGTAGCGCGCGTCCAGTGCCGCGCGCACCGGCCGGTTGAGGATGGTGTAGCGGTAGCGCCGGCTGCGCGCGGAAAAGCGCGCGTGGAAATCGTCGGCCACCGGCTGCGCCCACAGCACCGCCACACTGTGCGGCAGGTTGGAGGTGGCGCCGAGCAGCCAGCCGCGCATCGCGCGCTCCACCGGCGTATCGAAATGCACCACCTGGCAACGGCCGTGCACGCCGGCATCGGTGCGGCCCGCGCAGGTCACCTCGACCGCCTGTGCGGCCACCTTCGACAAGGCCTGTTCCAGCGCGCCCTGCACCGTGCTGCCGTGGCTCAGGCGCTGCCAGCCGAGGAAGTCGGTACCGTCGTATTCGATGCCCAGGGCGATGCGCATGGATCAGGAAAGTCGCGGAAAGTGCGCAGCGTAGCAGGCCTCTTCACTTGCGATCGCCCCGGATCGCGAAAATCAAACGGGCCGGCGTGGCCGGCCCGTTCGGGGTCCAGATGCGTGGAATGCTCAGTGCAGATCGTCAAGCATGCGCCTGGCCACGTCGCGCTGCATCTGGCTGCCCTCGTGCAGCACTTCCTCCAGCATGGCGCGGGCGCCGTCGGGATCGCCCATGTCGAGGTAGGCGCGGGCGAGGTCGAGCTTGGTGTCCACCGGGTCGTCGCTGAAATCGCGCGGCTCGATGTCGTGCCCGGCCGGCTGGATCTGCACTTCCGACTCATCGAACTGCCAGCTCGACGCCGCCCCACGCAGCACCGTTGCGTCGTCGTCTGCGGCGTGATGTTCCGCATCATGATGCGCCGTGGCCGGCTCGACGTCGTCGGCATGCTTCGGCGCCGCCGATTCGTGTGACGGCGTCAGATCGAAGTTGAAGTTGTACTCGCTCACCTTCACCGGATGCGCGGGCAGCGGTGGCGGGCCGGCCGGTGCCGGCGCCGGCGCCGCGGCGGGTTCGGCGGCGTACTGGTCGATGTCGAAGCCGTGGCGCGCCTCGAGCTCGTCCGCCGGCATGCCACCGTGACCGGCAAACAGCGGATGGCCGGGCACCAGGTCTTCGCCCATGTGCAGCACTTCCTGCCACTCTTCCTGCTGCGGGTCGCTGACGTGGGCGTGCATGGCCTCGGCGGCGGCCTCGAAATGCTCGACGTCGCGGCGACCGTAGTACAGGCTGACCAGCTCCAGGTGCAGGCCGATGTCGTCGGGATGCTCGGCCAGCTGGTCGAGCAGCAGGTTCTGGTCGACATCGTCGGCACCGTCGGCCGGCGCGGCGTCGCCGAAGCGATCGGCCAGCGATGGCGCCGTCTTCGGCGCCTGGGCCGCAGGCTTCGCCTTGCGGCGGCGGCCAAGCAGCGCCCCCAGCAACAGCAGCACGATGACGAGGGCGCCGAGCGCCTGTGCCCAGAGCTGGGTATACCAGGGCTCCTCGCTGGCCGCGGCCGGCCTGATCGCCGTCGGCTTGACCGGCGCGGTCTTCACCGGCGCAGCGGCCGGCGCCGGCTTGCTTGCCGCGGGTGCCGTCGCGGCACTGGCCGGGCCCGTTTCCGGCTTGGCGGCCGTCTCGTTGCCCGCAGTCGCCGCCGGCGCCGGAGCCGTGCCGGCGGCCTGACCCGTCGGCTTCGCCGCGTTCGCGCCGGCCGCAGCGGCCGTCGTGGCGGCAGCAGCCGTTGCCGCATGCACAGGCTCGGCCGGCTGGCCGGCGGCCTTGCGCGCCGCGGCCAGCTTCTGCTGCAGCTCGGCGATCTCGTTGTCCTTCAGTGCCAGCAGGCGTTCGTTCTTGCTGTTGATGTCGCTGAGCTCTTTCAGCCGCGACTTCAGGTCCGCGCCCTGCTGCTGCAGGCTGGCGAGGGTTTCCTGGCTGCGCAGCAGATCCTGGCGCAACGCGTTCCCCTGCGCCGACCCGCCCGCCGCCGTGGCGGCCTTGCCGCCCTGCTTTGCCGGCACCAGGGCAAGGTGATCGCCCTTGCTCGCAGCCGCCGTGGGCGAACTGGAGGTACCGGCGCGCGTGCCGGCATCGGCCACGGTCACCGGCGAGCTGCTCACCGTGCCGCTGCGCCAGTCGCCGTTCTGGCGGCGCACTTCCGCCGCAGCAGCGGCCACGGCAACCGCCGCGGCCTCGTCCTTGCTGGGGATGCGCAGCACCGCGCCAGCCTTCAGCGCATTGATGTTGTCGCGGTAGAACGCGTCGGGATTGGCCTGCTTGAGCGCCAGCAGCATCTGGTTGAGGTCGACGCCGGCCGGTGCCGTCTGGTGGGCCACCGCGGACAGGGTCTGGCCGCGCTCGACCGGCCCGAAGCGGCCGTTGGCCACCTGCTCCGCCACGGCGGCGTGCGCCGCGCCCGCATGGGCGGCGGCCTGGCGCGGCGCGGATGCGGCGGCAGCCGGCTTCGCCGCGCGCGCGGCCGCGGCCGGGTGAGACGCCACGGACGTGGGCGCCGGACCGCTGCCGGGCGGGTCGAGCAGGATGGTGTACTCGCGCACGCTCTTGCCGCTGCCACCGTGGATCTCGATCAGCAGGTCGAGGAACGGGTCGTTGACCGCCGCTTCGCTGGTGATGCGGATGAGCTTGTGGCCGTTGCCGCCATCGACCACGTCGAAATGCAAGGGAACCGAGGGGCGCCCGCCAGCGACTCCGGCGCGGGCGAATTCATCGCCCGAGGCCAGCTGCACGCTGAGCTGCTGCAGTTCGGCCGGCGTGGCCTGCTGCACCGGGATCTCCGCCAGCAAGGGCTGGCCCAGCGCCGACTTGACCCGGATCTGGCCCAGGTCCAGTGCCAGCGCGTGGCCGCTGCCAAGGGCCAACGCCACCAGCAGTGGCAGTTTCAACGAACGATTCATCACGCGTTCCCCCGAACAGGCCGTGGCCTCTGGTGAGGCCGCCACGATGGCGGCGCTTCGCCCGGCCGAGGCGCCACTTTAGTTAGATGCGGACGGATCAACAATAGCCGGATCGAAGACTTGCGACGCATTGCTGCTGCGCATTCCAGAACCCGGGAACGGCTCAATGCCCCTTGTCGGCCGCAGCGCCACCCTGCTGCGCCGCCTGCAACTGTCGCTGCAGTTCGGCGATTTCCGCATCCTGCTGCCGGAGCCGCTGCGCCGCCGCGTGGCTGCCGGACTCCTGTGCTGCCACGTCGTGCTGCAGACGCTGCACCTCGGCGCGTTGCCGGGCGACCGTGTCCGCATCCTTGCGCACGGCCTTGGAGGTTCGGGCGTCGGCGGACTGCTGGGCGTGCGCCCACGGCGGCGCGGCAGCCAGCACCCCGGCCAGCGCCAGCCAGTGCAGGCGCCGCCTCACAGGTAGTCCTCGATCAGCAGCTCGGCGATCTGCACCGCGTTCAGCGCCGCGCCCTTGCGGATGTTGTCGGAGACGATCCACAGGTCCAGGCCGTGCTCGTGCGAGATGTCCTCGCGGATGCGGCCCACGAACACCGGGTCCTTGCCGGCCACGTCGCCCACCGGGGTGGGGTAGCCGCCGGCCTTGCGCTCGTCCATCACCAGCACGCCCTCGGCCTGCTCCAGCAGCGCACGCGCCTGCTCGGCGGTGATCTTGTCGCGGGTCTCGATGTGCACCGCCTCGGAATGCCCGTAGAACACCGGCACGCGCACCGCGGTGGGGTTCACGGCGATGGACTCGTCCTCCAGGATCTTGCGCGTCTCCCAGACCATCTTCATCTCTTCCTTGGTGTAGCCGTTGGGCTGGAAGTCGTCGATGTGCGGAATCACGTTGAACGCGATCTGCTTGGGAAACTTCTTCGCTTCCACGTCCTGGAAATTGAGCAGGGCCGCGGTCTGCTTGCCCAGCTCCTCCATGCCCGAGCGGCCTGCGCCGGAAACCGACTGGTAGGTGGCAACGTTGATGCGTTCGATGCCCACCTCGCGGTGGATCGGCGCCAGCGCCACCAGCATGCCCATGGTCGAGCAGTTCGGGTTGGCGATGATGCCGCGGGTGGTGTACTGGGCGATCGCGTGCGGGTTCACCTCGCTCACCACCAGCGGGATGTCGTCCTGGTAGCGGAACTCGGAGGTGTTGTCGATCACCACCGCGCCGGCCGCCGCCGCGCGCGGCGCGTGCACCTTGCTGACCGGGCCGCCGGCCGAGAAGAAGGCAATGTCCACGCCGGCGAAGTCGTAGTCGTCAAGGTTCTTCACCGTGACCTGTTTGCCAGCGAACGAAATCTGGCTGCCGGCGGAACGCTCGCTGGCCAGCGGCACCAGCTCGCTGACCGGGAAATTGCGCTCGGCGAGGATGGCGAGCAGGGTCTCGCCCACGGCGCCGGTGGCTCCGACCATCGCAACCTTGTAACTGCTCTTCTTGCTCATCGGGTGGGTTCTTGGTGGGTTGGAAAGTGGTGGTGTGGCGGGAGAGCCACGCCGGCCGCGGCCAGCGCCTCGGGATTCAAAAGATTCGGCGGATGCCCCGCATGCGGGCCGTGGCCGAAGAACGCCAGCACATTGTCCACCGCCACGGCGGTCATCGCACGGCGGGTATCGGTCGTGGCGCTGGCGATATGCGGGCTGAGCAGCACGTTGTCGAGCGTGAGCAGCTCGGGATGCACCTTCGGCTCGCCCTCGAACACGTCCAGCCCGGCCGCGGCGAGCCGGCCTTCGCGCAGCGCGGCGGCCAGCGCCGCGTCGTCCACGATGCCGCCGCGCGCCACGTTCACCAGCACCGCGGACGGCTTCATCCGCGCCAGCTCGGCGGCGCCGATCGCGTGGCGGGTTTCCGGCGTCAGCGGCAGCACCAGCACGAGGCAGTCCGACTCGCGCAGCAGGGTGTCCTTGTCCACGTGGCGCGCGCGGCATTCGCGCTCGGTGGCCTCGGGCAGGCGCGTGCGGTTGTGGTAGAGCACCGGCATGCCGAAGCCCTGCGCGCGCCGCGCGATGGCCTGGCCGATCCGCCCCATGCCCAGGATGCCCAGCGTACGGCCGCGCACGTCCGTGCCCAGCCAGCCCTTGAACTCGGTGGCGTGCCACTGCCCCGCGCGCAGCCAGCGCTCGGCGGCGCCCATCCGCCGCGCCGCGCCCAGCAGCAGCGCCCAGGCGTAGTCGGCCACGCTCTCGTTGAGCACGTCGGCGGTGTTGCTGGCGGCGATGCCGGCGGCGCTCAGCGCGGCCAGGTCGAGGTTGTCGTAGCCCACGGCGAGGTTGGCCACGATGCGCAGGCGCTTCGCGCCGGCCAGCTCGGCCGCGCCGATGTGTTCCTTCAGGCCCACGATGGCGGCATCGCAGGCAGCCAGCTTCGCGGCCAGCTCGGCCGGGGCGAACTTCCTCTCCTCCGGCTCGACATCCACCTCGCAATGCGGCGCCAGCCGTGCGATCACGTCGTCGAAGGTCGGGCGCGACACCCACACGCTCGGCCTGTCGCTCATGGTCGCCCAACCGCCGGCAGGATCTCGTCGGCGATCCAGAACCAGGCCAAGGCCATGCCGAACAGGGTGCCGACCAGCCACAGCAGCCAGCGTCGGCGACGCCAGCCGTACCGGAACGTCGAGAGTTGCATCGGCACGTCCACCAGGTACGCCGCGCAATAGCAGACGTTCGCCAGCACCGCGAGCACGAACAGCGCGAGCAGGTGCTGGACATCCAGTTGGTCACGCAGCCTGGCCCATGCCGACACCGTCCAGCCCAGGGCGACGACCGCCAGCGCGATGTTGTAGGCGATGCGCCGGCGCTCCCAGTAGGCGATCGCATCGCTGAGGATCCCGCCGAAATGGGGCATCAGGCCGGCGGCCGGACTGGAATGCGTTTTCATTGTCTTGCGCCTCCGTCAGGGAATGCGCGGTGCCACTTCGCCCACGTCGCCGCACTGCGCGCGGTGGCGCAGCGCGTGGTCCATCAGCACCAGCGCCATCATCGCCTCGGCGATGGGCGTGGCACGGATGCCGACGCAGGGGTCGTGGCGGCCCTTGGTGACCACGTCCACCGGTTCGCCGGCCAGGTTCACGCTGTGGCCGGGGATCAGGATGCTGGAAGTGGGCTTCAGCGCGATCGAGGCAATCACCGCCTGTCCCGTACTGATGCCGCCAAGGATGCCACCCGCATGATTGGACGTAAAGCCGTCCAAACGCATCTCGTCGCGATGCTCGCTGCCATGCTGCGAAACCGCGGCGAAACCATCGCCGATCTCCACGCCCTTCACCGCGTTGATCGACATCAGCGCGCTGGCGAGGTCGCCGTCCAGCTTGCCGTAGATCGGCTCGCCCCAGCCTGGCGGCACGCCTTCGGCCACCACGCCGACGCGCGCCCCCACCGAGTCGCCGGACTTGCGCAGCGCGTCCATGGCCTTTTCCAGTGCGGGAACCTGTTCGGCGCAGGGCCAGAAGAACGGATTCTGTTCCACCGCGCTCCAGTCGAAGCCGAGCGGCACGATGTCGCCCAACCGAGCGAGGTAGCCGCGCACGCGCACGCCGTGGCGTTCGGCCAGCCATTTCTTCGCGACCACCGCGGCGGCCACGCGCATGGTGGTCTCGCGCGCCGAGGAGCGCCCGCCGCCGCGCGGGTCGCGGATGCCGTACTTCTGCCAGTAGGTGTAGTCGGCGTGGCCGGGACGGAAGGTCGAGGCGATGTCGCCGTAGTCCTTGCTGCGCTGGTCGGTGTTGCGGATCAGGAGCGCAATCGGTGTGCCGGTGGTACGCCCCTCGTACACGCCGGACAGGATCTCCACCTCGTCCGCCTCGCGCCGCTGCGAAGTGTGGCGCGATTTGCCGGTGGCGCGGCGATCAAGGTCGTGGCGGAATTCCTCCACACTGATCGGCAGGCCGGGCGGGCAGCCGTCGATCACGCAGCCGATGGCCGGCCCGTGGCTTTCGCCGAAGGTGGTGACGGTGAAGAGCTTGCCGAAGGAATTGCTGGACACGGGGTTTGGACGTCCACGGGAAACTGTCACAGCTTACCGCGATGCAGCAATCCCTGCGCCCCGGCCGGCGGCATCGGGCCATTCGCTCGCCAGCAGCCCGAAGACGACGTCGTCGACCCATGCGCCATGGAACCGCAGGCTTTCGCGGAAATGGGCCTCCTGGCGCATGCCCATCGCCTGCAGCAAGGCCATGCTGGGCGCGTTGCGCGGATCGACCGACGCATGCACGCGATGGACGCCCATCTCGCCAAACAGCCAGCCGAACAGCGCATGCAGCGCCTCGCGGGCGAGGCCTTTGCCTTGGGCGGCGGGCGCCAGCGTGATGCCGAATTCGGCTTGCGCATCGGCCACGCAAAATCCGATGTCGCCGATCAGCACGCCATCGTCGCGGTCGCGGATGGCGCGCTGGAACCACTGGCCATGCGATGGCTCGGTCATCGCCGACTGGTCGCCGATGAAACGCTCGGCATCGGCCAATGCGGCCGGGCGCCAGCCCTGGTAACGGCAAACATCAGGATCGGCGCGGTAACGGAACAACGCCTCCGCATCGCCTTCCCGCAGGGCATCCAGTCGCAGGCGCGCCGTCACCAGTTCCATCGGTTCAGCGACGCGCAGCCGCGGCGGCATGGATCGCCGCCTTGTGCTCGACCAGGTCGCGCCGCTCCAGCGCGAACACGCCCATCTGGCCCACCTTGAACTCTATCCACACGAACGGCACTTCGGGCAGCAGCGCGGCCAGCGCGTGCTCGCTCTCGCCCACCTCGACGATCAGCAGGCCGTCGTCGGTCAGCAGGCCGGCCGCCTCGTCGAGGATGCGCAGGCAGATGTCCAGCCCGTCCGCGCCCGAGGTCAGGCCCAGCTTGGGCTCGTGCGCGTATTCGCCGGGCAGCGCGGCGTACTCGTCCTCGGTGACGTAGGGCGGGTTGGAGACGATCAGGTCATAGGTGCGCCCGCGCACGCCCTCGAACAGGTCGGACTTCACCGCCTCGACGCGCGCCTCGACGTGCTGGAACACGATGTTCTCGCGCGCCAGCGCCAGCGCGTCGTCGCTGATGTCGACGATGTCCACGCGCCAGTCGGGGTTGTACTCGGCCATCGCGATGCCGATGCAGCCGGAGCCGGTGCACAGGTCCAGCGCGCGCTCGACGTGGCGCTCGTCCAGCCACGGCGCGAAGCCCGACTCGATCAGTTCGGCGATCGGCGAGCGCGGCACCAGGGCGCGGCGGTCGCTCTTGAACTTCAGCCCGGCGAACCAGGTTTCGCCGACGAGGTAGGCCACCGGCAGGCGCTCGTTGACACGACGCTCGATCAGCGCCAGCACGTTCGCCCGTTCCTCGGCCGTGAGCCGGCCGGCACCGTAGGCCGGCGGGATGTCCGGCGGCAGGTGCAGGCTGGCCAGCACAAGGTGGGTGGCCTCGTCGATGGGGTTGTCGTGGCTGTGGCCGAAGGTCAGCCCGGCCGCCGAGAAGCGGCTGGCGCCGTAGCGGATGAAGTCGATGATGGTGGCGAGTTCGGCGGTCACGGCAATCCGGTGGCGGCAAATTGACCGGCGATTATAAGCCCCTGTCCCTTCGGGAGAGGGGTTGGGGTGAGGGTGCGGCCATGGGCAAGGACACGCTCCGGCCGGTCCCTCTCCCGGAGGGAGCGGGGATCCACGATGAGAGGTATCGGCCCCGTATACTGGCCGGATGACTTTCAAAGTATTCCTGCAATACGCCCTTCCGCACCGCTTCCTGTCGCGCCTGGTCTACTGGGGCACGCGCTGGACCTTCGCGCCGTGGAAGAACTGGCTGATCTCCGCCATCGTGCGCAACTACGCCGTGGACATGGCCGAGGCGGCGCAGCCCGATCCGCTGGCCTACCAGCACTTCAATGCCTTCTTCACCCGCAAGCTGAAGCCCGGCGCACGCCAGGCCGACGCCGATCCGGCCGCCCTGCTCTCGCCCGCCGACGGCCGCATCAGCCAGGCCGGCGCGATCGTGGACGGGCGCATCTTCCAGGCCAAGGGGCAGGACTACAGCGCCGCCGAACTGCTGGGCGACGCGGCCGCCGCCGCGCCCTACCGCAATGGCCGCTTCGCCACCGTGTACCTGTCGCCGCGCGACTACCATCGCGTGCACATGCCGCTGACCGGCACGCTGAAGGAAACCGTGCACGTGCCGGGGCGCATCTTCAGCGTGGCGCCGTTCGCGGTGGAGGCGATCCCGCGGCTGTTCGCGCGCAACGAGCGGCTGGTCTGCCACTTCGAGGGCGAGCACGGCCCGTTCGCGGTGGTGATGGTCGGCGCGATCCTGGTGTCCTCGGTGGCCACGGTGTGGGACGGGCTGGTGATCCCGCCCTACGCACCGTCGATCCGCCGCAAGTCCTTCGCGGGCCAGCACATCACGCTGCAGCGCTTCGCCGAGATGGCACGCTTCAACATGGGCTCCACCGTGATCCTGCTGCTGCCCGCGGGCATGGCCGAACTGGATGCGCTGCAGCCGCAGCAGCCGGTGCGGGTGGGCCAGCGCCTGGGACGCCTCGTGCGCACAAACTGACGCAAGACGTCATTTTGTGACGCACTGGGCGCCTGCTGCGCCACGTGCCCACTATCCTCCCGCCGTTGCCGCGCCCATCTGCGGTGCCAGCCGACGAGGACTCCATGCAGCTGCTCAGCCCGGCCATCGCCTTCCTCCGCGCACACCAGCTCGCTCGCCAGTTGCGCGAGATCGAGCGCAGCGTGCGCGCCCTGCCCCAGCGCAGCCGTGCGCAGCTGAGCCTGCTGACCCTGCGCGAGATCGGCCAGGCCTCGCGCAGTGAATTCCCGCATCTGTACGGCACGCCGCCCGAGGCGCGCTACCTGCCCTGGGGCCACGGCACCGGCGCCGGCTACGAGCGGGCGCGCTCGGACAACCCCGAGGTGGCCCTGCGCGGCATCGCGCTGTGGCTGGCCGTGGCCTACCACGAGACCAAGCACTCTCCGCAGGATCGCCTGCTGCCACAGCACCGCCAGGTGCTGCATCTGCTGCAGGAGCTCAAGCGCCTGCATCGCCCGGCCGACCCGGTCAAGGACTGGATGCGCGCCGGCGCCACCGCCTGAGACGCCCCCTACCCTCGAATAACCGTCCTCTTGATGGTTATTCGAGTCGGCGAGTTCGGCACATGTCCGAACACGCCTCCGCGATCAAGCACCCGGGTGCTTGCCCGCGTACGGCGCATCCGTGTGCTGCCCACGCCGCGGTTCTTTCAAAGCATGCGGCAGGCTCAGCGGCACTCCGGCACCTTCAGCACCTGCCCCACCGCGATGTGGTGGTGCCGCAGATGGTTCATGTCGGCCACCTCCTGCACGCTGGAGCAGCGCAGCTTGCGCACGATGCCGACCAGGGTGTCGCCGTGGCGCACCTTGTAATGGCGGATCCCGGCCGGCGCCGCAGGCGGCGGCGGAGCGGCCACCACCGGCGCAGCCGCGTTGTGCAGGTCGGCGGCGAGGATCGGCCACGGGCCGTCCACGCAGCGCGCGGCGTAGGACTTCTCCAGCAGCTTCGGCACCTGCAGCACCGCGCCGGTCGCCTGTTCCTGCTGCGGGTCGAGCCGCGGATTGAGGTTGCGCAGGGTACGGAACCAGCCTTCCTCCATGCCGCCCGCCGAGCCCAGGCACACGGTAAGCTCGTCGATCGAGGCCGGCCGCTTCAACGTGATGCTGCCGGATACGCCGTCGATCCTCGGGAAGCGCAGGTTGTAGCTGTCGGGGTGCAGGAACAGCCATGCCGCCGCCAGCACGGCGGGCACGTAGTCCCGGGTTTCCTGCGAAAGCTGGCCATAGATGCGTGGGTCGTAGAAGCTCACCGAGGTGTCCGGCCCCACCAGGCGCTTCATGCGTCCTTCGCCGGCGTTGTAGGCCGCCAGGGTCAGCTCCAGGTTGTCGTTGAACACCTTCAGTTGCTCGTTCATGTACGCGGCGTTCGCGCGCGCCGACGCGGCCGGATCGAAGCGCAGGTCGAAGCCGTCGTAGTTGGTGAGGCCGAAGCGCATGCCGGTGGCGTACATGAACTGCAGCGGGCCGGCCGCGCCGGAGCGCGACACCGCGTGCACCTTGCCGCCGGATTCCTTGGCCATGATGCCGAACAGCAGCGCCTCGGGCAGGTCGGCCTGCTGGTACTGCGGCCACATCTGCTGGCGCAGGTACTGGTAGTTGATCCAGGCGTCGATCAGGTTCGGCCGCCACTGGGTCAGCCACATCTGCAGCGCGGCCTTCACCGCGCCGTTCATCGCGATCAGTTCGGACAGCTTTTGGCCGTGCAGCAGGGTCACGCTGCGCTGCGCCTCCGGCAGCGCGGCGGCGCCATTCTGGTCCAGCGCCATGCCGGTCTGCGGCTCCTCGTCCACGCTCTCGTCGCCGATGAAGCTGCCGTCCTTGAGGCGCAGCATGCGGTCATAGGCGGAGAGGAAGCGCTGCGGGTCGCAGCCGGCGGTGCCGCCGCAGCGGGCGGCGGCGTTCTTCAGCGTGTCCAGCGCCTGCTCCAGCGTCTTCTGCCCCGCGGCGCCGTTGCCGGCGCGGACCTGCTGCAACGCGGTGTCGTAGCCCTGGGTGGCCTGGTCGAGCTGGGTGTACAACGCGGCCACCGTCGCCGTCGGCTTGGTGCCGCCCGTACCCGCACAAGCGGCCAGCAGGCCTAGCGCCGCCGCCAGCGGCGCCAGGCGCAAGGATCGAACAAGACGAACAGGCCGCATGAGCAAAACCACCCGACGAAAAACGGACACCATAGCCCGCGGCACCCGCAGACTCAATGAACCGGCACCCTGCCGGCTTGACTGCGATGCGCTCTGGCTACAATCGGGCCTGATCGCAACGAAGGGACTCCCATGACCGACGTCCTGATCGGCCGCAACGAACATGCCAGCGTCGCGCTCGAACCACGCTGCGGCAACCGCCACGGCATGATCGCCGGCGCCACCGGCACCGGCAAATCGGTGTCGCTGATGGTGCTGGCCGAGGGCTTCTCCAGGTTGGGCGTGCCCTGCTTGCTCGCCGACGGCAAGGGCGATCTCGCCGGCCTGGCGATGGCCGCGGGTGAGCCAGGCGACAAGCTCAAGGCGCGGCTGGGCAAGCCCGGCCTGGATGACGGGAAGCCGCAGGCCAAACCGGAGATCTTCTGGGACCTCCACGGCAAGCTTGGCCACCCGGTACGCGCCGCGAGCGGGAGCAGTCCCTGATGCCGCGCATCGAAGTGGTTCCCGCCGACACGCCATTTGGCGAACGCCTCGCCGCCGGCTTCGGCTACCCGCTGCGCGGCGCCGGCCTGGCCACCTGCACTGCGCTCACGCTGGCCCACTACGCGGGCCTGCTGCCTGCCGTGGGCATGCTGGCCAGCCTGCTGGTGTGGGCCGCCACCTGGCGCTATGCCGCCGACTGCCTGCTGCACACCGCGCATGGTTACGCCAACCCGCCTGACGTGGGCAGCGAGGGCAACAGCGCCAGCGGTTGGGGGCTCACCGCGGTCCACCTGCTGCTGGTGGCGCTGTGCGTGCTGGCGGTGGTGTTCTTCCCGCGCGCGTTGTGGCCGGTGCTGGTGGTGGCCGCGCTGGCGCTGCCGGCGGTGGACATGTCGCTGGCCTTCGACGGCAACCTGGCGCTGGCGCTCAACCCGTTGAACTGGGTGCGCGTGGTCAACACGTTCGGTCCGGTCTATCTGGTGCCGGTGGCGATCAACCTGCTGCTCGGCCTGCTGGTCGTGCTGGCCTCGCTCGGCTCGCACCTGTTGCCGCGCATCCTCGCGCTGCCGCTGTTCGCCTTCGCCAGCACGTACCTGATCGTGCTGGCCTTCCACCTGATGGGAGCGCTGATCCACCAGCGCCACGAGCACCTCGGCCTGGTACCCGAAGCGCCACGGCTGGCCCGGGCCTCCGGCCAGGACGAGGACAGCCGCCTCGTCGAGGAGGCGCGCGCGCAGGCCGCGGACGATCCCGTCGCCACGCTGCATCGCCTCGCCGAACGCCTGCGCCAGCACAACGCGCCGGCGCCGGTGCACCAGCTCTATCGCGAACTGCTGCGCCGCCAGGGGCTGCGCGACGACCTGCTGGTGCACGGCCAGATCTGGATCGCCGCATTGATCGCCCAGAACGAAGCGCGCCGCGCGCTGGGCGTGCTGCAGGAATGCTGCGGCATCGATCCCGCATTCGTGCCCGACGACCCGCGCACTTGCGGCGAACTGGCCGATCTCGCCGACCGGCTGGGCATGGCGCGCCTCGCCACCCACCTCGGCCGCGGCTACCTCGCGCACTGGCCGCGCGACGAACACGCGCCGCATTACGGCCTGCTCGTCGCGCGCCTGCTCGGCGCGCAGGCCGAGCGCCGCACCGAGGCCCTCGTGCTGCTGGAAAAACTCGCCACCGCCTGGCCCGACCATCCCTTGCGCGGCGACATCGCCACCCTGCAGCGGCAATTGGCGGGGGCCGCGTGAACACGACCCGATCCACCGCCGCCCTCGCGCTTGCCGGCATGCTCGTCTTCCTCGCCACCGGCATCGCCGCACAATGCCTGCGCCCCGAGCTCGACTGGGTGCGCGTGCCGAACAGCTTCTACCTGATCGGTCCGTGGGGCGGCATGGTGCGCGCCGGCTACTACACGCTGGCGCTGGCCCTGGTGCTGTTCGGCGCAGGCGCCTATCGCGCGCTGACGCCTGCGGCACGCAGCGCGGCACCGGCGCTGCTGTTCGTCGCGGGCGGCGCAGCGCTGGCACTCACCGCCATCGAAACCACCGACACCTGGAACCACCCGCCCACGCTGCACGGCTACGTGCACGGCATCGCCGCGCAAAGCGCCTTCCTGTGCACCGCCACCGCCATGCTGCTGCAAAGCTGGCGACTGCGCGGCGACACGCGCTGGCGACGCTGGTTCCGGCCCGCGTTTGCGTACGCCGCGCTGTGCTTCGTGCTGCTGTGGGTGCAGGCGTTCTGGCGCGCGTCGCCCCGCGGCCTCGGCCAGAAGGCGCTGATCCTGCTGATGCTCGGCTGGCTGGTCATCGCCGCGTGGCAACTGCTGCACCACCACGACGAGGAGAGCGCATGAGCCGCTGGCGTCCACCCGCACCCGGCTCCACGGCCATCATCACCCGCGCCGGCTTCGAGAAGCTCAAGGCCGAACTCGACCACCTGTGGCACACGCTGCGCCCCGAGGTGGTGAAGGCACTCGCGGCCGCGGCCGCCGAAGGCGACCGCTCGGAAAACGCCGAGTACACCTACCGCAAGAAGCAGCTCGGCGAGATCGACCGCCGCGTGCGCTACCTGAGCAAGCGCATCCCTTCGCTCAAGGTGGCCGAAGGCCTGCCCGCGGACCGCGAAGCCGTGTTCTTCGGCGCCAGCATCACGCTGGAAAACCTCGCCAGCGGCAAGGAAGCCGTCTACCGCATCGTCGGCCCCGACGAAACCGATGCCAGGCTGGGCTGGATCAGCATCGACTCGCCCATGGCCCGGGCGGTGCTGAAGAAGCGCCTCGACGACGAGTTCGAGGCGGAGTTGCCGGGCGGGCCCACAAGGTTCCTGATTGTCGCGGTGCGCTACGAGGCGTGAGCCGCCTTCACCCGACCCGTTCCGCCACTGCCTTCGCCAGTGCCAGATATTCCTCGCCCTTCTCCAGCCCCGCGATGAAGCGCGCGGGGATCGCCTCCAACCCGCCGAGGGCGCCGCACAGGGCACCGGCGAGCATGGCGCGCGCCTGGTTCTGGCCGCCCGCGTTCACCGCGTTCAGCACGCCCTGTTCCATGTCGCCCTGGAAGCGCGCCGCAAGATAGTAGGCCGCGGGAAACTGGTGGTACACCGCGCACGGCAGGCCGTAGACCAGGCCCACCTTCGACGCGGGTTCGATCGCGACAGCGGGATCGTGTGCGGCCCGCGCGATGGAGGACACCGTGAGCAAGGCATCGGGCGAGGCGAACTGCCCCGCCTGCAAGGGCGCTTCCGCGCCCTGCGGCACGTCCAGTTCGCCGCTGGTCACGGTGTGGAACGGCAGCTCGCCGGACTTCACCATGCCCATCAGGCGGCCGGACAGATCCCCGTCCAGCGCCACCCCGTTCACCAGTTGCCCCAGCACCGCGGCAAACGCCAGCGTCATCGCGCCCACCGTGGGATCGCGCTGGGTGAGCGCCACGTTGCTGCTCACGTGCCGCGCCAACTGTGCCGGCTCGTCCGCGTAGCGCAGCGCGATCGCCAGCACGCGCTCCGCCGCTTCGGTGTTGTCCGCCAGCCCCGCCACCTGCCCCCACGGCAGGCCGGCGCGCCGCTTGCGCCACGCCTCGCGGATCGACTGGCTGGTGTAACCGCCCGGCCCCGCCATCGGCGTGCCGTCCAGCAGGGGGAACAGCTCGCGATCCATCCGCGCACAGAAATCCGCTTCGTCGTAGCCGCCGCAATCCACCAGCGAACGCGTGGTCAGCGCCAGGATGAACCCCGCCTGCGACGACGCCCCGGCCGGCAATCCCCCGTGATAGCGCCCCGGCTTCGGCGCCGCGTAGTCGCTGACCCAGTCGCCATAGTCGCGTTTGAGCGCATCGAGGTCGTAGTACCAGTGCGGGCCGAGGGCCAGCGCGTCGCCGATGAAAGCGCCCAGCAGGGCGCCCTGGATGCGGCTTGTTCTTGAGACGGAAGATGGGGTTGGTGGCATGTCGAAAGGCTTGCGATGCGACGGCAGAAAGTCATCGTACGCTTGGCGCAGGCACACTCCAAGGAAAGGTCCGTGCTGCCTCTGACAAACGGCTCAAGTGGGCCCGGCCCCGCTTTGGGTGCCCTGCTTTGGCCAGAACCGTCGCCTAGCGCATGGCTCCACGCTGCTCCGCCTTGGCGCGCAGCAGTTCGTAGAGTTGTCCCGGACCGAGCAAGGTGTGCTTCATGCCATCGCGCACGCGCTCCGAGCCCAGCGCCTGGTTGCTCATGGATGAATGCACTTCCAGCGCGTCCATGATCGCGTGCAGCAGGGCCTCGCCCAGGTCGGGCGAGTTGGCGAACTGTTCCTTGCTGTTGCTGCCGGCCTGCTGCACCAGTGTCTCGTTTTCCAGCAGCTTGCCCTTGATCACGCCGTTGACGTACACGAGCTTGTCGCCCTCGCTGATCCCGCCCTCGAAGAGCCCGTTGACCCGCTCGATGATCTCGGCAAGCAGCGCCTTTTCCTTGTCCTGCAGGGGATTCATCCACCGGCCAGCGGCGCGGGATAGCGGCGCCCCGGCCGCACCGACATGAAGCATGGGGTTTCGTCGAAGAAGGCCTCGCGCCCGTTGCCGGGGTGCCAGCCGGGGATGCCGGCGAGCGGCAGCGGGCGCAGTTCCAGCGGGTCGAGCAGCCACTGGCCTGCGTGGATGGCCCGGGCGCAGGCGGCGCCGGCCCGCGCGCCGTTCTCCCCCGGCTCGTCGCCCGCGGGCGGGCGGCCGGCGCGGAGCAATACCACCGCCTTGCCGACCAGCAACTGCCCCGGCGTCAACGCGTGTTCGAGCAGGGCGTGGCCGAACACGTCCAGCTGGATGCGGCCGTCGAGCCATGCCTCGCGTTCGCGCCAGAACAGGCCGTGCCAGTCGTGCACGTCCCACAGCGCGAGCAAGGCGGAGTCGCGCAGGGTGACGATGACGCCGGCTTCGTCGAAATGGGTGAGCGCGTATTGGGCGCGCGAGCGTTGCTTCGGGCCCATGTGGGTGATCTCGGCCACCTGCCGTGCGTTGAGCGCGCGCTTGAGTGCGGGATGGCGCAGCCAGGCCAGGGCGTTGAACAGGTCGTGCCAGTTGTTTTCGCGGGTGGCGATGTCGCCGCGCTCGGCGATGCGTTGTTCGTAGTGCAGGCCGTCGGCGAGCAGCTCGCGGGTCTGGACCGCGAAGCGTTCGCGCATGCCGGGTGGGCGGGCGGCGTTGAGGGTGTCGATGCCGGGCCAGGCGGGGCTTGTGAGCAGGTGGAGGTATTCGCGCCAGGCGGCCAGGGGCATGCGGTCGAACACTTGCGGGTCGACCGCGTCGCGTGGAGGTGCCAGGTAGCGGGTTTTCTTCATGCGCCCTCCCCGTGTGCTTCCTCGCGATAACTGCCCTTCGACTTCCTCGCTTCTCAAAGCGTGGCCATCCTTGGCCACTCTCCGCGTCGCCCCTTCCGGTCCACGCCCAGAGCCTGCCCCGGACTTGATCCGGGGGCGAACGGTGAGGCGAAGCGCACTGGCACAGCGTTGGGCGTCAGCGGATCACCCGCAGCCGCCCAACGTTCAGACCACCTTGAGCGTCGGATGCGCCAGGCGCGCATGCAGGTCGTGCTCGCTTGCCGCCTCGACCACCACGTCGACGAACTGGCCCGGCTTGAGCGATTGGCCGTCGGCGATCAGCACGCTGCCGTCGATTTCCGGCGCATCGGTGGCGGAGCGGGCCACGGCGCCATCGGCGCCGGCCTCGTCCACCAGCACCTTGATGGTGCGGCCGATCTTGCGCTGCAGCCTGGCGGCGGAAATCTCCGCCTGCACGGCCATGAACTGTTCGAGGCGGTCTTCCTTCAGTTCCTCGGAGACGGCGCCGGGCAGTTCGTTGGCCTTGGCGCCGTCCACCGGCGAATAGGCGAAGGCGCCCACGCGGTCGAGCTCGGCTTCGCGCAGGAAGTCCAGCAGTTCCTCGAACTCGGCGTCGGTCTCGCCGGGGAAGCCGACGATGAAGGTGCTGCGCAGGGTGAGGTCGGGCACCAGCTTGCGCCAGTTGCGGATGCGCTCCAGCGTCTTGTCGATGTTGCCCGGGCGCTTCATCAGCTTGAGGATGCGCGGGCTGGCGTGCTGGAACGGGATGTCGAGGTAGGGCAGCAGCTTGGGCATGCCGTTGTGGGTCTGGGCCATCAGCGGCATCACCTCGTCCACGTGCGGGTACGGGTAGACGTAGTGCAGGCGCGTCCACGCGCCCAGCTCGGCCAGGCCTTCGCACAGTTCGGTCATGCGCGTGCGGTACGTCTTGCCGCGCCATTCGCGCTCGGCGTACTTGAGGTCCACGCCGTAGGCGCTGGTGTCCTGCGAGATCACCAGCAGTTCCTTCACGCCGCCCTTGACCAGCTTCTCGGCCTCCAGCAGCACCTCGTCCACCGGGCGCGAGACGAGGTCGCCGCGCATCGAGGGGATGATGCAGAAGCTGCAACGGTGGTTGCAGCCTTCGGAAATCTTCAGGTAGGCGTAGTGCTTGGGCGTCAGCTTCACCCCCGTGTCCGGCACGATGTCGAGGAACCTGTTGCGCACCGGCGGCAGCGCCTCGTGCACCGCGTGCATCACGCTGGCGTAGTCCTGCGGGCCGCTGATCGAGAGCACGTCCGGGTAGGCCTCGCGGATCAGCTCGGCGCGCTTGCCCAGGCAGCCGGTGACGATCACCTTGCCGTTCTCGTTGAGTGCCGTGCCGATGGAGTCCAGCGACTCCTGCACCGCGGCGTCGATGAAGCCGCAGGTATTCACCACCACTGCATCGGCCTCGCCGTAGCTGGGCACGATCTCGTAGCCCTCGACCTTGAGCTGGGTGAGGATGCGCTCGGAATCGACCAGCGCCTTGGGGCAGCCGAGGCTGACGAAACCGATCTTCTGCGAGGCCTGCGACATGGCGGCGGCAACCGTGGGGACGTGGGAAAACAACGAATTATACGGGGATCGCCCGTGCGACGTGGCCGAAGCCCTCTCCTGTCGGGAGAGGGGTTGGGGCGAGGGTCCGGTCATGCCACTGCGTTCGCTCCGCCCGCACCCTCCTCCCGGAGGGAGATGGGTTCACTGGAAACCCTTCTGCAACAGTGTCGGAGCCGCATACGCTTTCACCGCCCCCTTGCGCCCTGGCCCGCTAGAATCCCCGCATCCTCGCCAAGGAGACGCCCGCCATGGGCCAGCACATCAACATCCCCACCTCGCGCACCCAGTGCATCGGCGGCTACCTCGCCCAGCCCGAGGGCAAGCCGAAGGGCGGCATCGTGGTGGTGCAGGAGATCTTCGGCGTCACCGCGCACATCCGCAGCGTGGCCGACCGCTTCGCCGCCGCCGGCTACACCGCGATCGCGCCGGCCTTGTTCGACCATCTCGAATCCTGGCTGGAACTGGATTACGACGAGGTCGGCATGGCGCGCGGCAAGGCGCTGGTGTCCGAGCTGGGACTGGACCGCCCGCTGGAGGACGTGGCCAGCGCCGCCGAGGCGATCGCCTCGTCCGGCAAGATCGGCGTGGTGGGCTACTGCTGGGGCGGCACGGTGGCCCTGCTCTCGGCGCTGCGGCTGGGCCTGCCCGCGGTGAGCTACTACGGCGCGCGCAACCTGCCCTTCCTCGGCGAGAAACCGAAGGCGCCGGTGATGTTCCACTTCGGCGAGGACGACCCGTCGATCCCGCCCGAGGCGGTGGCGCAGCACCGCGAGTTGCTGCCGCAGATGGAGGTGTTCAGCTACCCCGGCGCCGGCCACGCGTTCAATCGCGACGTGCCGGGCGACAAGCACTACCACGGCGCCAGCGCGATGCTGGCGTGGCAGCGCACGCTGGCGTTCTTCGACCGGCAACTGGCCGGCGCATGAGCGAGGCTGGCTTCGCGCTCGATCCGCGGCTGCAGGCCGACACCCATCCCGTCGCCACCCTGCCGCTGTGCGAGCTGCGGCTGATGGACGACGCGCGCTACCCGTGGCTGGTCCTGGTGCCGCGCCGCGCCGGCGTGGTGGAAATCGCCGACCTCGCCGAGGCCGAACAGGCGCAGCTGTGGCGCGAGGCGAACCAGGCCGCCGCCGCGCTGCGCGCCGTGGCGCCCTGCGACAAGCTCAACCTCGGTGCGCTGGGCAACATCGTGCGCCAGCTGCACCTGCACGTGGTGGCGCGCACCGCGGACGACGCGGCCTGGCCCGGCCCGGTATGGGGCAGCGGCGCGGCCGTGCCGTATGCAGCCGACGCACTGGCCGCGCGCCTGGATGCCTTGCGGCAAAAACTCCAAGAACTGAAAAGTGCGGCCAAGGATGGCCGCCGGCTTGATTCCCGCGATCAGGGATGAGCGCAAAAGCAAAAGCCCGCGGATCGCTCCGCGGGCTTCGTTCGATACGCTGCGAGCTGGTGCTCAGTGCTGTTGCTGCTGTGCGGCCTGGTCGACGGAGTCGCACCCGGCGGCCGTCTTGCACTGCTGGCCGTCGTCGACCTTCACCGGCGCGTGGTGATCCTCGAGCGCGCGCGCCTTGGTATTGATCGCGTTGATCTGGGTGAGCTGGCCGCCCTTGTCGTAATACACGGCGAAACCGTAGTCGAGCGACATGCGCGCCATGTACTGCAGGTGCACCTTGCGGATCTTGGAATCGTCGCTGGGCAGCAGCAGCACGGTCTTGGGCAACCTGCCGGTGTCCTTGAGGTAGGCGAAGTGGCTGCCGGCATCGACCGCGGACAGCACCGCGCCGTCGATCACGAACTGGCCTTCCTTGTAGGCCTGGACGGTGGCGTCGAACTTGCCCTTCCACTGGGCCGTGGTGGCCTGTTGCTGCTTGACGCTCTCCTTGTGGCAACCGGCGAGGACAAGCGCGCTGCCGAGCACCAGCGCGGCGGCGGCGCGGGTCAAGAGGGTGGAAAGACGGATCATCGGGTTCTCCTGCAAAAAGCGTCGTGATGGCTTGGCGAGTTTAGCGCGGCGCCTTGCGCCGGGCGGTCACGGTGGGCGGTCGTCGTGCGCCTGTTCAGGTACGCGGCAGGGTCACGCCCTGCTGGCCCTGGTACTTGCCGCCGCGGTCCCGGTAGCTGGTCTCGCACGACTCGTCGGATTCGAAGAACAGCATCTGCGCCACGCCCTCGTTGGCGTAGATCTTCGCCGGCAACGGCGTGGTGTTGGAGAACTCAAGCGTCACGTGGCCTTCCCACTCCGGCTCCAGCGGCGTCACGTTGACGATGATGCCGCAGCGCGCATAGGTGCTCTTGCCCAGGCACACCACCAGCACGTCGCGCGGGATGCGGAAATACTCCACCGTGCGCGCCAGCGCGAAGGAGTTGGGCGGGATGATGCACACGTCCGACGTCACGTCCACGAAGCTGTTCGGGTCGAACGCCTTCGGATCGACGATGGTGGAGTTGATGTTGGTGAACACCTTGAACTCGCGCGCGCAGCGTACGTCGTAGCCGTAGCTGGAGGTGCCCCAGGACACCGCGCGGCTGCCGTCCTCGCGCAGCTTCATCTGGCCCGGTTCGAACGGCTCGATCATGCCGTGGCTCGCGGCCATGCGTCGGATCCACTTGTCGGACTTGATGCTCACGTGCACTCCGCGGTCGGCGTGGCGCCCGGCGGGACCGGGCGTAAAGCGGCAAAAATACATGGTCGGGGTGGCCGCGCGCCAGCAACGGGGCGGGAGCCGTGGCAACAAGCCTGCGCGGTCCTCCCTCCTGGAGAGACGGGGACCGGCGCGCAGCGGCTCAGGCCAGCTCGCCCGCCAGGCAATCCAGCATCGCGCGCAACTCGGCACGGCGCTCCGCGCTGGCCAGTATCTGCTCCGCCGTGCAGCCGGCCCCCGGCAAGGCCACCGGAAACGGTTGCGCGCTCAGCAATTCGGCCGACATGGTGCGCAGGATCTCGGCCAGCGCCTCCTGGGCGTGGTGCGAGCCGCGCGCCGAGGCGTTCAGCAGCAGCACCGGCTTGCCGGGGAATTCCAGGCTGCCGACCAGCCAGTCCAGCAGGTTCTTGAATGCGCCGGGCACGCCGTGCGCGTATTCGGGACAGGCGGCCAGCAGCGCGTCGGCCTGCCCCACCGCTTCGCGCAGCGCCAGCACCGGGGCGGGCAGCGGGCCGGCTTCGTCGTCGGGGTTGAACGGCGGCAGCGCAGCGAGACCATCGTACATCGCCAGTTCCAGCGACGCGGGCGCCAGTTGCCGCGCCGCTTGCAGCGCGGCGCGGTTGGACGAAACCCGCCGCAGGCTGCCGCACAGGCACAGCACGCGCCGTCGCGATGGCGCGGTCATGCGGCAGGAATGCCTTGCACCACGATCTTGCCCAGCCCCAGCGACTTGTTGCGCGGCTGGCGCGACAGCCGCCCGGCGGCGTTGCGGGCGATTTCGCGGTAGCGCGCTGCAAGATCGGATTCCGGCATCGCCACCACGGTGGGCGTGCCGCCGTCGGCCTGCTCGCGGATGCGGATGTCCAGCGGCAGCGAGCCCAGGTAGGCCACGCCGTATTGCTCCGCCATGCGCACGCCGCCGCCCTCGCCGAAGATGTGTTCCTCGTGGCCGCAGTTCGAGCAGACATGGGTGGCCATGTTCTCCACGATGCCGAGCACCGGCACTTCCACCTTCTCGAACATCTTGAGCGCCTTGCGCGCGTCCAGCAGGGCGATGTCCTGCGGCGTGGTGACGATCACCGCGCCGGCCACCGGCACCTTCTGCGACAGGGTGAGCTGGATGTCGCCAGTGCCCGGCGGCAGGTCGATGACGAGGTAATCGAGCATCTCCCAGCGCGAATCGGTGAGCAGTTGCATCATCGCCTGCGTGACCATCGGGCCGCGCCAGATCATCGGCGTCTCCTCGTCGACGAGGAAACCGATCGACATCGCCTGCAGGCCGTGCGCCTGCATCGGCGTGATGCTCTTGCCGTCGGGTGATTCCGGCTTGCCGCTGATGCCCAGCATGCGCGGCTGGCTGGGGCCGTAGATGTCGGCGTCGAGCACGCCCACCTTCGCGCCCTCGGCCTGCAGCGCCAGCGCAAGGTTGGCCGCCACCGTGGACTTGCCCACGCCGCCCTTGCCCGAGGCCACCACGATGATGTTCTTCACGTTCGGCAGCGGCGCCAGCGTGCCCTGCACCTTGTGCGGCTGGATGCGGCTGGTGACGGACACCGTGGCCGCCGCGATCGCCGGATCGGCCTCCAGTGCCCGCTTCGCCTCCGCGGCCAGTTCCTCAAAGGCGCCCGCGGCGGGGTAACCCAGCTGCAGGTCCACCGACACCTTCGCGCCATCCACGCCGACCGCGCGCACGGCCTCGGCCAGCGGCGCGCCGGTATGGCTGTCGGTAACTTCGCCGAGCAGTCGGCGCACCAGGGCTTCGTTCGCCTGTGTCATGTCGGATCGGGCTTTATCGCAGGGGGGACGACGCATTATGCCAGCCGCGGCCGCGGCACCGGCTGATGTGGATCAGCATGGCGCGATGCAGCTTGACGGTCTCGCCGGGCATCGGCAGGCTCCGACCATACTGTTTCGTACGGGGAGCATCACCATGAAGCAAGCAGCTCATCTCGCCCTCGCCCTCGGCCTGCTGCTGGGCGCCGGCGCCGTATCCGCCGCGGGCACCGGCACGCCAGTCGGCACCTGGAAGCAGGTGGACGACGTCACCGGCAAGGTGAAATCCATCATCCAGATCAGCGAGAGCAACGGCGAACTGCAGGGCAAGGTGATGCAGCTGCTGAACCGCAGCCCGGAAGACATCGCCCGCGACGGCGAGCACCCGAAGTGCGTGAAGTGCGATGGTGCGCGCAAGGACCAGCCCATCGAGGGCATGACCATCATGTGGGGCGTCAGCAAGGACGGCGACGTGTGGGACGGCGGCAAGATCCTCGACCCCAAGAACGGCAAGGTCTACAAGGTGAAGCTCACGCTGGAGGACGGCGGGCGCAAGCTCGACGTGCACGGCTACATCGGCTTCGCCCTGCTCGGCCGCTCGCAGACCTGGCAGCGCCAGGACTGAGCCGCCGGCCCGGCAGCGACACCACGAAGCGCGCCGCGAGGCGCGCTTTTCGTTTGCGCCGGAGCGGCTGGTTCCCTAGGCGACAACCAGCCGCGGCGCCGCCTTCCGGGTCGTGACGGTCAATGAGGCCGGGGTCAACGATGACCCCGTGGCCCCTTCTTCGACCGCCTCGATGCGGATCGTGCCGATGTCCGCCGTCGACTGGATGATGACCTGCGCCAGGCCGTTGAACAGCGAGCGCCGGGGCTCCTTGTCGCTTTCATGGCAATTGGGATCGCCATTGCCCACGCCGATCAGCCGGCCCGCGCCGGAAATGCGGAAAGCAAGCTTGTTGTTCGCCGTCGGCACCGGGCGGCCATGCCCGTCGAGCACGTCGACCGTGATCATCGCCACGTCCTGCCCGTCGGCGGCGATCTCCCTCCGATCGGCGGTCAGCCGCAGCTTGCGTGCCGCGCCGGTGGTTTCGCGGCGGTCGACCAGCACGACCTGGCCGTTCCTGCGGCCGCGCGCCTCGATCACGCCCGGGGCGTAGGCCACCTTCCACTGCACGTGGCCGAAGCGCGGCACCTTCCGGACGCCCAGGCTCTTGCCGTTGAGCAGCAGCTCGACTTCGTCCAGGTTGGTGTAGGCCCACACCGCGATCTCCTGGCCTTCCTTGCCCGCCCAGTTCCAGTGCGGGAACACGTGCAGGCTGGGCGCCTTCGTCCACCAGGCCTTGTAGTAGTGGTAATAGTCCTTGGGAAAACCGCACAGGTCGACGATGCCGAACTGCGAGCTCACCGAGGGCCAGCCATACGGCGTCGGTTCGCCGCGGTAGTCGAAGCCCGTCCACGCGAAGCCGCCGGCCAGCCAGTCGCGGCTGCCGTAGAAGCTCCACCATTGCTCCGGCGTCTCGCCCCACGGCACCACGCCGTCGTAGCTGTTGACCGTGTTCTTCCCGGGGTCGGTGACGTATTCGCCGCGGGTGGCGATGGCGCTGGAGGTTTCCGAGCCGTACACCGCGCGCCCGGGATGCTCGCGGTGGAACTTGTCCGGGTACTTCAGGTTGTAGTTGAAGCCGATGACGTCGAGCGCATCCGACACGCCCTGCTCGTTGTCGCCGTTGACCGCCGCCGACACCACGCGGGTGGGATCGAGCTCGTGGCAGCGCTCGACCATCGCCGCGCCGATGCGTTCGCCCTGCTGTTCCAGCGCGCCCTTCTGCAGCCGCCATTCCTCGTTGCCGATCGACCAGAGGATGATCGAGGGCGAGTTGCGATAGCGCTTCACCATGGTCTCCAGCTGCTGCATGCCGCTGGGGCTGGAGCTCATGTGCCGCGTCTCGCACATCATCATCATGCCCATGCGGTCGCAGGCCGCCACCCATTCGGGCGTGGGCATGTTGTGCGAGGTACGCACGGCATTGCAGCCCATGCCCTGCAGCACGCCCACGCGGAACGCCTGCAGCCGGTCCGGCAGGGCGGCACCCACGCCCGCGTGGTCCTGGTGGTTGCAGGTGCCCTGGATCTTCAGCGGCTGGCCGTTGAGGAAGAAGCCGCGGTCGGGGTCGAACGCCGCCGTGCGGATGCCGAACGGGAACTGCTCGGCGTCGCGCGTGGCGCCATCGACGACGACCTTGACCAGGGCCGTATAGAGATGCGGTTCGCCGGGCGACCAGAGCATGGGGGCATCGATGTGCGCCGTCGTCCGGCAATCCGCCGATGCGTGGGGCGCGATCGCCTGCGCGGGCGTCGTCGCATGCGCCACCACGCGGCCGGCAGCATCCGTGATGCTCCACGCAAGCGATGCCTGGACCGCATGCTCGCTCTCGTTCTCGACCATCGTCGCCAGTGCCAGCGTGGCCGCATGGCCTTCGACGGTCGACCGCACCACGCTTTCCCAGCGGCCGAGGTGCACGGGATCCATCTTGGTCAGCCAGACATGGCGGTAGATGCCCGCGCCCTCGTAGAACCAGCCGTCGCCGAAGCTGGCGTCGACGCGCAGCGCGACGACGTTCTTGCCGCCGTAGTTCAGGAAATCGGTGAGGTCGAAGCGGAACGGCGTGTAGCCGTCGTCGTGCCGGCCGATGAAGCAGCCGTTGACGAACAGCACGACGTCGCGCATCGCGCCGTCGAACTCGATCCAGATGCGGCGGCCGCGATCGCTGGCGGGCAGCTCGAACGTGCGCCGGTACCAGCCCACGCTGGTCGCCGGATAACGGCGGCCCAGCGGCTTGTAGCCGTGCGAGGTCAGCCGGGTGTCGTCGTCGCCGCTGTCGTCGTGCACGGGCGCCAGCTCCACGGCCCAGTCGTGCGGAAGATCCAGCGCGCGCCAGCCGGCGTCGTCGAAATCGGACGTGGCGATCTTGAAGTCGCCGGTCTTGGAAAAATCGCCCTGGCCGAAGCCGTAGCCGAAGTCCTTGGCCGGGTCGTCGCCATTGCCGAACGCGAAGCGCCAGTCGAAATCGAGCAGCCATTGCTCGCGCGGCGCCATCGGCGACTCGCCTTGCCGCGGGAGCAGCGACGGCTTTCCGCCAGTCCCGCCGCCGATGCCACCGGCCCACAGGGCGCGCGGCAGGAGGCAGGAGCCCGCCAATCCGATACTGGAGAAGAGGAAGGTGCGGCGCGTGGTATCCACCATGGGCATCGGCTCCGGGCAGCGGGCGGTTCCATGGAAACTACACGCTGCAGCCCGGCTTTCCAACACCGTGCATGGCCGCTCGTGACGCCACTCAGGCGTCCGCCGGTTCGGCGCGATGCACGAGCACGCCGTGCGCCGCGAAGGCGTTGCGCGCGGCACGCCCCGCGGAACGCTCCACCACGAGGTGCCGCACCGCCTCCACCGGCACGATGCGATGCGTGGCGTGCGCGCCCAGCTTGTCGTCGGTGGCCACCACCACGGTCTCGGCGCTGGCCTCGACCATCGCCCGCTTGAGCAGCGACTCCTCGCTGTCGAAGCCCCACAGGCCGCTGCCCGCGTCGATGGCGCAGGCGCCGGGGAAGCACAGGTCGGCACGGATGCGCCGCAGCTCCTGCAGGGTCTGCGCACCCGCCGTGCCGCCGATGCGCGGGTCGACGCGGCCGCCCAGCAGCAGTATCCCGAAACCCTCGCGCTCATACAGCGCCAGCGCGATGTCCGGTGCGTTGGTGACCACGGTCAGCCCCATCCGTTCGGGCAATGCGGCGGCAATGGCGGCATTGGTGGAACCGGCGTCGATCAGCAGCACCTGCCCTTCGCGTACCAGCTCCACCGCCTTGCGCGCCAGCGCCAGCTTGCGGCCGACATGCTCGGCGCGCCGCTGCCGCAGTGGCGTCGCCGGCACCGACACCGGCAGCGCGCCGCCGTAGACGCGCCGGCACAGGCCTTGCGCCGCCAGCTCGCGCAGGTCGCGGCGCAGCGAATCTTCGGTCACCGCGAACTCCGCCGCCAGTTCGGCCGCCACCACGCGACCATGGCTGCGCAGGCGCTGCAGGATGCGCTGCTGGCGCTCCTGCGGCAGCATCTGCGCCGGCGGCGCGCGCCTAGCCACGCGCCGCCTCCAGCAGGCCGGCGCGGCACAGCGCCTCGCGCAGCGTGGCCGGGTCGCGGAAATGCAGCGCATGCATGCCCAGCCGCGCCGCGGCCTCGACGTTGCGCGGCGCGTCGTCGATGTACACCGTGCGCGCGGCATCCAGGCCATGGCGCGACAGCAGCAACCGGTAGATCGCCGGATCGGGCTTGATCAGCCGCTCCTCCCCCGACACCACGATGCCGCGGAACGCCTCCATGAAACGGTAAATCCGCCGCGCCAGCGGGAAGGTTTCCTGCGACCAGTTGGTCAGCGCGTACAGCGGCACGCCGCGCGCGCGCAGTTCGTCGAGGATGGCCACGCTGCCCGCGATCGGCCCGCGCAGCATCTCGTCCCAGCGCCCGCGGTAGGCGGCGATCAGCGCGGCATGCTGCGGGTGTTCCGCGCTCAGCGCGGCAATCGCCTCGCACCAGGGGCGCCCCGCGTCCTGCTGCTCGTTCCAGTGCGAGGTGCATACCTCGGCCAGGAAGCGCTCCATCGCCGCCTCGTCGTCGAACAGCTGGCGGTAGAGGTAGCGCGGGTTCCAGTCCACCAGCACGCCGCCGAGGTCGAACACCACGGCATCGAAGCGCGCCGCGCTCATGGCCGCACCAGCTTCGCCGAGGCGGCGGTCAGCAGCAGCATCGCGCCGACGCCGGCCAGCGCCAGCGGCAGGCCGATCGCGCGCGCCGCGAAACCGACCAGCGCCGGGCCGCAGAGCAGGCCCAGGTAGCCCAGCGTGGTTACCGTGGCGATGGCGATGCCGGGCGAGGTGCCGGGCAGCCGCCCCGCCGCGCCGAACATCACCGGCACGATGTTGGCCGCGCCCAGGCCCACCAGCACGAACCCGGCCAACGCCGCCCAATGCCACGCCAGCAGCGAGGCGAACAGGAACCCCGCCGCCGCCGCGCAGGCGCCCATGCGCACGGTGAGCACGGGGCCGAAACGCGCCACCACGCGGTCGCCGCTCAACCGCCCCAGCGCCATCGCCACCGAGAACACCGCGTAGCCGATGCCCGCCGAGGCTTCCGGAAAGCCGTGGAAATCGCGCAGCAGCAGCGCGCTCCAGTCCAGCATCGAACCTTCGGCGAGGAAGCTGATGAAGCACAGCACGCCCAGCAGCAGCACCGGGCCACGCGGCATGCGGAAGGCCGGCCGCTGCGCCGCCCCCGCCACTTCCCCGAGCAGGTTCGGCCACTGCGTCAGCACCAGCGCCAGCAGCAGCAGCGAGACCACGACGGCCGCCAGCGTCAGCGACAAGCCCGCCGCCAGCAGCAGGCTCATGCCCGCCGCGCCCGCCAGGCCGCCGATGCTGAACAGCCCGTGGAAGCCGGACATCAACGGGCGCGCGGCACGGCGTTCCACTTCCACCGCGTGCGCGTTCATCGCCACGTCCACCGCGCCCAGCGCCGCGCCGAAATACAGCAGGGCCGCGCCCAGCGCCCACGCGTCGGGAGCCAGCGCCAGCAACGGCAGGGCCACGCAGGTCAGCACGCCGCCAACGACGATCACCTTGCGGCTGCCGAAGCGGTGGGTGAGGAAACCCACCAGCGGCATCGAAACCATCGAGCCGCCACCGAAGGCCAGCAGCACCAGGCCCAGCGTGGCGTCGTCCAGCCCCAGCCGCGCCTTGGCGTAGGGCACCATCGGCGCCCACGCCGCCACGCCAATGCCGGCAGCCAGGAACACCAGCCGCGTGGCGCGCCCCGCAGGCGCGAACTCGCGAGTCGCCACCGCACTGCTTGCAGACACCGCGCCACTCCTTCCGATTCAATACGTACAAACATAAACAATCACGTATAAATGCGCAATCCGCCATGTGCCGGCAGGCCGCATCGCTCCATGCTGCACCCGGCCTGCCGGCGCCAGGCGACGAACGGCCGCGCGATGCGGCCATGTCATAATGCGCAGTCCAACGGAGTGCCTGCCCACCATGAGTCGCCGCCTGCTCGTCACCCACGCCCTGCCCTACGCCAACGGCCCGCTGCACCTGGGCCACATGCTGGGCTACATCCAGACCGACATCTGGGTGCGTGCGCAGCGGATGATGGGCAACGAGGTGCATTTCGTGGCCGCGGACGATGCCCACGGCACGCCGATCATGCTGGCCGCGGAGAAGGCCGGCATGACGCCGGAGGCGTTCATCGCCGGCATCCGCGCCAGCCACGAGGCCGATTTCGCGGACTTCCACTTCAGCTACGACCACTACCACACCACCCACTCGGACGAGAACCGCGAGCTGGCCGCGCTGATCTACACACGCCTGCGTGACGCCGGCTATATCGCCAGGCGCGGCATCCAGCAGCTGTACGACCCCGAGAAGCAGATGTTCCTGCCGGACCGCTACATCAAGGGCACCTGCCCGAAGTGCGGCACGCCCGACCAGTACGGCGACAACTGCGAGAACTGCGGCGCCACCTATGCGCCCACCGACCTCATCGATCCCTATTCGGTGGTCTCCGGCGCCACGCCGGTGCTGAAGGATTCGGAGCACTACTTCTTCGAGCTGTCGAAATTCGAGAACTTGCTGCGCGACTGGTTCGCCGGCAAGTACACCGGCGGCAAGCCGGTGGCGAACAGCGGCGTGGCCGCCAAGCTGCGCGAATGGCTGGACGGCGGACTGAAGGACTGGGACATCTCGCGCGACGCCCCCTACTTCGGCTTCCCGATCCCCGACGCGCCGGGCAAGTTCTTCTACGTGTGGCTGGACGCGCCGGTGGGCTACCTCGCCAGCTTCAAGGCGCTGTGCGACCGCACCGGCCTGGAGTTCGACGACTTCCTGGGCGCCGGCAGCGCAGCCGAGATGCACCACTTCATCGGCAAGGACATCATCAATTTCCACGGCCTGTTCTGGCCGGCGATGCTGCACGGCGCGCAGATGCGCGTGCCCACCGCGCTGCACGTCAACGGCTACCTCACGGTGAACGGCGCGAAGATGTCGAAGTCGCGCGGTACCTTCATCATGGCGCGCACCTACCTGGACGTCGGCCTGCATCCGGAATTTCTGCGCTACTACTTCGCCACGATGCTGAGCGACGCGCCGGTTGATGTGGATCTCGACCTCAAGGCGTTCGAGGAACGCGTCAACTCGCACCTGGTCGGCAAGTGGGTGAACATCGCCAGCCGCACCGCGGGCTTCGTGCACAAGTTCTCCGGCGGCAAGCTGGCCGATGCGTTCGATGCGGAACACGCCGAGCTGTGGCGGAGCCTGCTTGCGCACTACGAAGGCATCGAGTCGCTGTACGAGGATGGCGAATTCGCCGAACTCACCCGCCGCTTCGTGCTGATGGCCGATATGGTCAACGGCCACATCGCCGGGAAGGCGCCGTGGACGATGGCGAAGGACGAGGCGCGCCGCGCGGAGCTTGCCCAGGTGTGCTCGTTCGCGCTGGCCGCGTTCCGCCTGCTCGCCGGCCTGCTGAAACCCATCCTTCCCGCCACCGTGGCCGCTGCCGAGCAATTCCTCGCCGCGCCCATCGCCGGCTTCGCCGATGCGCGCGACGCGCTGCACGGCCACACCATCAACGCCTTCGAACCGCTGCTCGCACGCCTCGACCCCAAGCGCATCGAGGCGATGGTCGAGGCCTCGAAGGAGTCGCTGGGAGCCCCCGCTCCCGCCCAGGAACAAGCCAAGAAGAAACCCATGAACGACGCCGCCAAGCCCGCCGCCGCACCTGCCCCCGCCGACGCTCCCGCCACCATCGCCATCGACGACTTCGCCAGGCTCGACCTGCGCGTGGGCAAGGTGCTGGCCTGCGAGTTCGTGGACGGCTCGGACAAGCTGCTGCGCTTCGAGCTGGATGCCGGCGCGCTGGGCCAGCGGCAGATCTTCTCCGGCATCCGCGCCGCCTACGGCGAGCCGGAGAAGCTGGTCGGCCGCAACGTGGTGTTCATCGCCAACCTCGCCCCGCGCAAGATGCGCTTCGGCCTCTCCGAAGGCATGATCCTCTCCGCCGGCGACGGCGGCAGCGACCTGTTCCTGCTCGACGCCGACCAGGGCGCAAAGCCGGGCGCCACGGTGCGCTGAACGTTTTAGTCCCCTCTCCCCTTTGGGGAGAGGGCCAGGGTGAGGGGACACTCTCGCCACACCCCACAAAAATGTGCGCATCCACTTTCACCATCTCAAGGCTCTTCGGCAGAACCTCCCCTCCCCCCAGCCCTCTCCCCGGCGGGGAGAGGGAGAAAAGCGTGCTGCCGTGACGCATTCACTCGCCGACCGCATCGACGCGCTCCTGCCGCAGACCCAGTGCGAGCAGTGCGGCTACCACGGCTGCCGGCCCTACGCGGAGGCGATCGCGCGCGGCGAGGCGGCGATCAACCAGTGCCCGCCCGGTGGCGCCGCCGGCATCGCGAAGCTGGCTGCGCTGCTGGATCGCCCCGCCCTGCCGCTCGACCCGGAACACGGCACCGAGAAGCCGCGCATGCTGGCGCGGGTGGTCGAGGACGAGTGCATCGGCTGCACCAAGTGCATCCAGGCCTGCCCGGTGGATGCCATCGTGGGCGCGGCCAGGCTGATGCACAGCGTGCTGGCCGACGACTGCACCGGCTGCGAACTGTGCGTGCCCGCCTGCCCGGTGGATTGCATCGTGCTGGAACCCATGCCGCCGACGCAGATCAACCAGGCGCATGCCGATGCCGCACGCGAGCATTTCCGGAAGCGCGAAACGCGGCTGGCGCGTGAAGCCGCCGAGCGCGAGGCGGAGCTGGCTGCGCGCAAGGCGGCGGTGGACACCGCCGCCACGGCCAACCCGGTGCTGGCCGCGCTGGCCCGCGCCCGTGCGAAACAGGACAAGTCACCATGAAGCGCGCCGACGTGGTCGAGCTGTTCACGCGCCTGCGCGAGCTGAACCCCCACCCCACCACCGAGCTGGACTACAGCACGCCGTTCGAGCTGCTGGTGGCCGTGGTGCTGTCCGCGCAGGCCACCGACGTGGGCGTGAACAAGGCCACGCGCAAGCTCTATCCGGTGGCGAACACGCCGCAGGCCATCCTCGAGCTCGGCGAGGAAAAGCTGAAGCGATACATCAGCACCATCGGCCTGTTCAACGCCAAGGCGAAGAACGTGATCGCGCTGTGCGGCATCCTGCTGGAACAGCACGGCGGCGAAGTGCCGCGCACGCGCGAGGCGCTGGAGGCGCTGCCCGGCGTGGGTCGCAAGACCGCCAACGTGGTGCTGAACACCGCCTTCGGCGAGCCCACCATCGCGGTGGACACGCACATCTTCCGTGTCGCCAACCGCACCGGCCTCGCGCCCGACAAGGACGTGCGCGCGGTGGAGGACAAGCTGGAAAAGCTGGTGCCCGCCGAGTTCAAGCGCGACGCCCACCACTGGCTGATCCTGCACGGCCGCTACGTGTGCAAGGCGCGCAAGCCGGACTGCCCGGGCTGCGTGATCCGGGACCTGTGCCGCTACAGGGACAAGACGCCGGCAGCCTGACGGCGTGCCTGGCCACGACACAGCGAGCACGCCAGGTGGCGTATAACAGGAGCCTCGTCCACACGGAGGCTCCACCCATGCATGCCACTCCCATCCGGCCGTTGCTGCTTGTCGCCGCCCTCGCCTTCGCCGGTGCAGCTTCGGCGCAAAGCCTGGATTCGCTCAAGGGCACCGCCGGCAACCTGCTCGGCCAGAAGGGTTCGACCTCGGCCCTGCCTTCGGTGTCCTCGCTGGGCAGCGCGCAGAACGCGGCGGGCGTACTGGGCTACTGCCAGTCGCACGGCTACCTGCCCAGCGCCACCGACACGCTCAAGGACAAGCTGCTGGGCAAGTTCGGCGGTTCGTCCCAGGCCACGCAGGACAAGGGTTACCAGCAGGGCCTCAACGGCGTCCTGCAGGGCGGCAACGGGCAGAGCTTCGACCTCGGCAACCTGAAGGGGACGGTGGCCAAGAAGCTGTGCCAGCACGTGGCGGACAAGGCGACGTCGTCCTTCCTCGGCCACTGATCGCCCCGCCCGCGGCCGGCAAAAAGCAAACGGCGGGCATCATGCCCGCCGTTTTCCGTCCCTGGGTCGAACTCCCTTGCGATAAACGCGTGCCTCAGTACTTCAGTTCGCCGAAGATGCCGATTTCGTTGGTCTTCACGTTCTGGACGTGCAGGGGCGCCGGAGCGGCAACCGTCGCGTCGGCCGTTTCGTGCTTGTACACGGCGGCCAGGCGCAGGCCCTTGGTCACCTGGTACTGGATGCCGGCGTTGTAGTAGACATCCTTCTTGCCGGTGTCCAGATCCTTGCTCAGCTTGGCGTTGTCGTAGCGGGCGAACAGGCTCCACTCGTCGTTGAGCGCGATGCTGCCCCACAGCGAGTAGCCATCGGCCTTGTCGGACGCCGGCGTCAGCACGTTGTTCCAGTCCTTTGCGGTGAAGTACTCGCCACCCAGGCGGAAGTTGTTGTCGGCGTAGGCGATCAGGAGGTCGCCGCGCTGCGCGGTGTGCGGCGCATCGACGTTTTCGGTCTCCTGGCCACGGTGGCCGCTGTAGCCACCCAGCGCGACGACGAAACCCTTGAACGGCACGAAGCCGACGCGTCCCTCGAAGTCCATGCCGTCGGTGCGGCTCGGGTTCTTGTAGCCGCCGCCGTTCACGGCCGACACCGAGTAGTTGAGCATCTTGCTGCCGCCGATGTCGCCGCTCGCGTTGATGCCCCAGTCGGCGGAGTTGGCGTACTTCAGGCGATCGGTGAGCGTGTTGTCGACGTAGCGGAAGCCGTAGTAGTTCTCCACGAACGGGATCCACGGCATGTCGGCCGAACCGGCGCGCACGACGAAGGCGTCGTCGAACTTGCCCTGCACGTAGGCCTTCTTCACGAACAGCTCGGTGGCGCCGACCGTGCTGCTGTACTGGAAGTCGGTGGTCAGGTTCGCCGACCAGATGTCGTTGAACTTGTGGCTGACGCTCAGGTAGAAGCGCTTGACGTCGAAACCCGTGCCGCTGCTGTTGGTCTTGCCGGTGTCGCTGTTCTTCTGGTCGATGTTGCTGAAGTCGAAGAACATCGTGCCGGACACGGTGGTGTTGTTGACCAGCTTGTCCAGCGCGTCCACGCGCTTGCTGAGCGCGTCGCTGGGCGCGGCGGCGATGGTCGCCTGCTTCGCCTGGACCTGCTGCACGGCCTGGGCGGTCTGGCTCTGCGCCTCGTTCTGCGCGCTGGACTGCGCCTGCAGTTCGTCCACCTTCTCCTGCAGCACGGCGAGCTGGGCCTTGAGCTGGGCCACCTCGTCGGCGGTGACGGTGGACTTGCCGGCCTTGGCAGCCTTGTGGTGGTGCGTCGTCTGCTGCGTCGTCGTCTGGGCACTGGCCACAAAGCTGGTCAGGCCCAGGCCGGCGGCGATCGCGAGCGCGAGCGTCTTCGAGTGCATGCTTTTCTCCACTGTTTGGTGATGGCGGGATCCGCCTCGACCGTCCCCTGGCTGACGCCGGCCGGCAAGGCATGAACGGGGCGCAGCATGCGCATCCATCTTTGCGGTTGCATGCACATCACATGACAGAATGAAGACACGGCGCGCAGACATGGCCCGCGGAGGGCCCGCCGCGGCTGATATGCTTTGTCGATGGACGTTCCAAACAACAGCATGGCCGGCCGCATGGCCGAGCGCTTCCGCGGCTTCCTGCCGGTGATCGTCGACGTGGAGACCGGCGGCTTCGACGCCGAGCGCGACGCCCTGCTGGAGATCGCCGCGATCACCGTGGGCATGGACGCGCACGGCTTCCTGCATCCGCAGGCCACCGTGCACGCCCACGTGGAGCCCTTCCCCGGCGCCAACCTCGACCCGCGTGCGCTGGAAATCACCGGCATCGACCCGGACAATCCGCTGCGCGGCGCCTTGCACGAGCGCGCGGCCCTGGAGCACGTGTTCCAGGCGGTGCGCACCGCGGTGCGCGACAACGGCTGCCAGCGCGCGATCCTGGTGGGCCACAACGCCGCGTTCGACCTGGGCTTCCTGAATGCCGCGGTGCGCCGCACCGGCAACAAGCGCAACCCGTTCCATCCCTTCAGCTGCTTCGACACCGCCACCCTGGGCGGCCTCGCCTACGGCCAGACCGTGCTGGGCAAGGCGGTGCAGGCCTCCGGCCGCGCGTTCGACACCCGCGAGGCGCATTCGGCGATCTACGACGCCGAATCCACCGCCCTGCTGTTCTGCGACATCGTCAACCGCTGGCGCCAGCTGGAGATGTTCGAGCGCGAACGGGTCGGCACGGACGCGGGCTGACACCCTTTCCGGCGAAATTGTCATCCATCTGCAACATTCATCTCATTTCATTGCAACACGCCAACGCTGCAATGGCGGGCATCCGGGCACACGCCCCGTGCACACCAAGGAGCCTCAACGTGTTCACCTCCTCCCGTTCCACGTTCCGCCTAGGCGCCATCGCCTTCGCCCTCGCCTGCTCGCTGAGCGCCCTGTCCGCCCAAGCCACCGACATCACCGGCGCGGGCTCCAGCTTCGTGTATCCGGTGATCTCGAAGTGGTCGGCCAGCTACGCCGAAAAGACCGGCAACCGCGTCAACTACCAGTCGATCGGCTCGGGCGGCGGCATCGCCCAGATCAAGGCCGGCACCGTGGACTTCGGCGCCAGCGACATGCCGCTGGACGAGGCCACGTTGACCAAGTTCGGCCTGGGCCAGTTCCCCGACGTGATCGGCGGCATCGTGCCGGCGTTCAACGTGTCCGGCGTGGCCGCCGGCAAGCTGGTGCTGGACGGCCCCACCCTCGCCGAGATCTATCTGGGCAAGATCACCAGCTGGAACGATCCGGCCATCCAGAAGCTCAACCCGGGCCTGAAGCTGCCCGGCACCAAGATCACCGTGGTGCATCGCTCCGACGGTTCGGGCACCACCTTCAACTTCTCCGACTACCTGTCCAAGGTCAGCCCCGACTGGAAGTCCAAGGTGGGCGAAGGCACCGCCATCAACTGGCCGACCGGCATCGGCGGCAAGGGCAACGAGGGCGTCTCGGCCTACATCCGCCAGATCCCGAACTCGATCGGCTACGTCGAATACGCCTACGCGCTGCAGAACCACATCGGCTATGCGCTGATGAAGAACGCCGCCGGCAAGGTGGTGGAGCCGAAGACCTCCAGTTTCCAGGCCGCCGCCGACACCGCCGACTGGGCGCACGCCAAGGACTTCAACCTGCTGATGACCAACGCGCCCGGCGCCACCGCCTGGCCGATCACCGCCACCTCGTGGGTGATCATGTACAAGCAGCCGAAGAACGCCGCCAACAGCAAGGTCGCCTTCGACTTCTTCAAGTTTGCCTACGAGCACGGCCAGGAACAGGCCCGCTCGCTGGACTACGTGCCGCTGCCCACCTCGCTGGTGAGCCAGATCGAGAACTACTGGAAGACCGAGTACAAGCAGTAAGCCACAAGAAAGCCCCTCTCCCGGCGGGAGAGGGGCTGCGATGAGAGTTCGGGCATGGCGAACCGTTTCGCCGTGCCCGTACCCTCATCCGGCCCTTCGGGCCACCTGCATTCGGCACATCCATGTGCCTCACCCTTCGGGCGGCTCGGCCATGCAAATCGGCAATCCTGCCGATTTGTCTCCCTAAGGATAGGGAAGAAGCATCCACTCGCGGACACCACATGTCATCGATCCCAGCCACCGACTTCGCCTCCGACATCGACAAGCGCAGTCATCGCGATGCCCGCCACGATGCCTGGTTCCGCTGGCTGCTGCGGACCTGCGCCCTGCTGGTGCTGGCGGCCCTGCTGGGCGCCGCGGTGTCCACGCTGTGGGGCGGCCGCGAGGTGCTGTTCAAGGACGGCTTCCATTTCCTCTCCAGCGACGCCTGGAACCCGGTCAGCGACGACTACGGCGCGCTGGCGCCGATCTTCGGCACCCTGGTCACCTCGCTGATCGCCCTGGTGCTGGCGGTGCCGGTGAGCTTCGGCATCGCGCTGTTCCTCACCGAGATCGCCCCGGCCTGGCTGCGCGGCCCGGTCGCCACCGCCATCGAACTGCTGGCCAGCATCCCGTCGATCATCTACGGCATGTGGGGCCTGTTCGTGTTCGTGCCGTTCATGGCGGGCATCGAGCCGACGCTCAGCGACACGCTGGGCCGGCTGCCGCTGGTCGGCAAGCTGTTCCAGGGCCCGCCGATCGGGCTGGGCCTGCTCACCGCGGGCATCGTGCTGGCGGTGATGATCCTGCCGTTCATCTGCTCGGTGATGCGCGAGGTGTTCCAGACCGTGCCCACCCGCCTCAAGGAATCCTCCTACGCGCTGGGCTCCACCACCTGGGAAGTGGTGTGGGACATCGTGCTGCCCTACACGCGCTCGGCGGTGATCGGCGGCATCTTCCTCGGCCTCGGCCGCGCGCTGGGCGAGACGATGGCGGTGACCTTCGTGCTCGGCAACGCCTACAGCATCACCAACTCGCTGCTGATGCCCGGCACCTCGATCTCCTCCTCCATCGCGAACGAGTTCAACGAGGCGGTGGGCACGCACCGCTCGGCGCTGATCGCGCTGGGCTTCCTGCTATTCGTGGTGACCTTCGTGGTGCTGCTGATCGCCCGCCTGATGCTGCGCCAGCTGGCGCGGCGGGAGGGCGCGTGATGGCCGCCTCGGTCTACCTGCGCCGGCGCGCCGTCAACGTGGTGGCGTTGACCTTGAGCGCCTGCGCCACCCTGCTGGGCCTGCTGTTCCTGGCCTGGATCCTGTGGGTGACGCTGGAGAACGGCCTTGGCGCGATCACCCCGCGCCTGTTCACCAAGATCACCGCCTACGCCGACCAGGGCGGCCTGTCCAACGCGATCGTGGGCAGCCTGATCATGGACCTGATGGCGCTGCTGATCTGCGCGCCGATCGGCGTGCTCGCGGGCACCTTCCTCGCCGAGTACGCGAACCGCACCAGGCTCGGCGCCACGATCCGCTTCCTCAACGACATCCTGCTGTCCGCCCCGTCCATCGTGCTCGGCCTGTTCGTGTACGTGATCGTGGTGCTGCCGATGTCCAGCCTCACCCACGGCGCGGTGTCGTTCTCCGGCTTTGCGGGCGCGGTGGCGCTGGCGCTGATCGGCCTGCCGGTGATCGTGCGCACCACCGACGAAATGCTGCAGCTGGTGCCCGGCACGCTGCGCGAGGCCACGCTGTCGCTGGGCATCCCGCAGTGGAAGATGACCGTGCAGGTGCTGATGCGCGCGGCCACCTCCGGCATCGTCACCGGCGTGCTGCTGGCGCTGGCGCGGCTGGCCGGCGAGACCGCGCCGCTGCTGTTCACCGCGTTCGGCAACAACTTCATGACCGCGCACCCGCTGGACAAGATGGAAAGCCTGCCGGTGGCGATCTACCAGTACACCAACGACCCCAACCCGGCCCTGCACGCCATCGCCTGGGCCGGCGCTCTGCTGATCACGCTGTTCGTGCTCGCGCTCAGCCTGCTGACCCGAATGCTGTTCTCACGCCACAAGGTGCGTTATGACTGACTTCGCCGCGAGTGCTGCGAAAACCGCCGCGGACTTCACGGCTGCCGCGGAAACCACCACCACGGCGCCCACCAAGATCGCGGTGCGCGACCTGCACTTCCACTACAACGGCTCCCATGCGCTGAAAGGCATCGGCATGGACATCCCGGAGAAGCAGGTCACCGCGATCATCGGCCCCTCCGGCTGCGGCAAGTCCACCCTGCTGCGCATCTTCAACCGCATCTACGCGATCTACCCGAAGCTGGTCGCCAGCGGCGAGGTGCTGCTGGACGGCGAGAACATCCTCGACCCGCGCTACTCGCTGAACCGCCTGCGCAGCAAGGTCGGCATGGTGTTCCAGAAGCCGGTGCCGTTCCCGATGACGATCTTCGAGAACGTGGCCTACGGCATCCGCCACCACGAGAAGCTGTCGAAGGCCGACATGACCGAGCGCGTGGAGCAGGCCCTGCGCCGCGCCGCGCTGTGGGACGAGGTGAAGGACAAGCTCAAGCACAGCGCGCTGGGCCTCTCCGGCGGCCAGCAGCAACGCCTGTGCATCGCCCGCGGCATCGCGCTCAAGCCCGAGGTGCTGCTGCTGGACGAGCCCACCTCGGCGCTCGACCCCATCGCCACCGGCCGCATCGAGCAGCTGGTGGAAGAGCTCAAGCACGACTACACCATCGTGATCGTCACCCACAACATGCAGCAGGCCGCGCGCGTCTCCGACCGCACCGCCTTCATGTACCTGGGCGAGCTGATCGAGTTCGACGTCACCGAGAAGATCTTCACCAAGCCCTCGAAGAAGCAGACCGAGGACTACATCACCGGCCGGTTCGGGTAAGCGGGAAAACTCCCTCTCCCCTCCGGGGAGAGGGTTGGGGTGAGGGGCCGGGCAACCCTCGACGCACCACTCCGCCCGAACCCTCATCCGCCCTTTGGGCACCTTCTCCCGGAGGGAGAAGGAAAAAAACCACGAGGCAACCATGAGCACTGGCAAAGAACACATCATCAAGAGCTACGACGACGAGCTGGCGCGCCTCACCGGCGAGCTGGTGCGCATGGGCGAGCTGGCGGTGAGCCAGCTGGAAGCCGCGATCGACGTGGTGGAGCGCCGCGACGAACGCGCCGCCCAGCACGTGGTGGGCAACGACGACGCGATCGACCTGCTGGAACAGGAAATCAGCCACGACGTGGTGCGCCTGCTGGCGCTGCGCGCGCCGATGGCGGGCGACCTGCGCAACGTGTTCGCCGCGCTGCGCATCGCCGCCGACATCGAGCGCATCGGCGACTACGCCGCGAACGTGGCCAAGCGCTCGATCCCGCTGTCGATGGCCGCGCCGATCAACCCCACCAGCGGCCTGGCCCACCTCGCTGCATTGGCCGCCTCCGAGGTTCGCGAAGTGTTGCGCGCCTACCGCGACCGCGACGCCGAGCGCGCCTACCAGGTGTGGAAGGACGACGTGGAGCTGGACGACGCCTACACCGGCTACTTCCGCCAGCTGCTCACCTACATGATGGAAGACCCGCGCAACATCACGCCGTGCACCCACCTGCTGTTCATGGCGAAGAACATCGAGCGCATCGGCGACCATGCCACCAACATCGCCGAGAACGTGTGGTACCAGGTCACCGGCGAACCGCTCACCGCCCAGCGCGCCAAGCGCGACCTCACCGCGAACCCGGAGCTGCCGAAGCTGGGCGACCACGGGGACTGAGGGAGATCCCGCGGCCAGCTGCCTGCCGAATCGTCATGCCGGCTTTCGCCGGCATGACGGGCAAGACACGCGCGGCGCCGCTGTGGCGAAACCCTTTCGGCCAGCGCCTACCTGCCACGCAAAAGCGCGTGCTTCAGCGCTCCGTGCGCTTCAACTGCACTCCCCGCGCGATGCCGTAGATGCCGATGGCGATCCACGCCACTTCGAGCAGGAACGCCGACCAGTTGAAGCTGCCGAAGGTCAGCGACAGCAGCACGCCGAACGCACCGAGGATGTTCATGAGCTGGTAGGCCAGCTTGTGGCCGTGCAGCTTGCGGGCCTGCAGCAGGAAGTAGGCCAGCAGCACCAGCAGCACGCCGATGTAGCCGGCCCAGTCGTACCAGTGGAAGGTCATCGCAGTCCGCTCCGTTGACGCAGCGCCTCGAACAGCACGACACCGGTCGCCACGGAAACGTTGAGGCTCTCCATCGCGCCCGGCATCGGGATCTTCGCCGCGAAATCGCAGGTCTCGCGGGTGAGCCGGCGCAGGCCTTCGCCCTCGCTGCCCATCACCAGCGCCACCGGCCCCTTGAGGTCGATGCCGTAGATCGATTGATCGGTGTCGCCGGCCAGCCCGGTGATCCACACGCCGGCATCCTTGAGCACGCGCAGCGTGCGCGCGAGGTTGGTCACCGCGATCAGTGGCACGCGGTCCGCGCCGCCCGCCGAGGCGCGGCGCACCACCGGCGTGAGGCCCACCGCACGATCCTTGGGCACGATCACCGCCGTGACGTTGGCCGCCGCCGCGCTGCGCAGGCAGGCGCCGAGGTTGTGCGGGTCGGTGACGCCGTCCAGCACCAGCACCAGCGCCGAAGCGCCGGCCCGTTCCAGCAGCTCCGGCAGGTCGCCTTCCGTCGCCATCGCCGGCGCTTCGTACAACGCCGCCACGCCCTGGTGGCGCGCCTCGCCGGCCAGCTTGTCCAGCTGCTCGCGCGGGCGATGGTGCACCGGGATCTTCAACGCCTTGGCGCGCTCCGCCAGTTCATGCACGCGCGGGTTGCGCTGGCCGTTTTCCACCAGCAGCTCGCACACGCGCGCGGCATCATTGTTCAGGGCGCCATCGACCGGGTTGATGCCGACGATCCAGTGTTCGCTCATTTCCTGCCTTTCGGTTTGTCCGGCTTGCGGCCGGCGTTCTTGTTCGTGGCCCGCGCGGCGGGAGAGGCCACGCCGCGTTTCGCGGTGCCCGTCTGGCGCGCGGAGGCCGCCGGCCGCTCGACCTTGTCTGCCTTCGGCGTCCGGACGGGACGCGCACCGGCATCGCGCCGCGGGGACGCGTGCGAGCCGGGCGGCGGATTATCGCCTGGCGCGGCCCGCTGCGGCGACGCTTGCGCGACGGCCGCGGCCTCCTTGCGCCCGAACGCGCGGCCGATCGCCTTGGCCGCCCTGCCGAACATGCCTGGCGCCTTCGCCGCCGCAGCCGCCGGCTTCGGCAGCGAATAGCGCTCGCCAGCCGCGGCGTAGTCGTAGGCCTTGCCGCTGCGCGGCGGTGCCGCGGTGGCGGCGCGCGGCGCGGCCAGGCGGAAGTCGATCTTGCGATCCTCCAGGCTGGCGCGCAGCACCTGCACACGCACGTGGTCGCCCAGCCGGTACTGCGCGCCGGTGCGCTCGCCCTTGAGCAGGTGGCGCTGCGGGTCGAAGTGGTAGTAGTCGTTGCTGAGCTGGCTGATGTGGACCAGGCCGGACACCTTGGATTCGTCCAGCTCCACGAACAGGCCGAACGAGGTGACGCCGGTGACCACGCCCGCGAATTCCTCGCCCACGTGCTTGGCCATCCACGCGCACTTGTAGCGCTCGTCCACGTCGCGCTCGGCTTCCTCGGCGCGGCGCTCGCGCTGCGAGCAGTGCACCGCCATCGTGGCCATCTGCGCCGGCGTGTATGCGTGGCCGGCCGGCTTGCCGCCGGTGAGGGCGTAGCGGATCGCGCGGTGCACCAGCAGGTCCGGATAACGGCGGATCGGCGAGGTGAAGTGCGCGTAGGCCGAAAGCGCGAGGCCGAAGTGGCCGCGGTTGTCCGGCTGGTAGGCGGCCATGCTCTGCGCGCGCAACAGCACGCTCTGGATCAGCTCGCGCTCGGGACGCTCGGCCACCAGGCGCAGCACGTCGGCGAAGTCGGCCGGCGTCACCTCTTCCACCGGCGGCATGCGCAGCTTGAACTCGCGGAGGAACTGCTGCAGGTCTTCGTACTTCTCCGCCGGCGGCGGCTCGTGCGCGCGGAACAGCGCGGGGATCTTCTTCTTTTCCAGGAACAGCGCCGCCTGCACGTTGGCGGCGATCATGCATTCCTCGATCAGCTTGTGCGCGTCGTTGCGCTGTGTGGCGCCGGCCGATTCCACGTCGCCGCGCTGGTCGAGACGGAATTTCACCTCCGGTGTCTCGAAGTCGATCGCGCCGCGGCGCTTGCGCTGCGCCGCCATCGCCTGGTACAGCGCGTGCAGGTTCTCCAGCTGCGGCAGCACGTCGGACGCCGCATCGCGGGCGCCGGCCTCGCGCAGGCCCACCGCCTGCCACACCTGGTCGTAGGTGAGCCGCGCGTGCGAGCGCATCACCGCCGGGTAGAACTTCGACCTGGTCACTTCGCCCGCGGCGTCCACCGTCATGTCGCAGACCATGCACAGCCGCTCGACCTTGGGGTTGAGCGAACAGATGCCATTGGACAGCGTCTCCGGCAGCATCGGCACCACGAAGCCGGGGAAATAGGTGGAGGTACTGCGCTCGAATGCCTCGCGGTCCAGCGCGCTGCCCACCGGCACGTAGTGCGACACGTCGGCGATGGCGACCACCAGCCGCCAGCCGCCGCCGCGCTTCGGCTCGGCGTACACCGCGTCATCGAAGTCGCGCGCGTCGGCGCCGTCGATGGTCACCAGCGGCAGCTTGCGCAGGTCGACGCGGCCTTCGCGCTCGGCGGCGGTGACCTCGGGTTCCACCTCGGACGCATCGCGCAGCACTTCGGGCGGCCATTCGCGCGGCAGGTCGTGGCTGGCGATCGCCATCTCGATCAGCAGCGAGGGCTGCAGGCGTTCGCCCAGCACGGCGCGGATCGCGCCCAGCGGGCCGCGGTGCGGCGTGGGCGGGTCGGTGATCTCGGCCACCACGATCTGCCCGGCGCGCGCACCCTGCGTTTCGCCGGGCGGGATCATCACGTCCTGGTGCAGGCGGCGGTCGTCCGGCGCCACCAGGGTCACGCCGTTCTCGACCACCACCCGGCCCACCAGCCGCGGCGATCGGCGCTGCAGCACCTCGGCGATCGCACCCTGGCGGCGGCCGCGCCGGTCCACGCCCACCACGCTGGCCAGCACGCGGTCGCCGTGCAGCACGCTGCGCATCTGCTGCGGAGAAAGGTAAAGATCCTCGCCGCCCTCGTCCGGCCGCAGGAAGCCGTAGCCTTCGGCATTCGCCAGTACCACGCCGGGAATCAGGTCGAGCTTGCGTACCGGCGCATAGCCGCCGCGCCGCCCCAGCAGCAGCTGGCCGTCGCGCACCATCGCGCCGAGGCGCTTGTGCAGCGCGTAGAGATCGTTGGTGTCATGCAGCTCCAGCGCCTCGGCGATGCGCGCCTCGGTGAGCAGTTCGCCGCGTTCCTCCAGCAGGGCGAGGATCGCCTCACGGCTGGGAATGGGGCGCTCGTAGCGCTGCGCCTCGCGCTCGGCATGCGGATCATGCGGATCGGCCTGCCTGCGCTGCTTGCCGGCGGCCGGGCTCGCGCCCGTGGTGGTCTTGCGCGGGGACGGGGTCTTGCGGGTCGGCGCACGGTTGCCCGCGCGCTGGTCTTCCTTGTTTTTTCTGGTCACGAAATCGCCTTGTGTGGATGGCTGCGCCGCGCACGGTGCAGTGTCATGGAGTTATGCGTCAACAAAGTGTTGACAGGGCCCGGGCCGATCCCTAATCTACGCGGCTCACGCAGCCCGCAAGGCTCGCGCGGCACCTGCCCAGGTGGCGGAATTGGTAGACGCACTAGTTTCAGGTACTAGCGGGTAAAACCGTGGAGGTTCGAGTCCTCTCCTGGGCACCAATTGTAGACGAAGCCCGCAGCGATGCGGGCTTCGTCGTTTCTGCGATCCGTACGCAGCGCCACGGCGAGCCCCGATGACGTCTTCGCTCCCTGCCTTCGCCGACCGACGCCATTGGGTGTTCGACCTCGACGGCACGCTGACCGTCGCCGTGCACGATTTCGAGGTGATCCGCCGGGCGCTGGACATCCGCGACGACGAGGACATCCTCGCCCACATCGCCGCCCTGCCCGTGGATGAGGCCGGCGCCAAGCGCGCCTGGCTGCTCGAACATGAACGCGGACTCGCGCTGGACTCGCGCCCCGCCGGCGGCGCGGTGCCCCTGCTGCGCACACTCGCGGCGCGCGGCTGCCGGCTCGGCATCCTCACCCGCAACCTGCGCGAACTGGCCCTGCTTTCGCTCGAAGCGATCGGCCTCGCCGACTGCTTCGACCCGGCCGACGTGCTCGGTCGCGAAGACGCGCCGCCGAAGCCCGACCCCGCCGGCCTGCATCGGCTGGCCGCACGCTGGATGGTCGATTCCACCCGGCTGACCATGGTCGGCGACCATGCCCATGATCTGGCCTGCGCCCGCGCGGCCGGCGCGCAGGCCGTCTTGGTGAACTTGCCGGTGAACCGCTGGCCCGAGCTGGCCGACTGGCACTTCGCCGACTGCAGCGGCCTCGCGGCGGCACTGCACGCCACGCCCGATCAGGGACCGGACGCCGGCCCCTTCAGCTCCACCAGGTTGCCCTGCGGGTCGTAGCAGTAGATCGACGGGCCCTCGCCGCGCGCACCGTAACGCGAGCCCAGCTCGCCGATGCGCACGCCGTGCGCCTCGAGATGGGCGAGGATCGCCGCCTCGTCCCAATCCTCCACGCGCAGGCAGAAGTGGTCCATGTTGTGGCCTTCCCTGCCCGGCGCGGCGCCGCCCTGCCGGCCCAGCCTGCCGTCCATCGTCACCAGGTCGATCAGCGAGGCACCGGCACGCAGTTGCAGCAGGCCGATCTCGTCCTGCCGGCGCTCCTCGCGGCAACCCAGCACCTCGCAGTAGAAACGCCGCATCGCCCCGGGGTCGATGGCGCGCAGCACGACGTGGTCGATTTCGCCGATGCGGATCATGGAAACTCCAGGGACCGGAAACCCCGAGCATAGCGCTCCAACTGCCTTGCCCCTGTATAATTGCCGCTGAAACGCATGGTGGGAGAAGCGGCCGTTCCCGGAACGCACCGCTGCCGAAGGCGCAACGCCCGTAATCGCTCAGGCCCCATACCATCCTGCGTAACAGCACTCTGGAGAGAGCGGTTGAATCCGCCGCCGAAGGGGCACGAAGCCGGCTTCCACGAGGAACGCCGCGCTTCCAAACTCTCAGGCAGAAGGACAGAGGGGCGCCCGCGTGCGGCATGCACGCAGACTTCGGACGCCCCCAATGAGCCAGAACTCCCCTTCCCTGCGCGAGCTGGAAAACCACGACGCCTTCATCGCGCGCCACATCGGCCCGAACGATGCCGAGATCGCGCACATGCTGCGCATCGTCGGCCACGATTCGCTGGAGTCGATGACCGACGCCATCGTGCCCGCCAAGATCAAGTCCGCCGCGCCGCTGGCGCTGCCGGCCGCGATGAGCGAGGTGGAGGCGCTTGCGAAGATCCGCGCCATCGCCGGCAAGAACCGGGTGTTCAGGAGCTTCATCGGCCAGGGCTACTACGGCACGCACACGCCCAACGTCATCCTGCGCAACATCCTGGAGAACCCGGCGTGGTACACGGCCTACACGCCGTACCAGGCGGAGATCTCGCAGGGCCGCATGGAGGCGCTGATCAACTTCCAGACGATGTGCGCCGACCTCACCGGCATGGAGATCGCCAACGCCTCCCTGCTGGACGAGGCCACCGCGGCGGCCGAGGCGATGACGCTGGCCAAGCGTTCGGCCAAGGCCAAGGGCAACGTGATCGTGGTGTCCGGCGACGCGCACCCGCAAACCCTCGAGGTGATGCGCACGCGCGCCGAGCCGCTGGGCCTGACCGTCAAGCAGGCCAACTCCGCCGGGGAGTGGGACGCCGCGATCGCCGCGGACGACTACTTCGCGGCGCTGATCCAGTACCCGGCCAGCAGCGGCTGGCTGCTGGACTGGAGCGACGAGGTCGCGAAGATCCACGCCAGGGGCGCGCTCGCCATCTTCGCCACCGACCTGCTGGCGCTGACCCTGCTGAAGACGCCGGGCGAGATGGGCGCGGACATCGTGATCGGCAACTCGCAGCGCTTTGGCGTGCCGTTCGGCTTCGGCGGCCCGCACGCCGCCTTCATGGCCTGCCGCGACGCCTACAAGCGCTCGATGCCGGGTCGCCTGATCGGCGTGTCCATCGACGCCGAAGGCAACAAGGCCTACCGCCTCACCCTGCAGACGCGCGAGCAGCACATCCGCCGCGAGAAGGCCACCAGCAACATCTGCACCGCGCAGGTGCTGCTGGCCGTGATGGCCTCGATGTACGCCGTCTACCACGGCCCGGAAGGCCTGGTGCGTATCGCCTCGCGCGTGGCGCGCCTCACCGCCATCCTCAAGGCCGGCCTGCAGCAGCTCGGCTTCACCCAGTTCCACCACGACAGCGCGTTCGACACGCTGAGCCTGAATACCGGCGAACGCACCGACGCCATCGCCGCGCGCGCGGTGGCGCTGGGCGCCAACCTGCGCAAGGCCTGGGGCGAGTACCTGTGCATCTCGCTGGACGAGACCACCACCCGCGCCGACATCGAACTGCTGTGGCGCATCTTCGGCGGCGACGACGCGAAGCTGCCGAGCATCGACGCGCTGGACAGCAGCGCGCCGTCGCTGATCCCACAGGCGCTGCAGCGCACGTCGGCGTTCCTCACGCACCCGGTGTTCAACACCCACCACAGCGAGCACGAGCTGCTGCGCTACCTGCGCGCGCTGGCCGACAAGGACCTGGCGATGGACCGCACGATGATCCCGCTGGGCTCGTGCACCATGAAGCTCAACGCCACCGCCGAGATGATACCGGTGACCTGGCCCGAGTTCGCCAACATCCATCCGTTCGCGCCGGCCGAACAGACCCGCGGCTACGAGGAACTCATCGCCGGGCTGGAAGCGCAGCTGGTGGAGATCACCGGCTACGACGCGGTGAGCCTGCAGCCGAACTCCGGCGCGCAGGGCGAATACGCCGGCCTGCTGGCGATTCGTGCGTATCACCAGTCGCGCGGCGAAGGCCACCGCGACATCTGCCTGATCCCCGAGTCCGCCCACGGCACCAACCCCGCTTCCGCGAACCTGTGCGGCATGAAGGTGGTGGTGACCAAGTGCGACGCGAACGGCAACGTCGACCTGGCGGACATCCGCGCGCAGGCCGAGAAGCATTCGGCCAGCCTCGCCGCGATCATGCTCACCTACCCGTCCACCCACGGCGTGTTCGAGGAGGACGTGGTGGCGATCTGCGACATCGTCCACCAGCACGGCGGCCAGGTGTACACCGACGGCGCCAACATGAACGCGCTGGTCGGCGTGGCCAAGCCCGGCAAGTGGGGCTCGGACGTCAGCCACCTCAACCTGCACAAGACCTTCTGCATCCCGCACGGCGGCGGCGGCCCCGGCGTGGGCCCGTGCGCGGTGCGCTCGCACCTCGCCCCCTTCTTGCCGAGCGCGCTCGGCAACGACGGCGCACGCACGCAGGGCACCGGCAACGGCGCGATGGTCAGCGCCGCCACGTTCGGCAGCGCCTCCATCCTGCCGATCTCGTGGATGTACATCACCCTGATGGGCACGGCCGGCCTGCGCAAGGCCACCCAGGTGGCGCTGCTCAACGCCAACTACATCGCCAAGCGCCTCGCGCCGCACTACCCCACGCTGTACACCGGCCGCAACGGCCTGGTGGCGCACGAGTGCATCCTCGACCTGCGCCCGCTCAAGGACGCCACCGGCATCAGCGCGGAGGACGTGGCCAAGCGCCTGATCGACTTCGGCTTCCACGCGCCCACGCTGAGCTTCCCGGTCGCCGGCACGCTGATGGTGGAACCCACCGAGAGCGAGTCGCAGCACGAGCTGGACCGCTTCGTCGACGCGATGATCCAGATCCGCGACGAGATCCGCGCGGTGGAGGAAGGCAAGCTCGACCGCGACGACAACCCGCTGCGCAACGCCCCGCACACCGCGTTCGCGGTGAGCGCCAGCGAGTGGACCCACGCCTACCCGCGCGAACTGGCCGCCTTCCCGCTGCCCTCGCTGAAGCGGCAGAAGTACTGGGCGCCGGTGGCCCGCGTGGACAACGTCTATGGCGATAAGAACATCATGTGCGCCTGCATCCCGGTGGATGCGTACAAGGAAGGGGCCGAGGCGTAACGTGCTTCTCCCCTCTCTCCCAACCTCTCTCCCGCAAGCGGGAGAGAGGCTTCGAGCAGAAGCCCCGCCTCGCGGGGCTTTCCGTTTGAGGGGCGCGCCATGGATGGGGGCTCGGTGATTCTCGCGATGCGGGCCGATCGCACGCATCGCGGCATTGAATCCGTGCCGGGGTGCCTTACGTATCACGGATGTGCAGGCCCATGCGGCCGCACGGCACGCCGCGTGCCAGAATGCAGGCCTTGGCGCCATCCGTTTCCCCGGGATCGAGAGGTATCGCCTTGAACGCTTCCACACTCGCCGAGCCTGTCCGGCGCGCTGCCACCACGCCGCTGCCGCGCACGCCGAACCTGCACGAAACCGATCCCCGGCGCATGCGCCAGGTGCTGCGCGAGTATTTCACCAGCACCTTCGACCGCTACGAGTCGCTGTTCGAGACGCTCGCCACCGACGCGGCCTGGTACGAGCCGCCGATCACGCTGCGCCATCCGCTGATCTTCTACTACGGCCACACCGCCACGTTCTTCGTCAACAAGCTGCTGCTGACGCGGATGATCGAGGAACGCATCGACCCGCGCCTGGAGTCCGTGTTCGCGGTGGGCGTGGACGAGATGGGCTGGGACGACCTCAACGACGCCCACTACGACTGGCCCGGCGTGGCCGAGGTGAAGGCCTACCGCGACAAGGTGCGCGCCCTGGTCACCCGCCTGATCGACGAGGCGCCGCTGGAACTGCCGATCGGCTGGGACCACCCGTGGTGGGCCATCGTCATGGGCATCGAGCACGAGCGCATCCACCTGGAAACCTCGTCGGTGCTGATCCGCCAGCACAAGCTGGCCTACGTGAAGCCGCACCCGGCGTGGCCACCGTGCACGCAGGCCGGCGAGCCGCCGGAAAACACGCTGGTGAAGGTGCCGGCGGGCAGCGTGGCGCTGGGCCGCGAGATCGGCAGCGCGGTCTACGGCTGGGACAACGAGTACGGTCGCCACGAGGCCGAGGTGCCGGCCTTCGAGGCCAGCCGCATGCTGGTCAGCAACCGCGAGTTCCTCGCCTTCGTCGAGGCCGGCGGCTACGCGCAGTCCGGCTACTGGGAAGCGGAGGGCGACGGCTGGCGCGAATTCGCCAAGGCCGGGCATCCCACGTTCTGGCGCCGCTCCGCCGAAGGCTGGCAGCTGCGCCTGATGACCGGCGAAGTGCCGATGCCGTGGGACTGGCCGGTGGAGGTGAACTACCACGAGGCCAAGGCGTTCTGCCGCTGGAAATCCGCCCACGGCGGCCAGCCGGTGCGCCTGCCCACCGAGGACGAGTGGTATCGCCTGTACGCCGAAAGCCGCCACGGCGCGCCGGACGGCGAAACGCCGGACGCCAACCTCAACCTGGCGCACTGGGCCTCCTCGTGCCCGGTGAACCGCTTCGCGCAGGGCGAATTCTTCGACGTCGCCGGCAATGCCTGGCAGTGGACGGAAACCCCGATCTATCCGTTCGAGGGCTTCCAGGTGCACCCGATCTACGACGACTTCACCACGCCCACCTTCGACGGCCGCCACAACCTGATGAAGGGCGGCTCGTGGATCGCCACCGGCAACGAGGCGGAGGCCGCCTCGCGCTACGCCTTCCGTCGCCACTTCTTCCAGCACGCGGGGTTCCGCTACGTGGTTTCCAAGCACATCAAGCCGGCTCCGGCCTCGCACTACGAGACCGACAAGCTGCTCTCCGAATACGCGGAGTTCCATTACGGCGACAGCTATTTCGGCGTGCCGAATTTCCCGCAGGCGCTGGTGCAACTGGCGGTGGCGGAACTCGGCGACGCGCCGAAGCGCAGCGCGCTGGATCTCGGCTGCGCCTCCGGCCGCGCCAGCTTCGAGCTGGCCCGCCACTTCGACCACGTCACCGGCGTGGACTTCTCCGCGCGCTTCATCGGCCAGGGCGTGGCGCTGGCGCGCGGCGACAGCCTGCGCTACCTGCTGGCCGACGAAGGCGAACTGGTCGAGTACAAGTCGCGCAACCTCGCCGGGCTGGGCCTGGCGGACACGGCCGCGAAGGTGGAGTTCTTCCAGGGCGACGCCTGCAACCTCAAGCCGCAGTTCACCGGCTACGACTTCATCCTCGCCGCCAACCTGATCGACCGGCTGTACAACCCCGCGCAATTCCTCGAAGCCATCCACGAACGCCTGAACCCCGGCGGCCTGCTGATGATCGCCTCGCCCTACACCTGGCTGGCGGAGCACACGCCGCGCGCGGACTGGGTGGGCGGCTTCAAGAAGGACGGCGAGAGCTTCACCACGCTGGACGGCCTCGACGCCATCCTCGGCCTGCACTTCCAGCGGCTGGGCGAACCGCGCGCGGTGCCGTTCGTGATACGCGAGACGCGGCGCAAGTTCCAGCACACCTTGTCCGAGGTGACGCTGTGGCGGCGGCGCGCGTGATCCGGCTGGATCGCTTCATCGCCCACCCTGCTCCAGTGCACCGCCGTCCGGAATATTGCGCAGGTGCCGTTCCCCCCTCTCCCTCCGGGAGAGGGGGCGGCGGTGAGGGTTCGGGCATGCCGCGGCCCTTCGCTCCGTCCGAACCCTCTCCCGGCTGGCGCCACCCTCTCCCGAAGGGAGATGGATTCACTCGCCAGCGTTTGCGCGCATCCACGCCCCACGCCGCGATTGCCCGACGCGGTTGGCGAGGCCACCTGTGAGCTTCGATTTCGACCTGCCCGTCGACCGCCACGGCACCCACGCGCTGAAGCTCGAAGGCCGCCTGCAGAAATTCGGCCGCGACGACGTCAACCCGCTGTGGATCGCCGACATGGATTTCGCCGTGCCGGCCTGCGTGAGCGAGGCCGTGCTCGCCCGCGCGCGGCACCCGATCTACGGCTACACGCAGTATCCCGACAGCCTGCTGCAGGCGCTGGTCGACTGGTGCGCACGCCGCCATCGGCTGCATGTCGAGCGCGACTGGCTGCTGCCGGTCGCCGGCGTGCTGGCCGCGATGATCGCGGCGATCCAGGCCTGCACCGCCGCAGGCGACGCGGTGATCGTGCAGCCGCCGGTGTACCCCGGCTTCTTCCGCGTCGTCGAAGACAGCGGCCGGCGCCTGCTGCACAACCCGCTGCGCGAAACCGATGGCCGCTACACGATGAACCTCGCGCAACTGGAGCAGCAGGCCCGCGATGGTGCGCGCGCCCTGCTGCTGTGCAACCCGCACAACCCGGTCGGCCGCGCATGGACGCAGGACGAGCTGCAAGGCGTGCTGCGCATCGCGCGCCGCCACGGCCTCACCGTCATCACGGACGAAGTGCACGGCGACCTCGCGCTGCACGGCGACCAGCACCATCCGCTGCTCGGCCTCGCGCAGGCGGACGACCGCATCATCGCCGTGCTGTCACCCGGCAAGACCTTCAACCTGCAGGGGCTGGGACTGTCTGTCATGGCCGCGCCCCGCCCCGACCAGCGCGAAGCACTGCGGCGTGTGGTCGCGGCCCTGCATCTGGGCGACGCCAATCCGTTCGCCGTCGCCGCCGGCGAAGCCGCGTGGTGCGAAGGCGACCGCTGGCTCGACGCCCTGCGCACCTACCTCGCCGGTGCGCGCGACTTCGTCGCCGATTACCTGCACACGCATATCCCATCGATCCGCCTGGTGCCACCCGAAGCCGGCTACCTACTGTGGCTGGACTGCCGCGCGCTGGGCATGGACGACACGGGGCTGCACGACTTCTTCATCCACCGCTGCCGGCTCGGCCTGAACCCCGGCACAGACTTCGGCCCCGACGGCAGCGGCTTCATGCGCATGAACATCGGCACGCCGCGACGCAACGTCGAGGCGGCACTGGGGGCGATTGAGACAGCACTGGGCTGAAAAGCGCCCTCTCCCCCAACCCCTCCCCCGCAAGCGGGAGAGGGGTGTCAGAGCAAGTCAGCCGCCGTTCTTCGCCAGCCACGCATCCACCGCCGGCAGGCGATCCTTGCGCACCATCATGCGGTACTGGATGTTGGCGATCACGGTGTCCGCGGGGCGGCGCGCCGAGGGATCGATGGTGGCCTCGTAGGCCTTGATCTTCTCGATCATCGCCGGGTCGAACGAGCTGCCGCCCAGCGACGGGTAGTAGCGGCTGCTGGAGGTGGAATCGACCAGCTTGTCCACCTGGGCGCGGTGCGCCATGGCGAAGTCGTAGGCCAGTTCCGGGTGCCACCTGGACACGCTGCGGATCATGCCGGCGCTGTTGGTGGCACCGGGTTCGGCGGTGAGCGCGAGGTCGAGCGCACGCTGCGCCAGCGCCTTGTCCTCGGCGATGGAGAGCAGGCCGTACAGGCGGTCCTTGATCATCGGGGACTTCTCGGCCCTGGCCTCGGCATGCAGCTTGTCCCAGGTGGCCGCATCGGCATGCAGCGCCACGATGGCGAGGATGGTCTTGCGCAGCGCCGCCGGCACCGCCTTCGGATCGATGGCCTGGGCGTCGTAGCGGCGGCGCACTTCCTTGAGCATGTCCTGGTCGCCCAGCAGGGACAGCGCGCCGATCAGCTGCGTGCGCAGCAGCGTGGTGGAGGTGCTCTCGTCCGGCTTCGCCTCCCAGCCCACGCGCGCGAACACCGGCTTGAGTTGCGCCACCGCGTACGCGCGGAAACGGTCCTGCCGCGCCTTGTCGCCGCGGTAGTACTGGTCCAGCCCTTCGAGGCTGCCGGCCACTTCCGCCCAGATTTCCGGCGCGGCGTCGGCCGGCGTGGCCTTGGCCATGTCGAGGAAGTCCGACACCGGTTCGAGGCCGGCCATGCTCTCCGCCCAGGTGTCGCCCATCAGGCCGAGCTGGTCGACCGGCGCGAGCTTGCCGAAGTCCTGCTTCAGCGCGGCGAGCTGCGCCGGCGCGTACAGCGTGCGGTAGTAGCCGCTCTGCCCCGCGTTCACCAGCACCGGGCCGCAGCCCTTCAGCTTCAGCGTGGCCGAGCCGTCCACCGGCGTGCTGGACGCGGCGTTGCCCACCACCTGCGCGGTCACCGGCACGTGCCAGCGCAGCGGCTGCTTGTGCGGGCGATCCTTGGTGAACTCGCCTTGCGTGAGCTTGACGGTGGTTTCGCCGTCGCTGCACATGGCGGAAGCCACCTTGATAAGCGGCACGCCCGGCTGCAGGGTGAAGTCGTGCGCCACCTGGGTGAGGTGCTTGCCGGGCGCCACGCCGTCCATCGCATGCCACAGGTCGTCGGACACCGTGTTGCCGTGGGCGTGGGCCTTGAGATAGTCGTGCACGCCCTGGCGCCATGCCGCGGGGCCGACGTAGGCCTCCAGCATGCGGATCACCGCCTCGCCCTTGGAATAGGTGATGGTGTCGAAGGCCTGGCTGGCCTGCTCCACGGTGTCGATCTTCTGCACGATGGGGTGCGTGGTGGCCACCGCATCCACCGACATCGCGCCTTCGCGCACGCCCACGGTGTCGAGCACCGTGTTCCACTCCGGGTGCACCTTCTCGGTTTCGCGCTCGGCCATCCACGAGGCGAAGCCCTCGTTGAGCCACAGGTTGTCCCACCAGTCCATGGTCACCAGGTCGCCGAACCACTGGTGCGCCATCTCGTGCGCGGCGGTGTTGAACACCTCCATCCGGTCGCCCTGCGTGGAGTACGACGGGTCGAGCAGCATCGCGTACTCGAAGGTGAAGATCGCGCCCCAGTTCTCCATCGCCGAGAAGAACTGGCTGCTGCCCGGCGCGGCGATGTTGTCCAGCTTCGGCAGCGGATATTTGATGCCGAAGTACTCGTTGTAGTCGTGCAGCACCGCCTTGGCCGACTCCAGCGCGAAGCGCGCCTGCGCGGCCTTGCCCTTCTGCATGATCACGCCGATCTCGGTGCCGTCCGAGCTGGTGGTGGCGCGGTCGAAGTCGCCCAGCCCGAAGAACAGCAGGTAGGTGGACATCTTCGGCGTGGTGCGGAACGTCACCTTCGCCAGGCCATGGCCGAGGTCGGTCTTCGAGGCCACCGGCATGTTGCTCACCGCCATCTCGCCGGCGGGCACGGTGACCGAGAGGTCGAACGTGGCCTTGTAGTTCGGCTCGTCCCACGAGGGAATGAAACGGCGCGCGTCGGAATTCTCGAACTGGGTGTACAGCGCGCGCTTCTGGCCGGTGTCGGTCGGGTAGTCGATGGCGAACAGGCCGTTGGCCTGGGTGCCGATGGTGCCGACGTAGTCCATCGCCAGCCGGTAGCGGCCCGGCGCGATGGTCTTGTCGAAGCTGAAGGTGGCGGTCTGCGTCTTCTCGTCCACGGCGACCTTGGCCTTGATGGCCGCGCCCTTGCCCGAAGCCGGCGCCAGCGTCACCGACGAGAACGTCATGCCCGCCGCGTTGAGCGTGATGCGGGTGCTGGGCTCGAGCACCTGCACGTCCACGGTGACCCGGCCGTCGAAGTCCAGCTTGTCCGCATGCGGTGTGATGGCCACGGCGTAATGCGCGGGCCGCACGTTGCGCGGCAATTGCGTGGGGGTCTGCGACGCGGCAGCGGCAGCCGCGTGTTGTGCCGGCAGCGCCAGCGTGGCGCCGGCGGACACGGCGAGCGCCAGCGCGATCGCGGAAACCAGGGACTTGCGCATGCAGACCTCTCCTTGGAGGGCAGGTGGGATGGATTGCCGTCCATGGTGGCGCCGGCGACGATGGGCAGGAATGGCCGGAAGTCATGCCTGCCGCGGGCGCTTCGCGCCGCCTTTCGCCGGTTACGCACCCACCGAAGCCGGCTTGGTCGCATGCCCGGCGAAACCCGCAGAATCGGCCGCCATGCCCGCTCCCGGCGATCGGCCGGCGGGAACTCCATCGCGATCGAGGGCATCTTCCCTGCGGCGCGTCCACCCGATCGCCGGGCACGCGACCCTGGACACGCTGGGTACGTGCCGCCCTTGCCCCCGTCCATGCCATGGACGGCGCCGGCATCGGCTTATGCAACGTCACGTTCGACCGCTGCGTGCGCGCCGCCGATTTCTCGAGGGTGCCCGTCGCGCTCCCTCCGCTGCGCCACCCGGCCAGCACCAGCCACGCGGTCCAGCAAGGCCACCGCACCGCCCTCGCGAATCAGTTCACGATCGATGCCCCGCCTCGCCCTCCCGGCGCGGCAAACGCCAGCCCGGCCGCACGAAATGGCAGGTGTAGCCGCCAGGATAGTGCTGCAGGTAGTCCTGGTGCTCGGGCTCGGCTTCCCAGAAGTCGCCCAGCGGCCGAACCTCGGTCACCACCTTGCCCGGCCACAGGCCCGAAGCGTCCACGTCGGCGATGGTGTCCTCGGCGACGCGCTTCTGTTCCTCGCTGGCGTAAAGGATCATCGAGCGGTACGAGCTGCCGCGGTCGTTGCCTTGCCGGTTCGGCGTGCTCGGGTCGTGGATCTGGAAGAAGAACTCCAGCAGCTCGCGGTAGCCGATGCGCGCGGGATCGAACACGATCTCCACCGCCTCGGCATGCGTGCCGTGGTGGCGGTAGGTGGCGTGGGGCACGTCGCCGCCGGCATAACCGGTGCGCGTGGACAGCACACCCGGCTGCTGGCGCAGCAGCTCCTGCACGCCCCAGAAGCAACCGCCGGCGAGTACGGCTCGTTCGGTGGCCATCATTCACCCTCCACCTGGTCGAGGTACGCGCCGTAGCCCTCGGCCTCCATCTCGGCGCGCGGCACGAAGCGCAGCGACGCGGAGTTGATGCAGTAGCGCAGGCCGCCGCGCTCGGCAGGGCCGTCCGGAAAGACGTGACCCAGATGGCTATCGCCCTGCGCCGAGCGGACTTCGGTGCGGACCATGCCGTGCGTGGTGTCGCGCAGTTCGCGGACGCTCGCCGGCTGCAGCGGCCGGGTGAAGCTGGGCCAGCCGCAGTGCGAATCGAACTTGTCGGAGGACGCGAACAGCGGCTCGCCTGACACCACGTCCACGTAGATGCCCGCGGCCTTGTTGTGCAGGTATTCGCCGGTGCCGGGGTACTCGGTGGCGTTCTCCTGCGTGACGTGGTATTGCTCCGGCGTCAGCCGCGCCAAGGCCTCGGGTGTCTTGCGGTACACGGACATGGCAGGTCTCCGCGGTGGTCGACTCGAACGAGATGGGGGCAGGCGTCGCCGATCCAAGAACCATGCCGGCGGCAAAAGCACCAGTGCGCGGAATCACGGGCGGCGCCGCTTCCGGAACCTTCAGCGCCAGCCCGCCGCCCTTGCCGCGCGCTCCTGTTGCGCGTCGAAGACGTTGCCGCGCAGGCGGGCATCGACCGCGGCCTGCACCGCGGGCGGCAAGCTGCTCGCCGCCTGGCGCAGCTCGCCACTTTCGGCCGGGGCCGACGGAGCCAGCACGGGCAGTTCCCAGCCCGCTGCCGTGTGGCAGGCCAGCCCGGCGCGCGCCGGTGGCGTGCGGATGGTGAAGGTGCGGCAGATGTTCCCTTCGGCCGTGCGGAAACTCAGGCCGATCGCGACCGGGGCATGCGCGTCCGGCTCGCTCGCCAGCGACTGGTCGAGCGCGCGGCCGAGGGCGCCGGAGGCATAGGGCCCGCCGCTGCGCATGCGCACCAGCCCGTTGCCTGCGTGCCACCACAGGGCTGCGGCAAGCAACGCCACCGATGCCGCCAGCGCGGCGCCAGGCATCAGCCAGCGGCGGGGTGCGCGACGGCGGCCGGCATCCGCACCTCGTCCGCCCGCAAGCACGATGGGCGCGACATTCGGCCTGGCTGGCTGCAGCAGGGCGGACAAGCGCTCGGGTAGCGGCTCGTCCAGTACCGGATCGAATGCGGCACGCAGTCGCGTATTCAGTGTCCGCATCCGCCGCACGCGACCAGCCAGCGCGTCATCCTGCGCCAGCGCGGCATCGACACGCGCGGCTTCCGCCGCGTCGAGCTGGCCATCCACGTAAGCCTGCAAGGTGTCGTCGTCGATCGGGTTCATGCGTCGTTCCCAAGATGAGCCTGCAGGGTGGCGCGGGCGCGGGCCAGGCGGCTGGTGACGGTTCCCACCGGCACCTCCAGCAACGCGGCGGCCTCGTCGTAGGACAGGCCCTCGACCAGCACCAGCGCCACCACTTCGCGATGGTCCGGCGGCAGCATCGCCACTGCCTGCGCCAGTTCCATCTGCCGCGCGTGCCGCACATCGCTGCCGTCGGCCACCGCCTCGCCAGCCTCCTCGGGCGCGAACAGGTGCTGCGCCCGGCCGCGTGCCCGCAACTCGTCCCGCCAGGCGTTGCGCGCGATCGCGAACACCCATTTGTCCAGCGCAGCGTCCGGCCGCCACTGCCCGGCCCGGGCCAGTGCGCGCTCAAGCACCACCTGCACCAGGTCGTCGGCATCGGCCGCCTGCCCTGCCAACGCCCGTGCCAGGCGGCGCAGGCGCGGCAGCAATGCAAGCAGTCCTTCGCGCACGGCGTCGCTCGAATGCACGCATCACCTTCCGTTACGTCCGGAGGGACGGATTCCTTCCCTCGCCCGCGCCGGCGCGGTCCGAGGGCGTAAAGAAAACGCATGCTAGCATCCGGCCCGATCGCTCCCGAGGTGTCCGGCGATGCCCTTGCGTCGTGCTTCCGCGTTGTCCGTTCCGCTGCTGGCCATCATGCTCGCACTGGCCGGCAGCGCTCCCGCGCAGGCGCAGGTGCTGGGGCCGATGCAGCGGGGGCTGCCGAACCTGCCGCTGCCGTCCACGCCGCTGCCCGGCGCGGTGCCCGGCGTGAACCAGCAGGGCGTCGACGACCTGCTGCGGCGACCACTGGCCCTCAGCCTGAAGGTGCAGGTCGATGCGCTGCTGCACAGGGAGCCGCGACGTGTCACCGTCGATCCCAGCGGCGCACCGATCCTGCGCGGCGAGTTCCTCGCCATGGGCCTGTCGGGCCCCCAGCTCGATGCCTTGCAGGCGCTGGGTTTCACCGCGGACCGCCAGGCTTCGGCGAACGCGACGCTCGGGCTGGACTTCACGGTGCTGCACGACACCCGCGGGCGCAGCATGCGAAAGGCCCTGCGCGTCCTGCAGCAGGCCGCGCCGGATGCCACGTTCACCTATCAGCATCTCTACCTTCCGGCAGGCGGCACCAGCGCAGCGCCTGCCGCGGCTTCGTCTGCCAACATGCCCGCCCGCAGCGTGGGCATGGTCGACGGTGGCGTCGACCCGGCCGATCCCGCGCTGGCGCACGCGCGCATCGAAGGGCACGGCTGCCGCACGACGACGCCGTCGCGGCATGGCACGGCGGTCGCCGCGCGCCTCGTCGCCGGTGACCCGGACACCTTGTATGCCGCCGACCTGTGGTGCGGCGACGCGGTCGGTGGCGCAACCTCCGGATTGGTGGACGCGCTCGCCTGGATGGACCGCGAACGCGTGGCGGTGATCAACATCAGCCTGGTCGGCCCCGACAATCCGGTGCTCGCCCGCGCGGTGCAGGCGATGATCGCGCGCGGCCACGTGCTGGTCGGCGCGGCCGGCAACGATGGCCCTGCGGCGCCGCCCTTGTTTCCGGCCGCCTACCCGGGCGTGATCGGCGTCGGCGCCGTCGATGCCCGTGGCCGCGTGTTGCCCGAGTCCGCCAGCGGCAAGCAGGTGGCGTTCTGCGCGCTCGGCGTGGTCGGCAGCGGTCGCAACGCGCTGCGCGGCACCTCGTTCGCGGCCCCCATCGTGGCGCGCAAGGCGATGCAGTCGCTGGATGCGCCCCGGCCGGACGCCGCAGCCCAGGCACTGCAAAGCCTGATCGGCGAAGCGCATCCGCTCGATTCCGCGGATCACGGCCAGCGCTGCGGGCACGGCCTGCTGTCGCCCTGAAACTGAACACCCAGCAACCACGCCGGGCCAACGTGGAAGGATGTTCCGGCAAGACGCGTAGTGGACCCTGGAAGCCGCGGATTCGCCGCCGGCAGGAGGTCCCGACATGCGCAACACGATCCTCAACCACAAGACCCTCGGCATCGCCGTGTGCGGCGGCGTGCTTGCCCTCGCCTCGATCACCAGCGCGCATGCCCAGCACCTGGGCGGCGGCCTCGTCGGCGGGGCGGCCGGCCAGCTCCACGCGACGATGGGCCAACCGAACGGCCAGATCGGCGGTTCCGCGCGTGGCATGGGCAACCTCGGCATGCCCGACATCAACCCGCGCGCAGCCGAACAGCGCGCCGAACGCCTGCGTCGGCGCGCCACTTCGGGCACCGCGACGGCGACGCATGCCGCGACACAGGCCGCCGGCCAATTGGGCGGCCAGACGGCTGCCGGCGGCACCGGCCAGCTCGCCGGTGCGGCCGGCGCCAGCGCCAGGCAGGCTGCACTGGGCGGCACTGCCGGATCGGGAGCGTCCGCCACCGGCAGCATCGACGGCAGTGCGGTGCGTGATGCCGCCGGCCCGGCGCATTCGGCCGTCTCGACGGCCAGGCAGGGAGCCGCGAACGCCCTGGACCGCACGCGGACTGCAGCCGGCAACGCCCGCACGGATGCCGAAGATGCGGCCCGGGCAGGGGTCGACAGGACCCGGCAGGCTGCAGCCAGCGGCATGTCCTCGGCCCGCTCGTCCGGTACGCAGGCCGCTGGCGATTTGAGGAACACGGCCTCGTCCGCCACGGGCAGCGCGGGCAACCGCGTGGGTGCGGTCGCGGACACCGCCGACGGCAATGGCAGCCCGGCGGTCGATGCCTCGGGCTCGGGCAGCGCCAGCGGCAACGCGAACGCCCGCACCGGCGCCCGCTCCGGCGCAAGCGGCGCGGCCGAAGGCAGCGGCCGGGCCAACGCCAACGGTTCGCTCGGCGGGAGCGGTGTCTCCGCCTCGGCCCAGGCCAGCGGCAGTGCCGATGCGAACGCACAGGGGCACTGAATCCCCGAGCCGCGATGCGGGGACGGTGTCATGCGAAACGAAGAAGGCCCCGCATGCGGGGCCTTCTTCGTCGCACGGCTCAGGCCGGCGGAACGATCAGGCGAACGGATCGTCCAGCACGATGGTGTCGTCGCGGTCGGCGCCGGTGGCGACGATGGCGAGCCTGCAGCCGGAGAGCTCCTCCACCGCACGCAGGTAGGCGCGCGCGGCGGCGGGCAGCTTGTTCCAGTCGCGGATGCCGGCGGTGGACTCCTCCCAGCCCGGGAACTCCAGGTACACCGGCTTGCACTCGTCCCAGCCGTCCGCGTCCAGCGGCGCCAGCTCGCGGCGCTTGCCGCGGTATTCGTAGGCGATGCAGACCTTGATCGTCTCCAGGCCGTCGAGCACGTCCAGCTTGGTGATGGCCAGGCCGTTGATGCCGTTGATCTGCACCGCGCGCTTCAGCGCGACGAGGTCGATCCAGCCGCAGCGGCGCGGCCGGCCGGTGCTGGCGCCAAACTCGTTGCCGACCTTGCGCAGGCGCTCGCCCATCTCGTCATGCAGCTCGGTGGGGAACGGGCCGCCGCCGACGCGCGTGGCGTAGGCCTTGCAGATGCCCAGCACGTAGTCGATGTCGTCCGCGCCCACGCCGGTACCGGCCAGCGCGCCGCCCACCGTGGTGTTGGACGAGGTGACGTACGGATAGGTGCCGTGGTCGATGTCGAGCAGCGCGCCCTGCGCGCCTTCGTACAGGATGTGGCCGCCTTCCTTGCGCACGTCGTGCAGGATGGTGGCGACGTCGTCGACCATCGGGCGGATGAACTCGCCGTAGGCCAGCGCGTCCTTCAGCACGGTGTCGTAGTCGACCGGCTCGGCCTTCAGCCACTGGGTGAGGATGAAGTTCTGGTATTCCACCGCCGCCTTGAGCTTCTCCGGCAGCTCGTGCGGGTACATCAGGTCGGCCACGCGCACGCTGCGGCGGGCCACCTTGTCCTCGTAGGCCGGGCCGATGCCGCGGCCGGTGGTGCCGATGGCGTCCTTGCCCGCGGCGACCTCGCGCGCTTTGTCCACGGCGATGTGGTACGGCATGATCAGCGGGGTCGCCGGGCTGATCTTCAGGCGCGAACGCACTTCCACGCCCTGCGCTTCCAGCTCCTCGATTTCCTGCTTGAGCGCCTGCGGCGACAGCACCACGCCGTTGCCGATCAGGCACAGCGCGTCGTCGCGCAGGATGCCCGAGGGGATCAGGTGCAGCACGGTCTTCTTGCCCTTGATGACCAGCGTGTGGCCGGCGTTGTGGCCGCCCTGGAAGCGTGCCACCGCCCCGACCCGCTCGGTCAGCAGGTCGACGATCTTGCCTTTGCCTTCGTCGCCCCACTGGGCCCCGAGAATGACGACTGACTTGCCCATGATGTTCTCGCTCAACGTTGAAGCGCCCCGTGGGGAACGCGAAAAGGTAACCCTGCCGGCGCGTGGCCGCCGTGAACTGTTTCAGTGACGCATGCACCGCGTCGCCTGCCCGGCGACGCGACGTTCAATGCCTGGCCGGCTCCGGGTTGCCGAAGTAATGCAGGAACTCCGAGTCGGGCTTCAGGATCAGCACGCCATTGCCGTCCTCGAACGACTTCCGGTAGGCGGCCAGGCTGCGGTAGAACGCGAAGAACTCCGGGTCCTGGCTGTAGGCCTGCGCGTAGATCGCCGCGGCCTCGGCATCGCCCTCGCCGCGCACCTTGGCGGCATCGCGCCCGGCGTCGGCGCGCAGCACCTGGCCCTGGCGGTCGGCATCGGCCTTGATCTTCTCCGCCACTTCCTGGCCGGTGAAGCGCAGTTCGTTGGCCAGCTGCAGGCGCTCGGCGCGCATGCGCTTGTACACCGACTCGCTCACCTCGTCGGGCAGGTCGATGCGCTTGATGCGCACGTCGACCACGGCGATGCCGAGGTTCCTGCGCGCCGAGGCGTCAGTCTGCTGGCGCACGCGCTCGGTGATGTCCTTGCGCCCGCCGGAGATCAGGTCCTGCAGCGTGCGCGCGTTGAACTCGAAGCGCAGCGCATCCTTGATGACCGGGGTGAGCCGCTGCTCCGCCTGCAGCTGGTCGCCGCCGGTGGCGCGGTAGTAGGCCGCGTTGTCGGCGATGCGCCACTTCACGTAGAAGTCGACGTTGACGCTCTTCTTCTCGGAGGTGAAGTAGCGCTCCGGCTGTGCGTCCAGCGACAGGATGCGCTTGTCGAAGTGCAGCACCTGCTGCACCACCGGCAGCTTGAAGTGCAGGCCCGGCGGGTAGTCGGCGCGCACGATGCGGCCGAACTGCAGCAGCAGCGCGCTCTGCCCTTCGCCCACCACGAACATGCTGTTCAGGCCGAGCAGGACCAGCAGCAGGACGACGACGATCGTGACGATCCGCTTCATGGCTGCTTCTCCTTGCCCGCAGCCGCGTCGTCGGTGGAGCTGGCCGGGGCGGGCGCGGCCACCGCCGCGGCACTGGCGCCGCCGCCATCCGTACTGCGCGCGTGCCGGCCGGCCGGCAGGTTGATGATGTTGCGGCCGCCGGAACCGTCGATCACCTTGGGGTTGTCGGCCATCACCTGTTCCATCGTCTCCAGCCACAGCCGCTTGCGGGTCACCGCGGGCGCCGCCTTGTATTCCTTCAGCAGCAGATCGAAGCGGGCGACGTCGCCCTGGGCGCGGGCGATGCGCTCGGCCTTGTAGCCCGCGGCCTCGGCGGCGATGCGCGACGCGTCGCCGCGCGCCACCGGCACCACCTTGTTGGCGTAGGCCAGCGCGTTGTTCTCGATGCTCTGCTTGTCCTCGCGCGCGTTGTTGACGTCGTCGAAGGCGTCCTTCACCTCGGCCGGCGGCGCCACGTTCTGGAAACTCACCTCGGTGACGCGCAGGCCGCTGTCGTAGCTGTCCAGCGTCTTCTGCAGCGCCTGCTGCGCCTCGCCCACCAGGTTCGCGCCGGCGGCGGAAAGGATCTGGTCCATGTCGCTGCCGCCGACCACCGAGCGCACCGCGGCCTCGGCCGCCGCGCTCACGCTGCCGTCGGGGTCGCTCACCGAGAACAGGTACTTGCGCGCGTCGTCCACCTGGTACTGCACGGTGAAATCGATGGTGATGATGTTCTCGTCGCGGGTCAGCATGGAGACGCGGTCGTTGACCGAGCGGATGCGCGTGGCCTCGACCTTGTCCACTTCCTCGATCGGGGTCGGCAGCTTGAAGTGGAAGCCCGGCGACAAGGTGCGCGTGTACTCGCCGAAACGCAGCACCACGCCGACCTGGCGCGCGTCGATGATGGTGTAGCTGCTCATCAGCAGGCCCACGACGACCAGCACGACGATGGCGGTGAGGATGCCGCCCGGGCCGCGGCCCAGCCGGCCCAGGTGATCGCCGATGCCCTTCAGCAGCTTGTCGGGCGCGAACTTGTTGCCGCCCGGGCGCTGCCGGTTCCACGGATCCTTCTGCCCGCCGCCGGGTTCATTCCAGGCCATGGTCAGTCTCCTTTAGAGCCTGTTCGATGCCTTCGCATGGCCCGCGCCGGAAGCTGTTTGCGCGCAGGCCAAGGAAGGGCGAAGGAGTGGACGTCCGTCCACGACTGAGTGATGACGCAGGGATGGGGGCAAACAGACCCGGCCCTCCGGGTTGCCTTGCCGGGGTCGCCATGCGGCAGCACGCGGCTTGACCTGCCAGCCAGGCAGGCGCTGCGCCAAGCGCTACCACCTGACGACCCCGGCAAGGCAACGCGAGCTATGCGAAGGCATCGAACAGGCTCTTGGCTTGGGAGGCCGGCTATGCGTGCCGGAGCGAGTCGGTTTGGACGCAACGAGCATGTAGCGGAACCAGGCTGCCTGTCGGGGGTGGCGCCGAGGGTTTTTCGGTCGCGCAAACGATTGGAATTCTAGCAGAGCGAGGCGGCGTCCGGGGGCGGTGCCGCCAGCAACGCGCGCAGCAGCTCGGTTTCCGTCGCACTGCCGCCGTTGAGCGGCGCGATCACGCTGCGCGGCGCGTCGATGCGCAGGCACCAGCCGTGCTCGTCCACCTGTTCGCCGGCGATCGCGCCCACGGCCTTGAGCCGTGCGTGCAGCCGGCCCGCCGTCAGCGGCAGGCGCAACTCGGACTGCACCCGCTCGCCACCGAGCAGTTCACCCAGCGCCTGGCGCAGCAGCTCGATGCCGGCGCCGGTGGCGGCCGACAGCCACACCGCCTGCGGCCGGCCCGCGGCGTCGCGGTCGATGCGTGGTTGCATCGGTGAAGCGGGCGATGCTCCCGCATCGTCCACTTCACCTCCAACCAAATCTATCTTGTTGAACACGCGCAGCTGCGGCACCTCGCCGGCGCCGATCTCCTCCAGCACCTGGTCGACCACGCGGCGCAGCGGCTCGCGCTCCTCGTCGGCGGCGTCGCTGACGTGCAGCAGCAGGTCGGCGTCGCGCGCCTCGGCCAGGGTGCCGCGGAACGCCGCGACCAGGTCGTGCGGCAGCTCGCGGATGAAGCCCACGGTGTCGGCGACCACCGCCGGGCCGCAGGCGAGGTCGTCGAGCCGGCGCACGGTGGGATCCAGCGTGGCGAACAGCTGGTCGGCGGCATACACGCCGCCGGCGGTGAGCGCATTGAACAGGGTGGACTTGCCGGCGTTGGTGTAGCCGACCAGGGCCACCCGCGGCACCGTGTTGCGCAGGCGCGCGCGGCGCTGCTGGCCGCGCTGGGTCTGCACCTTCTCCAGGCGCCTGGTGAGCTGCTTCACCCGCTCGGCGAGCAGGCGGCGGTCGGTTTCCAGCTGGGTCTCGCCGGGGCCGCGGTTGCCGATCGCGCCGCCGCGCTGGGCGTCCAGATGGGTCCAGCCGCGCACCAGCCGGGTGGCGATGTGCTTGAGCTGGGCCAGCTCCACTTCCAGCTTGCCTTCGTGCGAGCGGGCGCGCTGGGCGAAGATGTCCAGGATCAGGCCGGCACGGTCGACCACGCGCGCGCCGAGGTGCTTTTCGAGGTTGCGCTCCTGCACCGGGCTGAGCAGGTGGTCGACCAGCACCAGGTCGGCATCCAGCGCGCGCACCATCTCGGCCACTTCCTCGGCCTTGCCGCTGCCGATGTAGAAACGCGGATTGGGTACTTCGACGCGCGCGGCGATGCAGCCCAGCACTTCGGCGCCGGCCGACTTCACCAGCTCGACGAACTCGGCGGCGCGGCGCTCGGCGTCGCCGCTGCCACGGGCATGCGGGAGCACGAGGACGGCGCGCTCGCCTTTCTTCTGACGATCAAACACGTGGAACGACGGCCTCTGTGCGGGGACGGAACCGGGGGGATTCCGTTTTCATGTGGGCCGACCGGCGCTCAATCAAGCATCCGTCGCGTCGGCTGCCGACGCGGCGTCGGCCTGCGCGTCGTGGCTGTCGTGGCCATTGCCGAGGCGCACGTTGCGGCTGGGCACCACGGTGGAGATGGCATGCTTGTAGACCATCTGGCTGACCTGGTTGCGCAGCAGCACCACGAACTGGTCGAACGACTCGACCGTGCCTTGCAGCTTGATGCCATTGACCAGGTAGATGGCTACCGGCACACGCTCGCGGCGCAAGGCATTGAGAAAAGGATCCTGCAACGATTGTCCCTTGGACATTTCTTGTTCTCCCCTGAGCGGCGAACCGGCCGGGGAAAAAACGCCTGCGGCGCCCCGGCCCAACTGAAGGAATCTTAACTGGGTTCAAGGGCTTGAAGGAAGCGGTTTTTCGGGGGCGGCGCACGAAACCGGAACCGGTCCGCGCCTCCCTCAGGCCGGCGCCCCGAGGAACAGGTCGACGGCCCCGGCCGCCTGCGCCAGCGGTGGCGCCAGCTCCGGATCGAACACGCGCGCCTCCAGCTCGGCGCGCAGCCAGGTGATCTGCCGCTTGGCCAACTGGCGGGTGGCGAAGATGGCGCGGTCGCGGAACTCCACGGCACCGAAGCGGCCGTCCAGGTGCTCCCAGCCCTGCCGGTAACCCACCGCGCGGATCGCCGGCAGGTCCGCGTGCAGGTCGCCGCGGGCGTGCAACGCGCGCAGCTCGTCGAGAAAACCGGCGGCCAGCATCGCATCGAAGCGTTCGGCGATGCGCGCGTGCAGCGGCCGGCGGTCGCCCGGCAGCAGCGCCAGCTTGAGCACACGCCACGGGAACACGCCGCCGCGGCCACCACGCTGCAGCTCGGACAAGGGGCGCCCGCTGAGCGTTATCACCTCCAGCGCACGCTGCAGGCGCTGGACGTCGTTCGGGCCAATGCGCGCCGCGGCGGCGGGATCGAGCCGCGCCAGCCGCGCATGCATGGCCGGCCAGCCGATGCGCGCCGCCTCCTCGCCCAGGCGCGCCCGCAGCGCCGGATCGGCCTCGGGCAGGTCGGACAGGCCGCGCTGCAGCGCCCGGAAATACAGGCCGGTGCCGCCCACCAGCAGCGGCACCCTGCCCCGCGCCGTGATCGTCCGCATCGTCGCCAGCGCATCGTCGCAAAACTCCGCCGCGGAATACGGCTCGGCCGGATCGCGGATGTCGATCAGCGCATGCGGCCAGCGCGCCAGCGTGGCCGCGTCGGGCTTGGCTGCGCCGATGTCCAGGCCACGATAGACCAGGGCCGAGTCCACGCTGACCAGGCCCAGCGGAAAGCGATCCGCCAGCTCGCAGGCAAGCGCGGTCTTGCCCGAGGCGGTGGGGCCCATCAGGAAGATGGCGAGGGGGCGGGTATCGAGGCTCATGCGTATCGGCGTTGGCGCAGGTGCGCAAGGGTAACCCAGGCATGCTTGCGCAAAGTTTGGCCAATGCGTGGCAAGTGCCTGTTGCGGCGGCGCGAACGCGACTTGTCCACACGCTTGTCCAATGCCTATCCACATTCGCTGTGGATAGAACCTCGCGCCGAAAGCGGGGGACCGGAGGCGCCACCGCCGAAGGCCTCGACCTTGATCGCAGTCGCCTCGGCCTTGGGCGTGCCGTCTTCCAGCGCATTCCCCGTTCCCCACCGGCGCCCGCGGAAGCCTGTGGCGATGGGCCGCGGCGACCGCAGCGGCAGGCCGGCACCACACGACAGCCCGGCGGCGAAACGGGGCGCCGCCTCGCCGCCCGCTGCCTTGCGCCAACCGTCAGCGACAGGCCGGCGCGATGTCCGCGGCAGGCGGTGGAATCGCCAGGTACACCGTGCTCCACAACTGCGCGGCGTTGGCCTCGTCCTCGTGCGCGCCGGCCGCGCCGAACGGCTCGACGTGGTAAGCGTCACCGGAGAATGTCCACGACCACAGTTCCGAGTCGCGCATCGACCGGGTGGTGCAGATGCCCTGCCACAGCGTCGCCTGCGCCTTGGCCAGCCGCGTGCGCGTGGCTTGCGGCAGGCCGGCGCGGGCCAACTGGCGACGCAACCCCGCCGCCAGCAGGGCCTGCTGCCAGGACCACACCACGGTGCCGTGATAGGCGTTGCTGCCGAACATGGACCATGCGTCGCGGTTCGCATAGGCCGGGTTGGCCACGACCATGCCCACGCCGGTCATCAGGCCGGCGGGGAACGGCCGCAGCATGTCGTCGACGTAGCGATCCAGCGTCGCCGCGTTCGGCTGGCCGAACAGCAGGTCGAAGCCTTCGTCGGAATGCAGGATCGGCACCGGGCGCCCCTGCGCGTCCAGCGCGATGGCCGGGAACTGCAGGCCCTCGTCCGGCAGGGAAGCCAGCGCGGCGGCAGCGGGCACGCCGGCCTGCGCCGCGTAGGCACGCACCTGCGCCGCTGCCTGCGCGCGGTCCAGGTGCACGGCGAACATGGCCGCGGCAAGGCGTTCCCACGCATCGGCGTGGGCGGCATCGGCGCGCAGGCGCGCGCGCTGGGCCGGCGTGGTGTAGGCGTCCAGCAGGCCGGCGTCGAGGAAGCGGCCGATGGCGCGCAAGGCGGCCGGCACCCAGACCACGTTGACGTCGTAGGGATAGCGCCCGCCGCCGATGCCGGCATTGCTGTCGCGCCACTGCCCCACCTGGCTGCCGGGCTTGAGTCCGATCAGGTTCGCGTACACCGGCTGGCGCGCGAAGGCTTCGCTGCTGGCGGCGACGTACGACAGGTTGCGCACCAGCGCGTCGCCGCGTCGCTGCCCCGGCTCGCCCCCGGCGAGGAAGGCCTGTGCCCCGGCGCGGCCGCGCGCATCGTCCAGCAGCCAGGCCATGGCGACCGGCGCCAGCATGTAGTTGCCGTCGATCATCTGGTAGTCGTAGACCGGCCGGTCGGAGAGCTTGCCCTCCTTCTCCAGGTGGTCCAGCACCGCAAACTCGCCGATGCCCTCCTCGTGCGCCACCTCGCCGTCGGGCGCAAGCCGCGCGAGCACCGAGGCGATGCCGGCGTCCATGGCGGCGGGTTGCAGCACCGGCATCAGCAGGCGCAGCGACATCAGCGTGTCGCGGCCGAAGTAGGTGTCGAAGCGCCAGGAGCCGGCGAGGAACTTCTGCCGGTAGCTGAGGAAGCGCAGCACGTCCTGGCTGCGCGCATCGTTCCGCACGCGGTCGTTGAACAGGTGCGCGAACGGGGTGAGCGGCTGTTCGCCCGTGGCAGCCTCGATGTGCAGGTGCAGCGCTTCGCCGGCATGGTCGGGGCGCAACACGATGCGGCCGTCCTCGCGCCGGAAACGGCCGTTGTCGGTGCTCAGCGACAGCTCGTAGCCCGCCGCGCCGTCCAGCCGCCGGCGCTGCCAGCGTACCGAGCGGTCCGCCACCTGCGGCGCGGCGGCCACCTGCTCGGGATAGACCTGTTCGAGCTGGTAGTCGCGCAGCACGCGGATGCTGCTCAATACCGCATCCTTCACCACCAGCGGCGCGGCGGAGTCCACGCTGGCCTCGGCCACGATGCCGTTCATCGCATGGCCGTCGACCGCGCGCTGCAGCCCCTGCACCTTGTCCAGCGTCCAGCGCACCGGCGTGGCGGTGGGCTCGAACCACACGCCCACGCCGCTGTTGCCGGCCGGAAACGCCACCAGCACGCGGGGATGATCGCCGGAGCTCAACAGCAGGTGCGCGGCGATGTCGCCCTGCTGGTAGAACGCGTTCTCGATGCCTCCCTCGGCGACGCGGAACTGCAGCGGCGGCGCGGCCCCCTGGCTGCGGGCCTGCGCGGCCGCGGCGGGCGCCAGCGCTGCCAGGGCCAGGGCCAACAACAGTGCCGGCCGCAGGCGCAGCAGGGCGCCGAAGCAGTACCTGCGCATGCCCTGCCCGCGCGGCACGGCCCGTACCAGATCCATCGACTGCAAGCGCATGGCCTTTCCCCGGCGAGGTTTCGTTGAAGCCTGCGACCATAGTCATGAAGCCGCCCGCAAGGCAATCTCCTGCCTCCGCGCCGCAGGCCACCCGTCGGAACGGCGCCCGGGGCAACGCCTGCACGGGCAGCACGTCATCGCATTGGCGCCTCGTCCGTTCAGGCAGGCATGTCCACGCCACGCATCCCCGTTTCGCTGCTCATCGGTGCCAGCCTGCTGCTTGCGCCCCTGCAGGCACCGGCCCAGCAAGCCCCCGCGCCAGCCGATTTCAGCGGCCTGTGGCGCATCGACGACCAGGCCAGCGACAACCTGGCGCAGGTCACCGCGAGCTTGCGCATGGAACTCAGGCGCGAACAGTCGCCCACCGTGGCGCCGGCCGGTTCCTCGTCGAGCGGCACGACGCCGCAGTCGGGCAACCGCGGCGGCAGGCACGGTGGAGGGATGGGCGGCGGCCACATGGGTGGCGGCGGCATGGGTGGTGGCCATGGCCGTGGCGGCAGGCGCGCCGGCGCATCATCGGGCGATGCATCCAGCGGCAGCGACGACCTGCTGCACCCGCCGCCGATGCTCGACAACGATGCCGTCCTGGTCGTGCAGCAGGACGCGCAGGCCTTGCAGGCCCGGCTTGAGAACGGCGAACAGTTGGCCGTGCGCCTCGACGGCAACCACCAGCAGACGCTCAACGGCAGCGCCGTCGCGCGCAGGGAAGCCGGCGGCGGGGACCTGCAGTTCAGCCTGCAATTCGACGACGGCAGCCGGATCGACGAGACCTGGTCGCGCTCCGCCGACGGCCGCACGCTGCAAGTCACCGAACGCTGGCAGCCCGGCTTCCTGCAGCGTCCGGTGGTGTTCCGTCGCGTCTACCAGCGCGTCGATTGAGCGCGCTGCGGCACGCAACGGCTGGCCGTCGCGGCAAGGATCTATAATTGGCGCTTTCCCCGCCCGTTCGGGCCAGCCATTGGATTCCCCATGCCGCAGACGATGAAAGCCCTGGTCAAGCGCAAGCCCGAGCAGGGCATCTGGATGGAAGAGGTGCCGGTGCCCGAGGTCGGGCCGAACGAGGTGCTGATCAAGCTGGAGAAGACCGCGATCTGCGGCACCGACCTGCACATCTACAAGTGGGACGAGTGGAGCCAGCGCACGATCAAGCCGGGCCTCACCATCGGCCACGAGTTCGTCGGCCGCATCGTGGAGATCGGCCCCGGCGTCACCGGCTACAAGGTCGGCGACCGCGTCTCGGCCGAGGGCCACATCGTCTGCGGCCACTGCCGCAACTGCCGCGCCGGCCGCCAGCACCTGTGCCCGAACACCATCGGCATCGGCGTGAACCGCAACGGCGCGTTCGCCGAGTACATGACCATGCCGGCCTCCAACCTGTGGCCGATCCCCGACCAGATCCCGTCCGAGCTGGCTGCCTTCTTCGACCCCTACGGCAACGCCGCGCACTGCGCGCTGGAGTTCGACCTGATCGGCGAGGACGTGCTGATCACCGGCGCCGGCCCGATCGGCATCATCGCCGCCGGCATCGCCAAGCACGTGGGCGCGCGCAACGTGGTGGTCACCGACGTCAACGACTACCGCCTGAAGCTGGCGGCCGACATGGGCGCCACCCGCGTGGTGAACGTGGCGAACCAGTCGCTGAAGGACGTGATGAAGGATCTGCACATGGAGGGCTTCGACGTGGGCCTGGAAATGAGCGGCAACCCGCGCGCCTTCAACGACATGCTCGACTGCATGTACCACGGCGGCAAGGTCGCCCTGCTCGGCATCCTGCCCAAGGGCGCCGGCATCGACTGGGACCGCGTGATCTTCAAGGGCCTCACCCTGCAGGGCATCTACGGCCGCCGCATGTACGAGACCTGGTACAAGATGACCCAGATGGTGCTCACCGGCTTCCCGCTGCAGAAGGTGCTCACCCACCAGATCCACATCGACGACTTCCAGAAGGGCTTCGACCTGATGGACGCCGGCAAGTGCGGCAAGGTGGTCTGTTCCTGGAACTGAGCGCCTCCTGTCTCGGCGCGGACGCCTTCACGGGAAATCCGCGCTGAGCGTTCGGCCGCCCTTGTACACTCCGGACTTGGGCGGCCGACAGAATCGCCGGGATTGTGAAGGTGCGGGGCGCGAGGGCCAAGCACGGTCGGCACGCGATGTCATGGGAGCATCGTGATGACAGGCCTTTTCAGCCATCCACGGTTGGCCGCGGGACGCGACCGCGCCCTCGCCGTCTACCGCTCGCACCGCACGCGCAAGATCGCCCTGATCGTCGCGATCTTGCTGATCGTGTTCGGCCTGCTCGGTTTCTTCGCGGCGCCTCCCGTCATCCGCGGGCAGATCGAGCAGCGTGCCTCGGCCGCGCTGCAGCGTCCGGTCAGCGTGGGCGCCGTGCACCTGAATCCGTACACGCTGCGGCTGGAGCTGGATCGGCTGCACATCGCCGACCGCGACGGCAAGTCGGACTTCGTCGACATCGACCAGGTCGTCGTCAATGCGTCCTGGGCCTCGCTGTTCCGCATGGCGCCGGTGCTGGACGGGCTGACCCTGCAGCGCCCGCGCATCCGCATCGTGCGCACGGGCGAGCAGCGCTTCAACTTCAGCGACATCATCGACCGCATCGACGCGACGCCGGCCGATCCCAAGGCGTCGCCTGCCCGCTTCGCGCTCTCCAACATCAGCGTGCACGACGGCGACATCCAGTTCGCCGACGAGGTGCTGAAGACCAGCCATCACGTGACCCACCTGGAACTGGGCATCCCGTTCATCGCCAACCTGCCCAGCGACACCGACGTGTTCGTGCAGCCATTGCTGTCGCTGGAAGTGGACGGCAGCCCGCTGCACATGGAAGGCCACACCCGGCCTTTCGCCGACAATCGCGAGTCGACCATCGGTTTCCGGCTCGACCACCTCGACCTGGCGCGCTACATCGCCTACGCACCCACCACCCTGCCGGTCGCGATCCCCAGGGGTCTGCTCAGCGGCGATCTCACCCTGCATTTCGTACAGGCCAGGCCCACGCCGCAGCTGCAGCTCACCGGCAGACTGCAGCTGGACGACTTCGTCCTCGACAGCAGCCACGGCCAGCCGATCCTGAGCCTGGGCAAGGGCACCGCGGACCTCTCCGACGTGCAGCCGCTGCAATCGCGTTACGCGCTGGCCGCACTTGCGCTCGACAACGCGCAGCTCGATTACACCGCCGGCGCCGACGGCCACAGCAACTTCGATACGCTGACGGCGACGCCGGCGAAGCCGGCCACCGGCGCGAAAACCCAGCCGACCGACCTGCGCATCGCCTCGCTGACGCTGGCCGGCAGCGGCATCCACTACAGCGATGCCAGCGGCAGCAAGATCGACCTGACCCACCTGCACGGCAGCATCCAGGGCCTGAGCATGCTGGCCGCCCCGCCGGCCAGGCTGGACATGGGGGCGCAGCTCTTCGGCGGCCAGCTTGCTCTGAAGGGCAGCCTGGATCTCGCCAGGAGCACGCTCGCCACCGCGCTGAACCTGCAGCAGGTCGGGCTGGCACCGCTGCAGGCGGCCATCTCCCCGGGACTGGCGGCACACGTGGCCAAGGGCAAGCTGGAGGCCACCGGCCAGCTCAAGCTGGACTGGGGCAAGCCGTTCAACGTGCACCTGGCCGGCGCGCATGCCACGGTCAGCGACTTCGCGCTGCAACCCCGCTCCAGGGGGCGCGGTTCGCCGCTGGCATGGAACAGCCTCGATGCGGAGATCGACCAGGTCGACCTGGCAACACAGCAGGCGCGGCTGGGTACGCTCAAGGCGGCGGGCCTGGAGCTGGACGTGGAGCGCTACCGCAACCGGCACATCAACCTGGTCGAGCTGTTCGCCGGCAACGGGGCGCGGGCGAAGAAGACCACCGCGAACGCGCCGCCGTGGCACTGGAGCATCGCGCACCTGGCCTTCGACAAGTCCGCGATCGCCTTTACGGACTTCGCCGCCGGCGCCAAGCCGGTGAAGATCAAGATCGATGCGCTCAGCGGCGGCCTCGACGGCGTGAGCGACAAGCTCGACAAGCCCAGCGCCGTGAAGCTGGCGGGTACCGTCGGCAAGGGCAGCTTCACCGCCAGCGGCCGGGTACAGCCACTGCCGACGCTGGCCGACCTCCGGCTCGACACCCGGCACCTGGACATCGCCCGCTTCGAGCCCTACATCAGCGTGCCGCTGAACGTGACCATTTCCAGCGCACGCATCAGCAGCAAGGGCCGGCTGCACTACGACGGGCGCCACGCCGAACCGAGGATGACCTACCGGGGCAATGCGGCGCTCGAGCGGGTACGCGTCCAGGACAAGCTCACCGGCGACGACTTCCTGCGCTGGCGCACGCTGAGCGCTGACCGGCTCGACGTGTCCTACGGCATCGGCGCGCCGCGCATGCATGTGGGCAGCCTGGTGCTCAGCTCGTTCTATGCGCGCATGATCGTCAACGCGAACGGCACGCTGAACCTGTCGGAGGTGGAGGCCAATCCCGCCGCGGCGCCGGTTTCGGTGACCCGTGCCGCCAACGAGCAGCCCGCGGGCGCGTCCGTGCCGGCGCCGGCCGTCTCCGCGCCGCCACCGGCGCCCAAGCCTGCCGCCAGCGCGACGGCGACGACAGGAATCGCTGCCGCCGCACCTGCATCGGCCGCTTCCGCCGCGGCTCCCGCCGCCGACATCCACATCGGCGGCATCACCCTCGTCAACGGCCAGCTCAACTACACCGACAACTTCATCAAGCCCAACTACACCGCCAACCTCACCAAGCTCACCGGCAAGATCGGTGCCTTCGGCACCAAGCCGGGCGATCCGCCGGCCGACCTGTCGGTGCAGGCGGCGGTGAACGACAACTCGCCGGTCGACATCGACGGCACCATCAACCCGCTGCAGCCGGTGGCCTTCCTCGACATCAAGGGCAAGGCCGACGAGGTGGAGCTGACCGGCCTGAGCGCCTATTCCACCAAGTACACCGGCTACCCGATCACGGCGGGCAAGCTGACGGTGGATGTCCGCTACATGCTGGACCAGCGCAAGCTCAACGCCGACAACCACATCTTCATCACCCAGCTGACCTTCGGCAACCGCGACGAAAGTCCCGGCATCAGGCATCTTCCGGTGAAGCTCGCGGTGGCGCTGCTGAAGGACACGCAGGGCAACATCGACGTGAACGTGCCGGTGTCCGGTTCGCTGGACGATCCGCAGTTCAGCCTGGGCAGCCTGATCTGGCATGCCATCGGCAACCTCATCGCCAGGGCCGCCACGGCGCCGTTCCGCCTGCTGGGCGCGGCCTTCGGTGGCAGCAACCACGAGGATCTTGGCTACGTGGAGTTCGCTCCCGGTTCCGCCGTACTGGACAAGAACGCGCAGGAACGGCTGGGCAAGATCGTCGCCATGCTCAGGCAGAAGACCACGCTGGATCTCGACATCACCGGCCGCGTCGATCCGTCCAAGGACCAGGACGGGCTGCGCAAGGTCACGGTGGACAACCTGGTGCGCCGCGCAAAGCTGCTCGACCAGGCGGGCAAGCACGCCGACACTTCGGACACCGCGCTCGCCGCGGTCAATATCACGCCGGACGAGTCCGACAAGTACCTCAAGCGCGCGTACAAGGAGGACGACTTCAAGGGCAAGCCGAAGAATTTCATCGGCCTCAAGAAATCGCTCGCGCCCGACGAGATGCGCAGCCTGATGGAAACCAACGTCCCGGTCGACGAGGCCGCCATGCGCGCGCTGGCGCAGCGTCGCGCCGCCGCGGTGCAGGCGTGGCTGAAGGGCAAGCTGGACGACAAGCGCGTCTCGCTCAAGGCGCCCAGGCTCGATGCCAAGGGCATCACCGACAAGGGCAAGACCACGCGCGTGGAGTTCGGCTTGCACCAGGGATGAGCGCGCCAGGATCCCGCGCTTCCTTCCCAGCCGGAGCACCAGGGATCAAAATAGGCTTTTGACCCAGCGGAAACCCCACCATGAGCTACCCCGGCCAGGCGCGCTACGCCAGCGAACTCGAATCCATCCGCGAACAGGGCCTGTTCAAGGCCGAACGCGTCATCACCTCGCCGCAGTCGGCCGAGATCGAGCTGGAAGGCGGCCGCAAGGTACTGAACTTCTGCGCGAACAACTACCTGGGCCTGGCCGACCATCCGGAGGTCATCAAGGCCGCCAAGGAGGCGCTGGACACCCACGGCTTCGGCATGGCCTCGGTGCGCTTCATCTGCGGCACGCAGGACCTGCACAAGCAGCTGGAGAGGAAGATCGCCGACTTCTTCGGTACCCAGGACACCATCCTCTACGCCGCCTGCTTCGACGCCAACGGCGGCCTGTACGAGCCGCTGCTGGGCGAGGAGGATGCGGTGATCTCCGACGCGCTCAACCACGCCTCGATCATCGACGGCATCCGCCTGTGCAAGGCCAAGCGCTACCGCTACGCCAACAGCGACATGGCCGACCTGGAGAAGCAGCTGCAGGCCGCGGACGCGGCCGGCGCGCGCACCAAGCTGATCTCGACCGACGGCGCGTTCTCGATGGACGGCTTCATCGCCAAGCTGGACCAGATCACCGCGCTGGCCGCGAAGTACCATGCGCTGGTGCACATCGACGAATGCCACTGCACCGGTTTCCTCGGCGAGACCGGCCGCGGCTCGGCCGAGGTCAACGGCGTGATGGACAGGATCGACCTCTTCACCGGCACGCTGGGCAAGGCGCTGGGCGGCGCACTGGGCGGCTTCACCACCGGCCGCGCCGAGATGATCGAGATGCTGCGCCAGCGCTCGCGGCCGTACCTGTTCTCCAACTCGCTGCCACCGCACGTGGTGGCGGCCGCGATCAAGGTGTTCGACATGCTGGAAGCGGCTGGCGACCTGCGCGCGAAGGTGCAGGAGAACACCCGCCATTTCCGCGAGGGCATGACGCGGGCCGGCTTTGACATCAAGCCGGGCGTGCATCCCATCGTGCCGGTGATGATCTACGATGCGAAGAAGGCGCAGGCGATGGCATCGGCGCTGCTCGACGAGGGCATCTACGTCACCGGCTTCTTCTATCCGGTGGTGCCGCAGGGCCAGGCGCGCATCCGCACCCAGATGAGCGCGGCGCACACCCGCGAGCACCTGGACCGCGCGATCGCGGCGTTCACCAAGGTGGGCAAGCAGCTGGGCGTGATCGGCGGCTGAAGTCGCCGGTCAGCGCCGGCGAAGTTGCGCCACCTCGCTCGCATCGAGGTGGCGCCACTGCCCCTTGGCGAGGTCGCCCAGCACCAGCGGCCCGATGGCCACGCGTACCAGCCGCAGCACGTCGGTGCCCAACGCCGCCAGCAGGCGGCGGATATGCCGGTTGCGGCCCTCGTCCAGCACCACTTCCAGCCAGGCATTCTTCTCGCCGGCGCGCAACAGCGCGACCCTTCGGGCCTTGAGCAGGTCTGCCCCTTCACGAATACCGGCCTGCATCGCAGCCAACACCGCTGCATCCGGCTGGCCAGCCACCTGTACGTGATAAGTCTTGTCCAGATGCGTGCTCGGCTCGGTGATGCCCGCAGCCCAGGCGCTGTCGTTGCTGAGCAGCAGCAGGCCTTCACTGGCCTTGTCCAATCGCCCCACCGGTCCCAGCCACGGCAGGCCGGCATCGCGCAGCAGGTCGTAGACCGTGTCGCGGCCACGCTCGTCGGCCGCGCTCACCACGATGCCGCGCGGCTTGTTCAGCGCGAGGTAGATGCGCCGTGCCGCCATCACGGCGACGCCATCCAGGCTGAGCTGCTGGCGATCCGCCTCGACCGGGTATTCGGGATCGCGCACCACGCGGCCATCCACGCCCACGCGTCCCGCGCGCACCGCGGCCTCGGCCTGACTGCGCGAGCACACGCCCAGCTTGCTCAGCACGCGGGCAACGCCATGGCGTTTGCCGCCTTGTGTTCCGGATGGTCGTGCAGGAGGCATCAAGCAAACCTCGATGGCGTCGGGGCAACCCCTTTTGCAACCATCCATGATCGCGAGAATCAAACGGGTGACCGTCCGTGGCCGCCCCATTCACGAAAAAGCCCGGCATGCGCCGGGCTTTTTCGTAACACTGCGACCCGTCCGATTACTGCTGGACCTGCAGCTCCACGCGACGGTTCTGCGCACGACCCGCGTCCGTGGCGTTGTCGCCGATCGGGTTGTCCGCACCGTGGCCGATCGGACCTTCCAGACGGCTCGCGTCCACGCCGTGGCTGGTCAGGTAGTCGTACACGATCTGTGCACGACGCTCCGACAGCGCCTGGTTGTACGCCGGCTTGCCCTTCGAGTCGGTGTAGCCCGCCACCGTCACGTGCACGTCCGGATAGCGCTTCAGCGTATCCACCGCCTGGTCCAGGATCGCCACCGAGTCCGACGTCGGCACGGCCAGCGCCTTGTCGATTTCCGAAGCGTGCACGTGGCCCTTCTTCGGATAGTCGAACTTGAAGTTCACGCCACGCAGGTCGATCACCACCTTCTGTGGCGCCGGCGCTTCTGCCGGCGGCGGCGGGGGCGGCGGCGGCGGTGCCACCGGAGCCGGAGCAGCCGGCACCGCGCCGAAGCGCGACACGATGCTCAGGCCCAGGAACCAGTCGCCGTAACCGCTCTTGGTGGTCTGGCTCTTGTCGTCCCAGTCGTAACGGTAGCCACCTTCCACGCGAATGTCGGAGCTGTCGGTGATCGACTTCGACAGACCCAGGCCCAGCTCGGCCGCCGGCGCCCAGTCGCTGTCCACCGGGTTCTTGTGATGGCTGCCCATCACGGCACCCAGCAGGTACGGACGCCACGAACCATTCGTGAAGTACCAGCGTGCGGCTACGCCCACGTTGTTGCTCGCCCACGTCCCGGCATTGTGGTCGATGTCGCGCTTCGTGCGGTCGGCGAACAGGTCCAGCGACAGATTCGGCGTGAAGAACTTGCCCACGGCCAGGCCGTAGTAGATCTGACGGCTGTTCGTGTTGCGGTCCGTGTCGTTGAAATAACCGCCGATGGTCGGCGCGATGTACCAGCGGTCATCGAACCCGTTCGGCCACGCCGGAGCGGCCGCACTGTCGCTGCTGCCGGCGCTCGCCGCCGTGTTGTCCTGCGCGTGGGCGGCACCTACGCCGCCCAAGGCCAGGGCAACCATGAAATAAAGGCCCTTGTGTTTCATCAGGTCTCTCCTCGTCAATTTGGTCTTCGCGTCCGTTACACGCCAAACGGGCACTGCATGGCGTTGCTTTTAACGTCTTCAACGGCTTGTAACGCCTTATCTGCCTGGCGCTCGTACTCAGCAACCGGGAACGAGTGTAGCAAAATCGTTAAACGCCGCACACGGGATCAAAACAGCTTTTGCACTACTCGGTACACTATCGTTCAGGGTCGGCGTCGGGTCTTTTCCCTACTCCTGTCCACGTGTATTTTTTGTATTGGGCAATGTCGACCTGATCGAGTCGATCCGCATTGCCCCATTCACGAAAAAGCCCGGCATGCGCCGGGCTTTTTCGTAACACTGCGACCCGTCCGATTACTGCTGGACCTGCAGCTCCACGCGACGGTTCTGCGCACGACCCGCGTCCGTGGCGTTGTCGCCGATCGGGTTGTCCGCACCGTGGCCGATCGGACCTTCCAGACGGCTCGCGTCCACGCCGTGGCTGGTCAGGTAGTCGTACACGATCTGTGCACGACGCTCCGACAGCGCCTGGTTGTACGCCGGCTTGCCCTTCGAGTCGGTGTAGCCCGCCACCGTCACGTGCACGTCCGGATAGCGCTTCAGCGTATCCACCGCCTGGTCCAGGATCGCCACCGAGTCCGACGTCGGCACGGCCAGCGCCTTGTCGATTTCCGAAGCGTGCACGTGGCCCTTCTTCGGATAGTCGAACTTGAAGTTCACGCCACGCAGGTCGATCACCACCTTCTGTGGCGCCGGCGCTTCTGCCGGCGGCGGCGGGGGCGGCGGCGGCGGTGCCACCGGAGCCGGAGCAGCCGGCACCGCGCCGAAGCGCGACACGATGCTCAGGCCCAGGAACCAGTCGCCGTAACCGCTCTTGGTGGTCTGGCTCTTGTCGTCCCAGTCGTAACGGTAGCCACCTTCCACGCGAATGTCGGAGCTGTCGGTGATCGACTTCGACAGACCCAGGCCCAGCTCGGCCGCCGGCGCCCAGTCGCTGTCCACCGGGTTCTTGTGATGGCTGCCCATCACGGCACCCAGCAGGTACGGACGCCACGAACCATTCGTGAAGTACCAGCGTGCGGCTACGCCCACGTTGTTGCTCGCCCACGTCCCGGCATTGTGGTCGATGTCGCGCTTCGTGCGGTCGGCGAACAGGTCCAGCGACAGATTCGGCGTGAAGAACTTGCCCACGGCCAGGCCGTAGTAGATCTGACGGCTGTTCGTGTTGCGGTCCGTGTCGTTGAAATAACCGCCGATGGTCGGCGCGATGTACCAGCGGTCATCGAACCCGTTCGGCCACGCCGGAGCGGCCGCACTGTCGCTGCTGCCGGCGCTCGCCGCCGTGTTGTCCTGCGCGTGGGCGGCACCTACGCCGCCCAAGGCCAGGGCAACCATGAAATAAAGGCCCTTGTGTTTCATCAAGTCTCTCCCTTTTCGTTATTGAAACAGTCGCATCCGCTTTTGTCCTGATGCGGCACCCTTGCGTGAGCCCGGTCGGCTCATTACGGCTTTACACAAAACTAACACATCGGGAATATCGGGACAATTCGTGACAACCGATGCTGTTGGGCGGCATGCGGCTTCGGCAAGCATTGCCGCCGAGGTGTATTCAGAGCGCGAACAAACCGAGGAATTGCTGGATCGGCATGGCATCCAGTTTCGCCGGATCGCGGGTGGCTTCCAGGATCGCCTTGACCTTGTGTGCCGGCAGGTGGCCGCGCATGGCTGCCTCGAACTTCTTCAGCAGCACGGGGATGCCCTCGGCACGACGCTTGCGGTGGCCGATCGGGTAATCGATGGAAACCTTTTCGGTCGACGTGCCGTCCTTGAAGAACACTTGCACCGAATTGCCGATGTAGCGCTTCTCGGGGTCGAAGTAGTCCCTGGTGAACTGCGGGTTCTCGCTCACCGTCATCTTCTCGCGCAGCGCGTCGATGCGCGGGTCGGCGGCCACGTCGTCGTTGTAGTCGTCGGCGGTGAGGCGGCCGAAGATCAGCGGCACGGCGACCATGTACTGGATGCAGTGGTCGCGATCGGCATAGTTGGCCAGCGGGCCGGTCTTGTCGATGATGCGGCAACCGGCTTCCTGGGTCTCGATCACCACCCTCTCGACCTGGTCCAGCCTGCCGGCGACCTGGCCGTGCAGCTGCATCGCGCACTCCACCGCGGTCTGCGCGTGGAACTCGGCCGGGAAACTGATCTTGAACAGCACGTTCTCCATCACGTAGCTGCCAAACGGGCGCTCGAACTCGAACGCGTTGCCCTTGAACGCCACGTCGTAGAAGCCCCAGGTCTTCGCCGACAACGCGGAGGGATAGCCCGCCACGCCGCGGTACACCGCATTGATGGCATGCGTGACGGCGCGACGGCAGGCGTCGCCGGCGGCCCAGCTCTTGCGCGGCCCGGTGTTCGGCGCGTGGCGGTAGGTGCGCAGCGCGCCGTTGTCGATCCAGCTGTGCGACACGGCGGTGGTGATCTGCTCCTTGTTGCCGCCCAGCATGTGCGTGGCCACCGCGGTGGAGGCGAGGCGCACCAGGATCACGTGGTCCTGGCCCACGCGGTTGAAGCTGTTCTTCAGCGCGTAGCAACCCTGGATCTCGTGGGCCTTGATCGCATAGCCCAGCACGTCGCGCACGGTCGGCGCCTGGCCGCCTTCGCGCTCGGCCTTGCGGCCCAGCCAGTCGCCCACGGCGAGGACGGTGCCGAGGTTGTCGGACGGATGGCCCCACTCGGCGGCCAGCCAGGTGTCGTTGAAATCCAGCCAGCGGATCTGCGTGCCGATCGCGAACGCGGCCTGCACCGGATCCAGCTCGTGGCTGGTGCCCGGCACGCGGGCGCCGCCGGGCAGCGCGGCGCCCGGCACCACCGGACCGAGGTGCTTCACGCACTCGGGGAACTTCATCGCCATCATCGCGGTGGCCAGCGAGTCCAGCAGCATGTAGCGCGCGGTGTCGTAGGCTTCCTTCGACTCGATCCGGTAGTCGGCCACGTAGTTGGCGATGTCGACCATCGGCTGGTCGGGATCGGGGCGGACGGCGGAACGGATGTCGTGGGCGCTCATGGCGGATCTCGCGGCGAGGGAAAACGCCCATTGTATCCGGCCCGTGCCGCCAGCAGGAACGCGGCGTGCTTGACCCCTGCCCGGACCGCCATGAGAATGGCCGGACTACCACCCAAGGGGGAGTAGTTCCGGATGCGCTCATGCATCCGTGCGGTGTTCGTCAACACGAGCGATGCCTCGCTCCGGACACCGTGGCGACCGATGTCGCGAACGAGACTTTTGCGGTGACGACGGTTTTGCGCGCGTCCGTCGTCGCTGCATGCGCTCGGCGCGTCGGACCATTGCATGGAATCCCTCACCAGCTTTCTCTCCGGCCTGTCCACCATCGTCCTGCTCGACCTGGTGCTGGCCGGCGACAACGCCATCGTGATCGCGCTGGCTGCGCGCAAGCTGCCCGGGCCGCTGCAGAAGAAAGCCGTGTTCTGGGGCAGCTTCGGTGCCGTCGCCGTGCGCATCGCACTTACCGCCATCGTGGTCTGGCTGCTGAAGCTGCCGGGCCTGATGCTTGCCGGCGGCCTCCTGCTGCTGCCGATCGCCTTGAAGCTGCTGAAGCAGGACGAAGCAGCGCACGACGTCGCCGCCGCCGACGGCTTCTGGGCCGCGCTGCGCACCATCATCGTCGCCGACGCGCTGATGGGGCTGGACAACGTGCTGGCGATCGCCGGCGCGTCGCACGGCGACCTGCTGCTGGTGGTGCTTGGCCTGGCCATCAGCGTGCCGCTGGTGGTGTGGGGCTCGACCCTGATCCTGAAGCTGATCGAGCGCTTTCCCGTCATCGTCTACCTCGGCGCCGGCGCGATCGCCTGGACATCGGCGCGCATGATCGCGCATGACCATCTGTGGTCGGCCTGGTTCACGGCGCATGCCTGGGTCAAATACCTGCTCGATGCGATGCTGGTGCTTGGCGTCTGCGGCGACGGCTGGCTGCTGCAACGCCGGCGTCGAGCCCCGGCGTGACCGATGGTTGCTCGTCTCAGTACGCCATCGGCACGCGCACCGTCATCAGCACGTCGGGCGTATCGCGGGTCACGCCTACGCCGAGCGTGAAATTCAGGGTCCGCTTGGGATCGACGCGGTAGGAACCACCCACCAGCAGCGAGCCCAGCCAGATCTTGGTCGAGCCCGGCACCTTGGAACCGGCTTCGCGCGTCACGCCGATGAAGCTCTGGTCGTAGCCCAGGCTCAACGACACCTTGTCGTTCATCGCGAAGCCGACGCCGATGCTCGCATCGGCGACGTTGCCCACCTTCACGTTGCCGATGAATTCCTTGCCCACCACGAGGTTCTCGGACACGTTGTGCCGTTCGAAGTTGTACATGTAGCTGAGGTTGCCGAAGATCACCACCGGATCGGAGGGCAGCAGCCAGGTGAGGCCGGGCTGCAGGGAATAGAAGCCCGAGCCGGTCGGCAGCTCCAGCGGCAGGCCCGTGCCGGTGGCATTCTCGACGCAGCGCGTCTGGCAGTCGGTCCTCACTTCGAACGGATCTTCGCCGGTGCGGGACTTGAAGCGGAGCCAGCCGATGTAATACGGCTTGTCCGCACCACCGTCGTTGAACTGGTAGCGCGCGGTGGCCTCGATGTCGCCGATGCCGCTGCCGCTGGAGCTCAGCACGTTGTTCGTCGCCGTGCCGGTGAATACCTCGCGGCTGACGATGTTGCTGCCCTCCCAGACATAAGGCACGCGCACCTCGAGTTCGAGGCGATTGGTAAGGCCATAGCGCCCGGTCAACGTCACGGTATGGCTGGTGGTCCGCACCGTGCGGATGTCGATCAGGCCGATCAGGATGGCCGGGATGACGGTGTAACCCACCAGATCGACCTGGTTGGCGGCGGAATAGCCGAACTGGTACGAGGGCTCCAGCACGAAGCTGTGCCTTGGGGTCAACACGCCGGGCTGGTTGGAAATGGGCGCCACTTCCGGCGGACGGGTGTCTTTCGGCGGAGCCTGCCCGACTTCGGGCGGATTGGCGGCCGTCACCGTTTGCGCGGCGGATGCGGCCGGCATGGGCTGCGTCGGCGAACTCGCCCCCGCCGCCTGCAGGTTGCCGCCACGCTGCCGATCCAGCTCGCGCATGCCGACCGCGTGGCGCAGCGATGCATAGTCGGCCGCCTGCTGGGCCAGCTGCTGGCGCATCAGCTTGAGCTGCGCCACCTGTGCATCGATCTGCCTGCGCATCGCGTCGATCTGCGCATCCTGTTGCTGCAGTCGCTGGCGTATCGTCGCGGAAGACACGGCCGGTGCAGGCGCGGCGGGCAAGGCCGGCGCGGAATCGCCATGCCCCGCCTCGGCGGGCGCCGCGGGTGGCGAGACCTCCTGCGCGCCCGCCCATCCGCCGAACACCATCAGTCCGGCGCAGCTGGCTGCGCATGCCCATTGTCGACGTTTGCGTTCCATTTCAGCTCCTTGTCAAACCGATCTGGGAGACCTGGGCATCACCAGACGCGCGCACGCAGCAGTCGCACGACGGTTCAGTGCCCGAGCGAAAGCAGTTGCGCCGACTGCAGGGTGTTCTGCAGGTTCATCTGGCGCAGCGCCTGCAACGTGTTCACCGAAACGTTGAGCGTGGTCAAAGTCTGTATGGACTGGTTGTTCAAGGTGTTCTGCACGACCTGCGCCAGGGCGCCACCCTGCGCGAGTGCGGATGCGGCGGCGGCAGCGCTGCTCATGGTGTTCCGGGTTGCCGCCGACGTGACGTTGATCGAGCCTGGCGCAGGCGCGCCAAGCGCCTCCGGCGGCGCATCCATGACCGGGGTGATGGTGCTCTGCTGATTCGGGACGTATGCGCCGCTGCCGCCATTCGACGTGCCTGGCCTGGTGGCCACCGCGGCAACGGGCGCTTGCGAGGCCGGCATGGGATTGGCCGACTTGCCGGTCGAGCCGGGAGCGGGCGTGGCCGGCGCCTTGCCGGAAGCGACACTGTTGCCCGGCCCGTTCTGCACGAGGTTCAGGCCGTCGAGTGTCGATGCCAGGGCAGCGGCCTGCTGCTGGGTGATCTTGCTGATATCCGGGATATTGATGTTCGTGGACATCACCAGGAGGCCATTGATGTAGGTCTCCTCCTGGAGGCCGAACGAGGCCACCAATCCGCTGCCAAGATCGAAGCCGCCCCGCACGTGGTCGAGGCTGGCATCGCTGGTCGGTTGCCCGAGGCCGGGGATATCGGGCCCCGCCTGGTCCGCGGGCGGCGCCTCCACCGACTGCCGCGCCTGGACACCGGCATTGCCCGCATCAGCGCCGGGCATGGCGTGGGCGACGCCTGCACTGCCGAGCAGGCACAAGGGCAGCACGACTTGCAGGCTCGTTCTTGAATTCGGATTCTTGTGTTGCATCACCATCACCTCAGTACTGCCCGGGCCCGAACTTCGGCATGGTGGTGTAATCCATCAAGCGTCGGTCGATGCCCATGCCCAGCGGCGCCAAAGGCGCCGCGCGCCAATCGCTGACCAGGTTGAAGTGCGCGAGATCGCGCCGGTTGTGAATCACGAACAGCAACTTGTCCTTCCACAGTTTTTCGAATCGGTCCCGCGGGATCGAACGCGTACCCAGGGCGGGGTCGCCCACCAGTACGCGGCCACCCAGCAGGCCCTTGACGACGACGAAGTGGTGGTAGCGGTTTTCCTCGATCAGCACGATCGCCGGCAGGTGTTCCTGCACAAGCTTGTCCAGCGGCAGGCGGAAGCCGTCCGCCTCGAAGCCGAGGGTCTGCAGGTAGTCCTTGATGTCCAGCAGGGAAAAACCTTCCTTGTTGATCTTGGCGCGGTCGCCGTGCGCGTACATCTGCGCGAATGCCATCTGCTCGGTGACCGGATAGCCGTACTGGTAGGTCAGCAGGGTGGCCACGGCGGCAGACCCGCAACTGAAGTCGTACTTCTGCCGGATGGTGTTCCTGAATTTGGCCTCCTTGAGGGTGGTCAGATGCAGCGTGTAGGTCGAGCCCGTGCCGTTGTTGATCTCCACCGAACCGGCAAGCAGGCCGGCAGGCCAGGCCAGCGCCAGCATGATCGCGAGCGGCGGCAGCCACCTCCTGCTCATGGCTTGAACTGCACGTTGACGATGACGCCACTCTGGATCAGCACGTTGTTGCCGGTGTTCTGGATGACCGTCGGCAGCCCGACCGCACCGCTGAAGGCGCCGGAACTGACCGAGTTCGAGCCGGTATCCACCTGCGTCGCACTGTTGCCCGTCACGACACCGCTGAGGTTCTGGATGTTGCTGGTGTTCGTGCCACCGCTGGAATGTTCCAGCGTGTCGGTGCTCACGACCGGACCGAGGCCGTCAACACATCGGCGCGCGGCTGCGCTTGCCTGCGCGCAGCCTTCGGCATGCGGCGCCATCGTGCCGGCGGCGGAACCAGCCGGCGGATTCGCGGCAAATGCCGCCATCGGTACCATCAGCAGACAGCACCCGATCCAACCCTTTGACGGGGACATGACCCACCTCCCATGGCGTTCGGCTCGTTTGCAACAACTCCCGTCCGGCACGGCGAGGCGTTTCGCCTCGCCGTGCCAGTCCGTCGTCACTCAGTGGCCTACGCTCAGGTTGGCTTGAACCGTCACGCCCTGCTGGATCAGCGAAGAAGCGCCGCTGTTCTGGGCAATCGTGGTGATGCCAGCCGCGCCGGCGGCTACGCTGCTCATGCTGTTCGCCATGTCGAAGGAACCGGCGTCAGCCGCAGCGGTGCCACCGTTGCCGCCGCTGCCACCCGCGCCACCCATGTTGGAGCCACCGGTGTCGTTGCCGCCGTTCCCGCCGGTGGCGGCGGAGCTGCCGCTGTCGCCGCTGAACAGGCCGCTGGTGTCACCGCTCCTGGAGTGCGCGTTGCCGCCAGCACTGTTGGCGTTGGCGCCCCGGGCATCACCACCGCTGCCGCCGTGCGAGCCGCTGGCATTGCCCCAGTTCCCGGCCCGGTTGCCGATGCCGAACACCACGTTGTCCGAAACCGCGCCGTCCAGCTCGGTCTTGCCTACCGCGACGCTCTTGTTGAACGAATCGCTGACCGAGCTGCTCGCGGAACTGCTGTTGTTCGCCGTGGCATTGCCGAGGCCGAGGCTGCTGGCATCGCCGCTGTTGTTGCGGTCGTTGCCACTGGCATCGACGTTCTTGGTCTTGGTGACGGTCTTGGTGTGCGTGCTTGCATTGACGAAATTCAGGTTCGCCGAGTTGTTGTTGTTGTGGCTGTTGTCATTGCCATTGTTGTAGTTGTGATCGGCCATTGCCGGAACCGCCATGGCCAAACCGACCGCGGCCAATGCCGTGACTATGAGTGTCTTGCGCATGATTCGCTCTCCTTAGAAATGCCTGATCAGGCCCGTGCATCATCAATTCCGGTGAATGCCGGAACCGCTTGCCTGCAGCGCCAGACCCCGCCGCCATGCTCCGGCACGCGCCGGGTTGCGGTTCTGCTCGGGAATCCCCTGGTTGACTTGGGCCATCCCGCCTAGTCTTGCGTGTGCAGCAAGCTGAACTGGCAAAGGGAATGCCAAACGAGCACGCGGATGGAATTTCTTTTCAATCAAGAAGTTGAAATCAACGCATCGACAACGCCGCATCGATTCGCCGCATGCACTGTTCCGGAAGCGTTACAGCGGGCGGCAGGCGGGAATGGCCGAGGCATCCCCCGGCGCGCCGCGACAAGGCTTTGGCCGCCAGCCCGGTGACGCGGGAATCTGTATCAGACCTGCAACACCTGTAACGGGCGCAAGGTGCCGTGGGCACGAACCGCCGCCATTCCCACGAAAAAGGGAGCCTCGCGGCTCCCTCGTTGCTTCGGCTTTCCGGCAGCGCCTCAGCGCTTGTCGATCGGCACGTAGGTCTGGTCTTCCGGGCCAACGTAGTTCGCGCTGGGGCGGATGATCTTGCCGTCCTGGCGCTGCTCGATCACGTGCGCGCTCCAGCCGGAGGTGCGGGCGATCACGAACAGCGGCGTGAACATCGCGGTGGGCACGCCCATCATGTGGTAGGCGCTGGCCGAGAACCAGTCGAGGTTGGGGAACATCTTCTTGGTCTCGCCCATCACCTTCTCGATGCGCTCGGAGACGTCGAACAGCACCGGGTTGCCGCCGTCCGTGCAGAGCTTGCGCGAGATCTCCTTGATGATCACGTTGCGCGGGTCGGACACCGTGTACACCGGGTGGCCGAAGCCGATCACGATCTCCTTGCGCTCCACGCGGGCGCGGATGTCGGCCTCGGCCTCGTCGGCATTGCGGTAGCGCGCGATGATCTCCATCGCCACCTCGTTGGCGCCGCCGTGCTTGGGACCGCGCAGCGCGCCGATCGCGCCGGTTAGGGCGGAATACATGTCCGAGCCGGTGCCGGCGATCACGCGGGCGGTGAAGGTCGAGGCGTTGAACTCGTGCTCGGCATACAGCACCAGCGACTTGTCCAGCGCATTCGCGTGCAGCTCGCTGGGCGCCTTGCCGTGCAGCACGTGCAGGAAGTGCGCGGCGATGGAGTCGTCGTCCGTCTGCGTCTCCACGCGCTTGCCGTTGTGGCTGAAGTGGTACCAGTACAGCAGCATCGAGCCGAAGCTGGCCATCAGGCGGTCGGCGATGTCGCGCGCACCGGTGACGTTGTGGTCGTCCTTCTCCGGCAGCACGGTGCCCAGCACCGAGCAGCCGGTACGCAGCACGTCCATCGGGTGGGTGGCGGCGGGCAGCAGCTCCAGCGCGGCCTTCACCGGCGCCGGCAGGCCGCGCAGGCGCTTCAGCCTGGCCTTGTAGTTCTGCAGCTCGGTCCAGTTCGGCAGCACGCCGTAGACCAGCAGGTGCGCCACTTCCTCGAAGCAGCCCTTGGCGGCCAGGTCGTGGATGTCGTAGCCGCGGTAGTGCAGGTCGTTGCCGCTGCGGCCCACCGTGCACAGCGCGGTGTTGCCGGCGGCCACGCCGGACAGCGCCACGGATTTCTTGGCCTTGGGAAGGACTTGCTCGCTCATGGGTATCTCCTGGGGTGCAGGGGTAAATCAAAACGTCCGCGTGGGCGCGGCTTCGGCCGCGGACCAGTGCGTGGATCGCGGCTGAAGCCGCTCCTGCAAGGCATTCGCTAAGCGTGTCAGCCTCGCTTGTTGAACAGCGCGTCGAGCTTGTCCTCGTAGGCGTGGTAGCCCAGGAAGTCGTACAGCTCCTCGCGCGTCTGCAGGGTGTCGATGATGTTCTTCTGGGTGCCCTCGCGGCGCACCGTCTCGTAGAAGTTCAGCGCCGCCTTGTTCATCGCGCGGTAGGCGCCGCAGCAGTACAGCGCGATGTCCACGTCGGCACTCCTGAGCTCCTCCGTGGTGAAGAACGGCGTGGAGCCGAACTCGGTGAGGTTGGCGAGGATCGGCACCTTCACCGCGGCCTTGAACTTGCGGTAGTCGTCCAGCGTCTTCATCGCCTCGGGGAAGATCATGTCGGCACCGGCCTCGACGTAGGCGCAGGCGCGGTCGATGGCGGCATCGATGCCTTCCACCGCGGCGGCGTCGGTGCGCGCCATCAGCACGAAGTCCGCGTCGGTCTTCGCGTCCACCGCGGCCTTCACGCGGTCCACCATCTCCTCCTTCGGCACCACTTCCTTGCCGGGGCGATGGCCGCAGCGCTTCTGGCCGACCTGGTCCTCGATGTGCACCGCGGCCACGCCGATGCGCTCGAAGTTGCGGATGGTGCGCGCGATGTTGAAGGCGCCGCCCCAGCCGGTGTCGATGTCGACCAGCAGCGGCAGGCCGGTGGCGTCGACGATGCGGCGCGCGTCGGTGAGCACGTCCTCCATGGTGGAGATGCCGAGGTCGGGCATGCCCAGCGAATTGGCGGCCACGCCGCCGCCGGAGAGGTACAGCGCCTGGTAGCCCACGCGTTTGGCCATCAGGCCGGCGTAGGCGGTGATCGCGCCGATCACCTGCAGCGGCGATTCGGCGGCGAGTGCCGCGCGGAAACGGGCGCCTGCGGTGGCTGACTGTGTCATGTGGCCTCCGTCAAAACGGTCATTTTAGCCTACGTGGTCGCGCACCCGGGATAGGACGTTCGCCGGGCCGCTGCGCATTCCGACGTGGCTGCGCGGCGGCATGCCGTGACCAGCGCCTCTTGCGTATAGCGCAGCCGGCCATACCATAGTCTTGGACAATGGCATCCATGCTGACAATCAATTGGATTGATTGTCTGGTGCCGTCTAGCATTCTTCCCAAGCTTTCAACCACCAGGAGCAACACAGATGTCGCTTATCAACACCGAAGTGAAGCCATTCAAGGCCCAGGCGTTCAAGGCCGGCCAGTTCGTCGAAGTGACCGAGGCCGATCTCAAGGGCAAGTGGTCCGTGGTGTTCTTCTACCCGGCCGACTTCACCTTCGTCTGCCCGACCGAGCTGGAAGACCTGGCCGACAACTACGCCGAGTTCCAGAAGCTGGGCGTGGAGATCTACAGCGTCTCGACCGATACGCACTTCTCGCACAAGGCGTGGCACGACACCTCGGACGCGATCAGGAAGATCGGCTACACGATGGTGGGCGATCCCACCCACGCGATCAGCCGCAACTTCGAGGTGCTGATCGAGGACGCCGGCCTGGCCGACCGCGGCACCTTCGTGGTCGACCCGCAGGGCAAGATCCAGATCGTCGAGATCACCGCCGGCGGCATCGGCCGCGACGCCGGGGAGCTGCTGCGCAAGGTGAAGGCCGCGCAGTACGTCGCCTCCCACCCGGGCGAGGTGTGCCCGGCCAAGTGGAAGGAAGGCGAGAAGACCCTGGCTCCCTCGCTGGACCTGGTCGGCAAGATCTGATCCACGGCAATACCTGCAACACCGGACCCGGGCGCGCAGCGCCCGGGTTCCTCCGAGGATGCTTGTGCCAGCGGCCCGTGCCCGGCTGCGCTCCCCTCCGCAGCCGCCCTCCCCCACGGCACCGGCCGCTGCCACAAGCCTCCCTCCCCCTCTCCATTCCTGCCGGAGTGCTCACCATGCTTGACGCCACCATCAAGGCCCAGCTCGCGGGCTACCTGGAAAAACTCACGCAGCCGATCGAACTGGTCGCCGCGCTGGACGACAGCGCGAAGTCGCGCGAACTGGACGAACTGCTGCACGAGATCGCCGCGCTCAGCGACCGGATCGAACTGCGCCGCGACGACGACGAGCCGCGCAAGCCCTCGTTCGCGATCAACCGCGCCGGCACCGACATCGGCGTGCGTTTCGCGGGCATCCCGCTGGGCCACGAGTTCACCTCGCTGGTGCTGGCGCTGTTGCAGGTGGGCGGCCATCCGTCCAAGGCCGCGGCGGAAACCATCGCGCAGGTGCAGAACCTCGAAGGCGAGTTCCGCTTCGAGACCTACTTCTCGCTGTCCTGCCAGAACTGCCCGGACGTGGTGCAGGCGCTCAACCTGATGAGCGTGCTGAATCCCAACATCAAGCACGTCGCCATCGACGGCGCGCTGTACCAGGACGAAGTGGAGCGCCGCCAGATCATGTCGGTGCCCACCGTGTACCTCAACGGCGAGGTCTTCGACCAGGGTCGCATGAGCCTTGAGCAGATCGTCGCGAAGCTCGATACCGGCGCCGCCGCGCGCGCCGCCGAATCGATCAGGACCAAGCAAGCCTTCGACGTGCTGGTGGTGGGCGGCGGCCCGGCCGGCGCCGCGGCGGCGATCTACGCCGCACGCAAGGGCATCCGCACCGGCGTGGCGGCCGAGCGCTTCGGCGGCCAGGTGCTGGACACCATGGCGATCGAGAACTTCGTCTCGGTGGACTACACCGAAGGCCCGAAGCTGGGCGCCGCGCTGGAGCAGCACGTGCGCAACTACGACGTGGACATCATGGACCTGCAGCGCGCGAACAAGCTCGTGCCAGCCGATGGATCGGCCAGTGGTTTGATCGAGATCGAACTGGAAAACGGCGCCAGCCTGAAGGCGAAGTCGGTGGTGCTCTCCACCGGCGCGCGCTGGCGGCAGATGGGCGTGCCCGGCGAGGACGAGTACCGCAACAAGGGCGTGGCCTACTGCCCGCACTGCGACGGCCCGCTGTTCAAGGGCAAGCGCGTGGCGGTGGTCGGCGGCGGCAACTCCGGCGTGGAGGCGGCGATCGACCTGGCCGGCATCGTGGCCCACGTCAGCCTGATCGAGTTCGACGGCAAGCTGCGCGCGGACGAGGTGCTGCAACGCAAGCTGCGCAGCCTGCCCAACGTGGACGTGATCGTCAGCGCGCAGACCACCGAGGTGCTGGGCGACGGCCAGAAGGTCAACGGCCTGGTCTACAAGGACCGCAGCGACGGCACCATGCACAGCCTCTCGCTGGAAGGCATCTTCGTGCAGATCGGCCTGCTGCCGAACACCGAATGGCTGAAGGGCACGCTGGAACTCAGCCCGCGCGGCGAGATCGTGATCGACGCCCGCGGCCAGACCTCGCTGCCCGGCGTGTTCGCCGCCGGCGACGCCACCACGGTGCCGTACAAGCAGATCGTGATCGCGATGGGCGCCGGCTCCACCGCCGCGCTGGGCGCGTTCGACCACCTGATCCGCAGCTCGGCGCCGGCGGCCGAGGCCGCCGCGGCCTGAGGGCACACGCGAGCCACAGGGAGAGGAGCTCGATCAAAAGCAGCTCGATGCATGGAAGCCCCGCCAGCCGCCCGGGTGAATCCCTCTCCCTCCGGGAGAGGGTGCCGGCAGGCGGGTGAGGGTACGGGCGGAGCGAGACATCGCGGCGATACCGTGCCCTCTCCCCAACCCCTCTCCCGCAAGCGGGAGAGGGGCTCGATCAAGGCCGGCGCGAAGCGAGCCGCCACAGGTTCCCTGCGGGAATCGAGCGCGGCGGCCGGCAGGCCTACTCCCGCCCGAAAACGAAGAAGGACGGCCGAAGCCGCCCTTCCCCTGAAGCACGCAGGCACCTCGCCATTTACTTGGCGAACAGGTGCTCCACTCCAGCGCGCTCTTCGCGCAGTTCCTTGTTGGTCGCGTCGATGCGCGCCTGCGAGAACGCATTGATCGCCAGGCCCTGCACGATGGCGTACTTGCCGTCCTTCACCGTCACCGGGTAGCCGAAGATCACGCCCGGCTCGATGCCATAGGAACCGTCGGACGGGATGCCCATCGACACCCAGTCACCCTCGGCCGTGCCCAGCGCCCAGGTGCGCATGTGGTCGATCGCGGCGGAAGCGGCGGAAGCGGCGGAGGAAGCGCCGCGCGCCTTGATGATCGCCGCGCCGCGCTGCTGCACGGTGGGGATGAAGTCGTTCTCGTACCAGGCCTGGTCGACCAGCGACAGCGCCGGCTTGCCGTCCACGGTGGCGTGGTGCAGGTCGGGGTACTGGGTGGAACTGTGGTTGCCCCAGATCGTCATCTTCTTCACGTCGGTGTTGTGCTTGCCGGTCTTCTCGGCGAGCTGGCTCATCGCGCGGTTGTGGTCCAGGCGCACCATCGCGGTGAAGCACTTCGGGTCCAGGCTGGGCGCGTTCTGCTGCGCGATCAGCGCATTGGTGTTGGCCGGGTTGCCCACCACCAGCACCTTCACGTCGCGCTTGGCGTGGTCGTTCAACGCCTTGCCCTGCGGGGCGAAGATGGCGCCGTTCGCCTCCAGCAGGTCCTTGCGCTCCATGCCGGGGCCGCGCGGGCGCGCACCGACCAGCAGCGCGTAGTCCACGTCCTTGAAGGCGACGTTGACGTCATCGGTGGCGACCACGCCGGCCAGGGTCGGGAACGCACAGTCGTTGAGTTCCATCACCACGCCCTGCAGCGCGGGCAGCGCCGGGGTGATCTCCAGCAGGTGCAGGATCACCGGCTGGTCGGGGCCCAGCATGTCGCCAGCGGCGATGCGGAACAGCAGGGCATAGCCGATCTGGCCGGCAGCGCCGGTAACGGCAACTCGAACGGGGGCTTTCATCGTTGGATCTCCGGGATGGGTCGTGCGGGATTCGAAAAACGTGCTTCGCCTCAGGCAAGTTCGGCGAAGAACTCCTGGATGCGGTGCAGGCCGGGCTGCAATTGAGCCTGCGGGCAGGTATAGGAAATGCGCAGGGCGCGCGGCTCGCCGAAGGCCGAGCCCGGCACGCAGGCCACGCCCTTGGCCTCCAGCAGCGCGGCGCAAAGCTCCACGTCATTGGAAATCTTCGTGCCGTGGTGGCTCTTGCCGAACGCCACCGAGATATCCGGGAACGCGTAGAACGCCCCCTGCGGACGCGGGCAGGTGACGCCGGGGATGGCGTTGAGCGCGGCGACCACGGTGTCGCGCCGCGCGGCGAACTCGGTGCACTTGGCCAGCGGGATGTCCTGCGGGCCGGTGAACGCGGCCACCGCGGCGGCGGTGATCACTTCCGGCACGCTGGTGATGTGGTTGGAGTTGAGCGTGGTGACCGCCTTGGCCACCGCCTCCGGCCCGGCCAGCAGGCCCACGCGCCAGCCCGGCATGCCGTAGGTCTTGGACACCGAGTCGACGAAGACCAGCCGCTCCTTCAGCTCCGGCCGCGCGAACACGAAGTTGTGGTAGCCGATGCCGTCGAACACCATCGAGTTGTAGATGTCGTCGGTGATGATCCAGGTGTCCGGATGCCTCGCCAGCACATCCGCCAGCGCGGCGATTTCCTCGCGCGTGTAGACCATGCCGGTGGGGTTGGACGGGTTGTTGAACAGGAACACCCTGGGCTTGCGCGCCAGCGCGGCGTCGAGCTGCGCAGGCGTGAGCTTGTAGGCCTGCTCCGGGCCGCAATGCAGCACGTTGGCCTTCGCGCCCACGATGTCGGCGATGTCGCGGTAGGTGGTCCAGTACGGCGCGGCGAAGGCGATCTCGTCCCCTTCGTCCAGCAGCGCCTCGGCCAGGTTGTACAGCACCTGCTTGGCGCCGATGCCCACCGACAGGTTGGCGTGGCCGTAGCCGCTGAAACCCAGCGCCTCGATGTGCTTCAGGAATGCGTCCAGCAGCGGCTCGGCGCCGCGGTTGCTGCCGTACTGGCCGCTGTCGTGGCTGAGCGCCTCGCGCGCCGCCGCGTACACGTGTTCGCCGGGCAGGAAGTTCGGCACGCCGATGGAGAAGCTGATGATGTCGCGGCCTTCGGCCTTGAGCTGCTTCGCCTTGGCGGCGATGACCATGATCGCGCTGGGCTTGGCACGGCCGACACGCTGGGCGAGCTGGGGCATGACTTCCTCGGGTTCGTGAGGGGACGGAAGCGGCAAACCCGGCGATTTTAGCATGCGGCGCCGCCGCATCCCGGCCCCCCGCAAGAGCTTGCGGCATCACGATCCGTGGATGCATGCCCGTGCCCGCGAATGGCATGATGCCGTCGCCGCCACGCCCTCACCGGGCACGCGGCAACGAGCCGCCGGGACATGCGGCTCGTGCACTATCCAGGGGACTTCATCAACCACGCATGAGGACACACGGATATGCATTGGCTCTGGGTCATCATCATCGGCTTCATCGTCGGCGTCATCGCCAAGTTCATCCGCGGCGGCAAGGATTCGGTCGGCTTCATCGTCACCATCATCATCGGCATCGTGGGCTCGATCCTCGCCACCTGGGTGGGCGAGCGACTGGGCTGGTGGCCCGCCACCGGATTCGTGCATTTCATCGCATCGATCGTGGGCGCGATCATCCTGCTCGCGATCTACCACGTGCTGTTCAAACCCAGCGCCTCCTCGTGAGACGCGGTCGCGCGGGCGGGCGCTGCCTGCCCGCGCGACGCTCGGGGATGGGTCGACCGACCCTCAGCCGAACAGCTTGCCGGCCAGCCCCGCCAGCGAGCCGAGATCGAAACCGCCAGCCTGCCCCTGCCCTGGCACCTGGCCATCGGGAGTGAGATGGTCGACCACGTGCGGCAACACCTGCGCCAGTGCGCCGGACAGTTGCCCCTGGTCCATGCCCAGCTTGCCCGCCGCTTCCTGCAGCACCATGCCCAGTCCGCCGCTCTGCAGCGCCTGGTTGAGCTGGTCGCCGGACACGGCCTGGTTGGCGCCATTGCCCACCCACGACTGCACGGCTTCGCCTAGCCCGCCCTGATGCAGCATGCCGGCCAGCCCCTGCACGCCGCCGGCCTGCTGAATCAGCTGGCCGGCCAGCGACACCAGGTCCGAACCACCGGCCTGACCGCCGCCGCCCAGCAAACTACCGAGTAATGACATGGCTGCTCTCCTTGGTTGATGGAAGCCGCGCGCGAATGCCGCGCGCAGTCCGCCGATTCTATGGATTGCCCACTGTCACTGCCGTGACCGGCGCGTGAAAAAGCCACCGCCCGGAGGACGGTGGCTTGCGGGGCGGAGCAGGCGTCGATCAGCCGCGCTGGTCGAGCACGCCGTTCCACTCCTGCACGCGATCGGCCTTGGCCGCCAGCAGCGCGTCCACGTCGCCTTCGAGAGTGACCTTCTCGATCACGTCGCCCTGGCGGATCGCGTCGACCACCTGCTGGTCATCCGCGTCCACCACTTCGCCGAACACGGTGTGCTTGCCGTCCAGCCACGGCGTGGGACCATGGGTGATGAAGAACTGGCTGCCGTTGGTGCGCGGGCCGGCGTTCGCCATCGACAGCACGCCCGGTTTGTCGTGGCGCAGCGAGGAGTGGAACTCGTCCTCGAACTTGTAGCCGGGACCGCCACGGCCGCTGCCTTCCGGGCAGCCGCCCTGGATCATGAAGTCGGCAATCACGCGATGGAACGACAGGCCGTCGTAGTAGCCGCGCCGCGCCAGGTTCACGAAGTTCGCCACGGTCAGCGGGGCCTTGTCCTCGTGCAGGCGGAGGTGGATCGGGCCACGGCTGGTTTGCAGGGTGACGTTGATGGTCATCGGGCTTCTCTCGGAATCAGGGGAAGAACGCATGCGCCGACGCGAATGCAGTCCCTGCCTAGGATACCGCACGCCCGCGGGCTTCATCGCGGCGAGCGCCGCAACCCGGAACCGGCATAGCGCGGTTCGCGGCCGGCTGCTCCCCCGCTTTGTAAGCGGCTGTTGCCGGCATCCGGGCCAGACACATCTGCTCACAGCTCCCCCGCTTCCGGAAACATCCGGGGCGGCGCACTTGCCTAGACTCCGCGGCCACCACCTGTTCCACGGAGGAAAACCCGCATGACCAAGACCGCCTCGAACATCGCCCGGATCGCGATCGCCGCTGCCGTGGGCCTGACCTTGTCGGCGTGCGCCAGCAGCCAAAGCCGCTCGCAACGATTCACCGACAAGGCCAGCCAGCGCTTTGCCGCCGCCGACGCCAACCACGACGGCTACCTCAGCCGCGACGAGGCGGCGCAGGGCATGCCGCGCCTGGCCGAGCACTTCGACGAGATCGACACCGACCACGACGGGCAATTGTCCAAGACCGAGATCCTCGCCTACATCCAGCAGCGCCGCGCCGCGCGCTGATCATCCGCTGCCTGCCCGGAAACGTCCCCCATGGTTCCCGCAGCGCCCGCGCGCAATCGCTCCATGCCCACCAGCGTCGTGGTCCCGGAGCTGTACTACCCCGACCTGGACGCCGCGGTGGCCTGGCTGGCCGCGGCATTCGGCTTCCACGAACGCCTGCGGGTCGCCGGCCACCGCGCCCAGCTGTGCAACGGCGGCGGCGACGTCGTGGCGGTGCAGAGCGACCCGCCGCATCCCGACGGCGTCAACGGAACCCACGCGGTCATGGTGCGCGTTGCCGACGTCGACGCCCACTACCGGCGCGCCGTGAACGCGGGGGCACATATCGCCAGCCCGCCGGCCGACTACGCCTATGGCGAGCGCCAGTACCTGGCGGTCGATCCCGGCGGACACCTGTGGACGTTCTCCCAGACCCTCGCCGACCACGCCCCCGCCGACTGGGGCGGCATCGCGGCCGGCGCTCCAGGCACGCCCGCCCCTGCCAGGGGCGATACGGCCGACTCGGTCCTCCCATGTCCTGGCGACTGACCCTGCGGCTGGCGCTGGGCATGGCGGTGATGGCCAGCGTCTCGGGTTGCGTGGCGATCCTCGTCCATGCCGGCAAGAGCGCGTACAAGGCGCTGTCGTCCCCCACCACGGTCATCGCCGGTCCGTTGCCCGTGCCGGACGAAGCCCGCAAGGAACTGGAGGAGGCGCTCAAGCATGGCGCTTCCGGCCTCACCGCGATCGTCATGCGCTACGGCCACCTGGTGTTCCGGCTCGACCTGGGCAAGATCGCCCCCGACGAGCAACTGCCCGTGGCGTCGGCATCGAAGTGGATGACCGCCGCGCTGGTCATGAGCGTGGTCGACGAGGGCAAGCTGTCGCTGGATGCCCCGGTCTCGCGCTACCTGCCGGACTTCGCCGGACAGGCCGGCCAGGTCACGCTGCGCGAATTGCTGGCGCAGACTTCCGGCGAAGGCGACCTGCGCCAGGCGGTCGACATCCGCCAGGATCCGCGCATCACCCTGGCCGCCTCCGCCGCGCAGATCGCCCGCCGCCCCCTGCAGGACAAGCCGGGAACCACGTTCCGCTACGGCGGCCCGGGCTTCCAGGTCGCCGGCGCGGCGGTCGAGGCAGTCACCGGCCAGCGCTGGGCCGCGCTGTTCGACGAGCGCATCGCCCGCCCCTTGGGCATGCGCCATACCCATTGGGAGCACCTGCCCAGCCGCGGCGTGACGCCAGCCGGAACGCTGAACCCCTTGCTGCAAGGCGGGGTGGTGACCACCGCCGCGGACTACATGCACTTCCTCACCATGCTGGCGCAGCACGGCCGCTTCGACGGCCACCGGATCCTGTCGGCGCAGGCAGTGGACACGATGGAGACCGTGCAAACCCTCGGCAGGCCCATGGCCTATCTGCCGCCCGGCATGCAGGGGCACGACCGGGGCCAGGTCCAGTACGCCCTGGGCAACTGGTGCGAAACCTGGAGCGACGACCGCTGCCTGCTGGTTTCCAGTCCCGGCGCCACCGGCACCTTCCCCTGGATCGACCGCCGCAGCGGGCTGTACGGCATCTTCTTCGTGCGCGGCCGCCTGCCCCGCGTGATCAACTACTTCACCAGCGCACGGGCGGTGATCATCCAGGCTTACGGGCAGCAGGCCCGGCAACCCGCACCGCCGGCAACGCACTGAAGGCACGGCGGGGGATCCTCCCCGCCACGTTGGCGATCAGCCGCGCCGGTCGGGCACCGCGTTCCACTCCCGGGGTGAACAGAGGGGCATCGGCGCCCATCGCCGACACAAGCAGGAACGCGCGCAAGCGCGTATAATCGACCGATTCGCCTTTCAGAAACCTGCGTGACGATCCCCGCATCGCCCGAGCCTGCCCCATGTCCATCGAAAACCTGCGCAACATCGCCATCGTCGCCCACGTCGACCACGGCAAGACCACCCTCGTCGACCAGCTGCTGAAGCAGTCCGGCACGCTCTCCGAGCGCACCGTGCTGGCCGAGCGCGTGATGGATTCGAACGACCAGGAAAAGGAACGCGGCATCACCATCCTGGCCAAGAACACCGCCATCACCTGGCAAGGCAACCGCATCAACATCGTCGACACCCCCGGCCACGCCGACTTCGGCGGCGAGGTCGAGCGCGTGCTGTCGATGGTCGACACCGTGCTGATCCTGGTCGACGCGATGGACGGCCCGATGCCGCAGACGCGCTTCGTGACCCAGAAGGCCTTCGCGATGGGCTTCAAGCCGATCGTGGTGATCAACAAGATCGACCGCCCCGGTTCGCGCCCCGAGTGGGTGGTGGAACAGGTGTGGGACCTGTTCGACCGCCTCGGCGCCACGCCGGAGCAGATGGACTTCCCGATCGTCTACGCCTCGGCGCTGAACGGCTACGCCTCGCTGGACGAGAACGCCCGCGAAGGCGACATGACGCCGCTGTACGAAGCCATCATGCAGCACGCGCCCAGGCCCGAGGTGGATCCGGAAGGCCCGTTCCAGATGCGCATCAGCCAGCTGGACTACAACAACTTCGTCGGCGTGATCGGCATCGGCCGCATCCAGCGCGGCACGCTGAAGAAGAACATGCCGGTGGCGGTGATCGACCGCCACGGCAAGAAGCGCCAGGGCAAGGTGCTGCAGGTGCTGGGCTTCATGGGCCTGGAGCGCATCGAGCAGGACAGCGCCGAGGCCGGCGACATCGTGGCCATCTCCGGCATCGCCGAGCTGACCATCTCCGACACCGTCTGCGCGCTGGACGCGCCCGAGGCGCTGCCGGCGCTGACCGTGGACGAGCCGACCATCTCGATGACCTTCCAGGTGAACAGCTCGCCGTTCGCCGGCAACAAGGATCTCAGCGGCGGCAAGTTCCTCACCAGCCGCCAGCTCAAGGACCGCCTGGACCGCGAGCAGGTACACAACGTGGCGCTGAAGGTCGAGCAGGGTTCGGACGCGGACAAGTTCCTCGTTTCCGGCCGCGGCGAGCTGCACCTGTCGGTGCTGATCGAGAACATGCGCCGCGAGGGCTACGAGCTGGCCGTGTCGCGTCCCGAGGTCATCATCAAGGAGATCGACGGCCAGAAGATGGAGCCGTTCGAGCAACTGGTGATCGACGTCGAGGAGATCCACCAGGGCCCGGTGATGGAGCGCATCGGCGTGCGCAAGGGCCAGCTGAAGAACATGGAGCCGGACGGCAAGGGCCGCGTGCGCCTGGAGTACCTGATCCCGGCGCGCGGCCTGATCGGCTTCCAGAACCAGTTCAAGACCCTCACCCAGGGCTCGGGCCTGCTGTTCCACGTGTTCGACCACTACGGTCCCAAGGAAGAAGGCCAGATCGCCAAGCGCCTCAACGGCGTGATGATCGCCAACGCCGGCGGCACCACTCCGGCCTACTCGCTCGGGCCGTTGCAGGAGCGCGGCAAGCTGTTCGCCGCCGAGGGCGACAACGTGTACGAAGGCCAGCTGGTCGGCATCCACGCCAAGGACAACGACCTCACCGTCAACGTGATCAAGCCCAAGCCGCTGACCAACATGCGCGCCTCCGGCAAGGACGACGCGATCCAGCTCACCCCGGCGACCAAGTTCTCGCTGGAACAGGCGCTGGACTTCATCGACGACGACGAGCTGGTCGAGGTCACGCCGAAGGAGATCCGCCTGCGCAAGAAGCACCTCACCGAGAACGACCGCAAGCGCGCGTCGCGCGGGTAACGCGAGATCCAACCCATCAAGCCGAAGGCCGCCGCGAGGCGGCCTTCGGCTTGATGGCGGGGACTTACGGCGTGCTTCGCGGAAGCGTATCTTCGCAGGGGCAGGCGATCGCTCGCGCGTCGTCGACGGCTCCCACCCGACCATCATCCGAAAGGTTCGCCATGCAGACCCATATCCAGGGCACGACGATGCCGGTGCTCGAAGTGCAGCTCGACCCCGGCGAAAGCGTCTTTGCCGAAAGCGGCGAGCTGTCCTGGATGAGCGCGTCCATACAGATGACCACACACACCCAGATGGGCGGCGGCGGTGGCCTGTTCGGCATGTTCAAGCGCGTGGTCGGCGGCGGCAGCCTGTTCATGACGGACTACCGCGCCGTCCAGTCTCCCGGCACGGTGGCCTTCGCCACCAAGGTGCCCGGCCATATCGTGCCCGTGCCGGTAGCGCCGGGCAGCGAATACATGGTGCACCGGCATGGCTTCCTCTGCGCCACGCCGCAGGTCAGCATCGGCGTGGGCTTCCAGCAGTCGCTGGGCGCCGGCATCTTCGGCGGCAGCGGCTTCCTCCTCCAGCACATCGGCGGCACCGGCACGGCCTGGCTGGAACTGTCCGGCGAACTCATCCGGAAGGACCTGGCCCCCGGCGAGACGCTGCGCGTGCATCCCGGGCACGTGGGCGCCTTCCAGGCCTCGGTGAACTTCCAGATCACCACCGTGCCCGGCATCAGGAACGCCATCTTCGGCGGCGACGGCATCTTCCTCGCCTCGCTCACCGGGCCCGGCACGGTGTGGCTGCAGACCCTGCCGATTTCGCGCCTGGCCCACCAGATCGCCGAATACCTGCCGGGCGAGAGCAACCGGGCGGCATCGACCGGCATCGGCGCCGGCCTGCTCGGCGGTGTCGTCGGCTCGATACTGGGCGGCGACAACAACTAGCTGGCTAGTTCGCGCTGCCGCGCAACTGCCGGTGCGCGCGCATCGGGAGTACGGAGCCCCTTCCCCACTCACGGGACAGGAGGAAGCTAGGCCGGCCGCCGCGCCAACTCCAGCGCTGCGATCCGCCGCCCCAGGCGCGGCGCCAGATAGCAATGCGACCCGCACGGCAGCAACCCCGCCGCGGCGAACGCGCGCAGGTACCAGTCCGGCGAGCGCAGGTGGAAGCCCTCCAGGTCGCCATCCACGCCGTCGCGGCTGGTGAACACCTCCAGAAAGGCCACGCCCTCCACCATCTCCGCGACACCGATGAGGCCCGCGCGAACCTCCGCGGGCTTGAGGTAATGCAGCACGTCGCTGCACACGATCAGGTCGAAGCGCGTGTCGAAGCGCAGGTGTTCGAGCTGGCCGAAGCGCGCCAGCCCGATGTTGCGGCTGCGGCCATAGCGCGCCACCGCGTACTCGCTGGCGTCCAGCCCGCGATAGTCAAGGCCGGGCCTGAGCGCGCGCAGCGGCGCGCGCCACGTGCCCTCGCCGCAGCCCACGTCCAGCACGTTGCGCAGCGGCCGGCCAAGGTAGTACTCCGCCTGCGCCACCGCCATCGCCACCTTGCGCCTCAGCTCGGCCGGCGAGCCCACCGCGTGCGCGGGGTGGCGGTACCACTTGTCGAAATAGGCGCGGTCGTAGGTCTTGGTCATCGAGGCACTCCGGCAGGTCGCGCATGGTAACCGGCGCAAGAGGCTGCGTAAGATGAATCGCCCCCGAATCCGCCCGGCGCATCACAGCGCCGGGGTCATCCGCTCCGGCACCCTCGCCGTTGGAATCACCCAGCATCCTCGCCGGAGAACGGACGCATGCCTGCCACACCGACACGTCGCCGCAGCCTCGCACTGGGCCTGCTGCTGGGATGCCTGCCCGCATTGGCCTGCGCCGGCCAGGCCGCGCCGCCGCGCATGCCCACCGCCACCGTCACCGCAAGGGTCGATGGCCTGAGCCTCTCCGACATCGCCTGGCTGCGCCGCGACGGCTTCGGCCTGGACAGCGCCACCCTGACGCGTTACCGCCAGCTCGGCCGCACGCGCTTCCTCGACGGGGAACTGGCCGGCGCCGACGACACGCTGCCGCCGCAGGTGGCCGCGCAAATCCAGGCCTTCCCAGTGGTGGGCACGCCGCTGCCCGCGCTGCTCGCGGATTTCCGCGACCGCCAGAAGCAGTACAAGGACACGCCCGCCGGCCCGGCCAAGGACGCCGCAAAGAAGGCGCTCGCGCAGTACCGCCGCGGGCTCGAGCAGCAGGCCGCGCAGGCCGAGCTGCTGCACGCGATCTACGGCGGCGACCAGCTCAAGGAACAGATGGTGTGGTTCTGGCTCAACCACTTCAGCATCTACGCGAACAAGGGCCCGGTGCGCGTGTTCGCCGCCGACTACGAGGAACGGGTGATCCGCCCGCACGCGCTGGGCAAGTTCAGGGACCTGGTGATGGCCACGCTGCAGAGCCCGGCCATGCTGGTGTTTCTCGACAACGTGCACAACGTCCAGGGCAAGACCAACGAGAACTACGCGCGCGAACTGATGGAGCTGCACACGCTGGGCGTGGGCTCGGGCTATACGCAAGCCGACGTGCAACAGCTGATGCGCGTGCTCACCGGCGCAGGCCTGATGCCGCCGAAGCTGGCGATGCGCGGCGGGCGCTTCGGCCGCGAGCGGCCCGGCGTCGTGCGCGACGGCCTGTTCGTCTTCAATCCGGCCAAACACGACTTCGGCGACAAGACCTTCCTCGGCCAGACCATCAAGGGCAGCGGCTACGCCGAGATCGCGCAGGCGGTGGACCTGATCGTGCGCCAGCCCGCCTGCGCGCACTTCGTCTCGCAGCAACTCGCCGAATACTTCATAGCCGACCGGCCCCCGCCCGCGCTGGTGGACGCGATGGCGCGCACCTTCCGGCGCACCGACGGCGACATCGCCGCGGTGCTGCGCACGATGCTGCTGTCGAAGGAAGCCGCCGCCGTCGGCGGCCACAAGTTCAAGGACCCGATGCGCTTCCTGGTTTCCGCGATGCGGCTGGGCTACGACGGCCAGCCGGTTCCGAACGCCCTGCCGCTGGTGAACTGGCTGCGCCAGATGGGCGAGCCGCTGTACGGCCGCATCACGCCCGACGGCTGGCCACTGGACTCGGCGAGCTGGACCGGCTCCGGCCAGCTGAGCAAGCGCTTCGACTTCGCCCGCGTGATCGGCAGCGGCCGCAACCGGCTGTTCGCGGGCAACGACGGCAGCGGCGCGAAGCTGACGAACGACCCGCCGCCCGGCGTGCCGGACCTGCAGGGCTCCGCGCTGTATCGCGATGCGATCGCACCACGTCTCTCCGATGCCACCCGCAACGCGCTGGCGCAAGCCAAATCGCCGATGGAGTGGAACACCTTCCTGCTGTCCTCGCCCGACTTCAACTACCGCTGAGGTGCCGCCATGAACCGCCGCGAATTCCTGCTTGCCGCCGCCGGTGCCGCCGCCGCATCCACGCTGTCGTTCTCCGGCCGGCTGTTGGCCGCGCCGGCGGACTCGCCGCGCTTCCTGCTGGTGTTCCTGCGCGGCGGCTACGACTGCAACAACCTGCTGGTGCCCTGCGGCAGCGACTTCTACTACGAGTCCCGCCCCACGCTCGCCATCGCGAAGCCCGCCGCGAACGATCCCGACAGCGCCGTGGCGCTCGACGCCCACTGGGGCTTGAACCCCGTGGTGCGCGAATCGCTCTACCCGCTGTGGCAGAAGAAGCAGCTCGCCTTCGTGCCGTTCGCCGGCACCAACGATCTCTCGCGCAGCCACTTCGAGACGCAGGACCACATCGAGCGCGGCGAGCCGCTTGGCCATGAAACGAATTACCGCTCCGGCTTCCTCGCGCGGTTGTCCGGCCTGCTCGCCGGCGTGCCGGCGATCGCGTTCACGAACAACCTGCCGCTCTCCTTCCAGGGCGCCGGACACGACATTCCCAACATCTCGCTGAAGGGCGACCCCAGGGCGCATTTCGACGAGCGGCAGGCGGCGATCCTGTCCGGCATGTACAAGGGCACGCTACTGGCGCAGGCCAGCGCCGATGGCCTCGCCCTGCCCAAGACTGTGTCCGCCGACCTGCGCAACGAGATGGTGGCGGCCAGCCGCGGTGCGCCCAGCGCGCACAATTTCGCCGCTGAAACCCGGCGCATCGCCACCCTGATGCGCGACCAGTACCGGCTCGGCTTCGTCGACGTCGGCGGCTGGGACACCCACGTCAACCAGGGCAGCACCACGGGCGGCCTCGCCAACAATCTGAAGAACCTCGGCGAAGGCCTCGCCGCCTACGCCGATGCGCTGGGCGACGCCTGGAACGACACCACGGTGGTGGTGCTCTCCGAGTTCGGCCGCACCTTCCGCGAGAACGGCGACCACGGCACCGACCACGGCCACGGCACCGTGCACTGGGTGCTGGGCGGCAAGGTGGCCGGCGGCCGGATCGCCGGCGAGCAGCTCGCGGTGAACCCGCAGAACCTGCTGCAGAACCGGGACTACCCGGTGCTCAACGACTACCGCGACGTGCTGGGCGGGCTGTTTGCGCGGCTGTGGGGCTTGGGCGGCGGCCAGCTGCAGACGGTGTTTCCGCAGGCGCGACCGAAGGATCTGCGCCTGGTGTAGGCGCCTGCCGCAGGCGGCTTGCCTGCGACGGGGCATGCGAGATTGCGGACCCGCACCGGGCGCCCTTCTTCCCTGCCATGACACATCCGCATCGGCGCGACGACCCCGCGCGATACGCGTGCGCCGGCGCAATGCGAGAATGCGCCGATGACCCCGCTGAAGTATCTCCAGGCATACCCGCCGGCCCTGCAGGACAAGGTGCGCCAGCTGATCGCGCAGCAGCGCCTCGGCGAACACCTGGCCACGCGCTACCCGGATCGCCACGACGTGCAGAGCGACAAGGCGCTGTACGCCTACGTGGCCGCGCTGAAGCAGCAGCACCTGAAGCAGGCACCGGGCATCGACAAGGTGCTGTACGACAGCAAGCTCGACGTGGTGCAACGGGCACTGGGCCTGCACACCGCGATCTCGCGCGTGCAGGGCAGCCGGCTCAAGGCGAAAAAGGAGATCCGCGTGGCCAGCCTGTTCAAGGCCGCCGCGCCGGAGTTCCTGCAGATGATCGTGGTGCACGAGCTGGCGCACCTGAAGGAAACCGGGCACAACAAGGCGTTCTACCAGCTGTGCCAGCACATGCTGCCGGACTACCACCAGCGCGAATTCGACCTGCGCCTGTACCTGACCTGGCGCGAGCTGCCTGCGCCGGACACCACCGACCACCGGGAATGACGATGGATGGCGCGGCACTGCAGAAATACCTGTTGCGACTGTTCGAGCGGCACGACGTGGCGCTCGACGCCGACGAGGATGGCTGGCTGACCACCGATGGCGACTTCCCGACCCTGCGCGCCCAATGGCACGAAGCCACGGCGGTCGCACCGGGGCACCTCGACATCGACGTGGTGCTGAGCGAGGACCGCTGCATCGAGGAAAGTTTTGCCGGCCTCGGCGCCGGCACGGATGGCTGCATGGCTGCGCTGCGCGCGTTCGAGCAAAGCGCGCTGCACCCGCTGCTCGCCGCCTGCTGGTACGTCACCGACGAGCGCAAGCTGACGATCACGTCATGGGAGATCGGCGTACGCACCTGGGACGTGTTCGCCGGCTCCTACGCGCTGCACGGTACCGACATCACCGACCTGGAGATGCTGGAACAGGTGCCGGCAGCGATCGAATCCACGCTGCAGCGCGAAGCCTTGACCCCAGAACTGCACTGGTTGCGCCTGGTGTACCGCCGCACGGCGGAAGGCGAAGCGCGTTGCGAAGTTTTGCTCGACAACGAGCCGTGGATAACGGGAACCAATGCGCTGGCCACCCTGGCATGGCCGCAGGATGGTGACTACAGCGCCCACGGCTTCATGGTGCTTGACGTGCGCGATTATTGAAGGGGCACGAGCTGACGGGGAGCACTTTGTCTCCGGCATCTTGATTTGGCGCAATGCAAAGACACCCCATCGGAATATTTCCACGCAGTTCAACCCGAGCCGTTGCAGAACAGCGACGTGACCTTTTTGCGCGCCGGATCGTAGGTGAGATTCACCACCGAACAACCGTTGTCCAATACCTTCGGGGCCGCAGCTGGCGAAACGATGGGGACATCCAGGGAAGAATCCCCCAGCACGAACTCGCCCGCAGCGGCGCATGCTGACACGAGTAGCAGCATCAAGGCCATCTGGGGCATCGGCAGGCGTGTAGTTGTCATGAGCTTGTTGCCGGCGAAGACAACGGTCGTTTCTTCGGGATCGGATCGTAGTAGCTCGGGCGAATTGGCAAGTTGTGCTCCCGACGCACCATGTTCTCGTTCGCCATCGAGTGGATCTCGCTCGGGGGCGTGGTGCCCGGCGCTCCGTTGCCCTTGTCACAGCTTTGCACGCCCTGGTCGATGGTGCGCGCATGACCGAGTTCGTGCGCCAAGCCTACGTGCTCCGACCACGTCTTGTTGCCGTCGGCGGCCGTACCACCAGTGGTTTGCGACAGATCGATGCGCGCATCGGAACCCGTGCCCTTGCCGTTGGCAGAAATGCCGGAGGCATCGGCCTGGGTTTGGTTGCCCAAGCCGGACGCACGCTGCACCAGCCTAATGATGTTCGGCTTACATGAAGCGCAGATGGCAACTCAAATGTCGGCGAACGGGGACATCATTTCGCCACCGGGGTCACCCCATCAATTCACGTGGTCGAACTCAGGCATGGCCTTGAACAGCTGCCCGCTGCGCCACGCGCCTGCATCGGGCCGCTGGTACACCACCTTGCCACCCACCACGGTGTACAACACCCGCGTGCGCAGGATCTGGTCGTCGGGAATGGTGAGCAGGTTGCCGGAGAACACCACCATGTCGGCCAGCTTGCCGGGGCTCAGCGAGCCGAGCTGGTGGTCCTCGAACAAGGCGTAGGCGTTGTTCCAGGTGTAGGACTGCAGCGCCTGCAGCCGCGTCTTCACCTGCGCCGGGAAGAAGCGCTGGCCGCGGCCGTTGTCGCGCGTCACCGCGCAGTAGAAGCCGGCGATGGGGTTGGTGTCCTCCACTGGCGTGTCGCTGCCGTCCAGCACCATCGCGCCGCTGTCGATCAGGGTGTGCCACACGTAGGCGCCCTCCTTCGCGCGCTGCTCGCCCAGGTGGGGCACCACGTAGGGCGCGTCCGAGCAGGCGTGGATGGACTGCATCGAGGCGATCACGCCCATCTGCGCGAAGCGCGGGATGTCGGCAGGCGCCAGGTGCTGCGCGTGCTCGATGCGCCAGCGCAGCGCATGCGCGGCCGGATATTCGTCGAAGATCCTCTGGTACATGTCCAGCACTTCGCGGTTGGCGCGGTCGCCGATCGCGTGGATGGAGACCTGGAAACCGTCGCGCGCGGCGATGCGCGCGATCTGCGCCAGCGTGGCCATCGGCGTGACGTTCTTGCCGGTGATGCCCGGCGCGTCGTCGTACGGCTGCAGGAACCACGCACTGTGCGTGCCCAGCGCGCCGTCGGAGACATCCTCGCCCACGCCGCGCACGGTGAAGTGGTCGTCGGCGTAGCCGATCGTGCGGTATTTGGCGAGGTTCTGCTCCAGGCTGGCGACGTCGAGCACGCCGACGTTGACGTACAGGCGCAGCGGGAAGCCCTTGGCCGCCTGCTGCTTGAGCCAGGCGATGGTCTGGAAGTCCTCGCCCATGTCGACGAAGCCGGTGATGCCCTTGCTCACCTCGTTCTGCATGGCGAGCCTGAGCGACTGCTGCTTGCGCGCGGCCAGTTCCTGCGGCGGCAGGCTGGCGAGGTAACGATGGTAGGCGGCATACACCGCGTCGCCCGCGGTGTCGCGCAGCGCGCCGATGGCGTTGCCCTTGGCATCGCGCACGATGCTGCCGCCGACGGGATCGGGCGTGTCGTGGCCGATGCCGGCCAGTTTCAGCGCGGCGGCATTGGCGTAGATCGCGTGGCCGCTGGTGTGCGCGAGCAGCACGGGATTGTCCGGCGATACCGCGTCGAGGCTGGCCGGCAGCGGCAGGCCGTCGACATTGGGCTGCGGCACCTTGTTCCACTTGCTCTGCTGCCAGCCCTGGCCGACGATCCATTCGCCCGGCCTGGCCTTGGCCACCGCGGACTTCACCATCGCCACGATGGCGTCCCAGTTCGGCGCCATGCCCACGTTGAGCTGCATCAGCGAGTCGCCGGTGTCTATCAGGTGGCCGTGGCCCTCGATGAAACCGGGCGTGACGAAGGCGCCGTGCAGGTCCAGCACCTTGGTGTGCGGGCCGATGTAGTGCGCGATCGCCTCGTCGCTGCCCAGCGCGGCGATCCTGCCGTCCTTCACCGCCAGCGCCTGCGCGTGCGGCTGCAGCGGATCGAGCGTGGCGATGCTGGCGTCGCGCAGCACCAGGTCGGCAGCGGGCAGCGTGGGCGGGAAGCCCTTGATCGGCGCGTCGGCGGCAGTGGCCGCCAGCGACGCCAGGAGAAAAGCCGGAAGCCAGCAGCGACGGAAGCGCATGGTATTCCCCGATGAGCGCACAGGCGCGCCGGGGCAGCGTAGGAAGCCGGCCAGGCGGGGTCAACCGCCATTGGTCATCGAAAGCCCCGCCCCGACCCTTTCCTGCACGCAGCAGAGGGAGACCGGCCGGCACGGTTTGGACGGCTAAGCCACGCGCCGGTAGCTGCCCTGCATCACCGGATCCCAGTGCACGCCACCGTCGAACGAGCTTTCCAGGGTCAGCTCGCAGGCGCCGTCGCGGAAGGCATACGTGTGCCGCGTTTGTCCGCGCGGCGAGCTGCGCAGGAACACCAGCCGCGCGCCGTCCCAGTGCCCCGGCGCCGGCTGCGCGGGGGCGAAGCCGTAGCTGTCGAACCAGTAGAGCGCGTACTCGTCGTGCCCGGGGCCGCCGGTGAGCACGGCGTGTGCCTGCAGGGCAGGTCGACCGTCGCGCTCTTCGCGGTAATCCATCAGCAGCACGCGTTCACCCAGATCCAGTCGCGCGGAAAAGTGCCCGCGCGCCGGACCACCCTCACCCCAGCGCGTGGTGGCGATGGCTTCCTCGCCTTCCCACTCGCCCGCCAGCATGGCCAGCGCGTCCCCCATCGCCATGCTCACGCCCTCCGCACCAGCAGGTGCTTGGCCAGCAGGCCGTGCAGGTGGCCCAGGCCACGCGCCACGTGCAGCAGCAGGAAGAACAGCAGCAGGCCCAGCAAGCACAATACAGTCGCACCGCCCCAGCCGCTCAACCATTCGACGCCGCCGCAAATCCACTCGGGCGCGCCGACGCAAGTGCCCATGTCCCAATGCTCCAGCATGGCGACCAGCTTCACGATGGGTGCGGCGATGAAGCTCAACGAAACGGAAAGCCACACCACGATCAGCGTGAAGTAGAAGATGCCCAGCGGCAACTGCAGCAGTCCATACAGCATCGAGCTCCAGCTGCGCGGGTCGGTGAACATTGCGCCGATGCGCTGGAACAGCGACCTGTGCTTCGGCGGATACGGCGGGCGGCGCGGCATGCGCACGCCCAGCATGGCCTCCACCAGCCGCCCTTCCAGCAGGGCGAAGCTGCGCACGCTGCCGAAGAACAGCACGATGAACGGCAGGCCGATGATGAGCACCGAGAGCCCCATCGACATCGAGAGGCCGGCGATCACCCAGGTGAAATAGGCGATGCCGGTGACCAGGCCGAACAGCAGGTAGAACAGCGCGCCCCAGGCGCGCGGATCGGCGATCACGCCGAAGAAGCGCCCGGCCAGCGAACGCCGCTTCGGCGGTGGCGGCGGGCGGATCGCGCGCTGGATCCTGATCTCCTGGTCGCGGTAGATCTCGGCCACCTCGCCGGGCGCGCCGTAGCTTTCCACCACGTGTTCGAGCATCGCCGCCTCGTCGCGGCCGGGGCGTTCGTACAGCTCGGCGCGCAGGTGTTCCTCGGCGTCGTACAGCGCGTCCTGGACCAGCGCCGGGTCGGCGCCGCGCAGGGCGGTACGCAACTGTTCGAGGTATTCCGCGATCGTGCGCGGCGGCGTGCTGGACGGTGCATTCATCACAGTTCTCCCTGCAATACCTTGTCGACGCTGTCGCGGCTGGCGTTCCACGCGGCGGTCCACTCGCGCAGCACCTCGCGGCCGAATTTCGTGATGCGGTAGTAGCGGCGCGGCGGGCCGCTCACCGAAGGCTCCACCTCGCTGGCCAAAAGGCCCGCGCCCTCCAGGTTGCGCAGCACCGGGTACAGCGCGCTCTGCTTGCCGGCCAGCACGCCCTCGCCCGCCTGCTCCAGCTGCTTGGCGATCTGGTAGCCGTACAACGGCTGGCGCGACTGCCCGAGCACCGCCAGCAACACCAGCGACACGGTGCCGGTGGACAGCTCCTTCTGGAATTTCTTCAGCTGGCTGGCGGTGTCGTCCACGTGCTTGCCCGTACTGCGTCATAGCTTGGAGTGAACCATAGTATTCACTTCGTACTAGTGCATGCGCCGGAAGTCATGGCCGCCGCCATTGGCGGCGACTGGGCATGAAACCAATGTGTGTACGCGTTGTACAAACATTGGTTCCAGGGGCGTGTACACACGTTGATTTCAGCTGGCTCAGCCTCAGCTGACGATGAGATGTGTATTGCCGGCGGTGGTTCATTTATTTCGAGAGCGGCTGGCTCCATTTCATCGAAGCTGGACGGGCGCTCTCGTTTTCGCTTTGCCCGACGCCCCCGCTTTTGGCCGGTCAGCGACCGTCGCCGTCTGTCGTTGTACGGCGATTGCCAACTGTCTGGCAATGGTCGCTGTGCGACCCCAAACGCTTCATGTTTTGAACTTTCCTGGTCTAGGGATGCTCTGATCTATAGAACATGAAACGGACGTCCATACGTCCGTGCTCGAATCATGACTGGTAGACGGAAAAAGAGTTGGCTCACTCGTAAAACCCTACTGTTGAACGATGAATGCGCGCTCGATGGGATGGGTTTCCCATCTCACAGGCGCACGTCCCCTGCAGCAGCCAGCAACGTTCGTCGCGCCATCCACAGGTTCGACAGCGCAAACAGCGTTAGTATCTGCGCGGTGTTCTTAAGCAGCCCCTTGAAGCGTACCTTCTGGTAGCCAAACTGCCGCTTCACCACCCGGAACGGGTGTTCCACCTTGGATCGAACGGCGGCCTTCATATGCTCGGTG